>NZ_JBQQCN010000020.1:0-80721 GCF_052246795.1 Halobacillus sp. K22 | reverse complement strand
TATCTTGGGTCCGTTGCCAAAAATAGATAAGGGTGGCTACAGAAACAACTCGCTTTCCTGCGGCCCTACACGAAGTGGGGTCGATCGACGTTGCCACAGGACGTGGCGATCTTAGTCGATCCTCCTTTTACCATAAGCCTCCTCGTTCGTTTCACTCCCTGTGGGGTCTCGCCTAGCTCCTTCTCCCGCGGGAGTCTCCTTGTTTCCTTCGCAACCCTATGATTGAAGAGTGAACGGACCCTTCTATAGGCGAAAAGGGGAGCTTGATCCGCCTCCAATGCCTATACAACGGGA
Source organism: Halobacillus sp. K22 (assembly GCF_052246795.1). Classification (NCBI taxonomy): domain Bacteria; kingdom Bacillati; phylum Bacillota; class Bacilli; order Caryophanales; family Bacillaceae; genus Halobacillus; species Halobacillus sp. K22. The sequence continues at coordinate 80,427 of NZ_JBQQCN010000020.1, read as the reverse complement.
TTCATCCAACTGGATAAGCTCGTTGTTAAAAATGTCCCTCCACCATAAACCAGCGTTTTTCAAACATGATTTCGAGCTATATATATCGCAAGGTCCGAAGGGGGACGATGCAGACTCCTGCGGGATGAACACGGTCGGTAAGATCCCGCAGGGCTGTTAAGCCCGAGGAAGCTCACCTCAGAAGGGGAGGTTCGACTAAGAACGCCACGTCGTGTGGCAACGTCGAACGACCCTGCGTCGTGCAGGGCCGGAAAGCGAAATCGTCCCCCGCAGGACCTTCCCTCACTTCAAATATCTCGAAATCAAGTGTTACAGAAAAGGGAGCTTAACCCCTTAAGATCACGTCTAACTTGGAATAACGGGTTTCTGGCTCTGCTGCCGCTCGTGAAGTCTGAAAGAATTATGGTAAAATAAAAAGATATGATTTATAGTTGAAATCGTCGAACATAGTAGATTCAAAGTCTAGTCGAAAGAGGTATATCAATTGAAATCTAAACTAGGACTGGCAAGTATACTTTTCATCGGAGCTACGCTTCTCCTCAAGGTCTCCGGGCTTATCCGGGACATGGTCATCGCTTATTATTTCGGGGACAGCTATGTAGCCGATGCGTATCTTGCCGCATTCATTATTCCAAATATGCTGATCTTATTTATGACAAATGGCATGAAGAATGCCCTTGTCCCCACTTATATTCAATCGCTTGAGAAGAACCGCGGCAAAACCTACTTGGGACAAGTCTTTAAAGGAACGCTTGTGCTCGCATTCCTTCTGTCCATTCTCGGCATGGCGCTCGCTCCGTTCCTGATTCCGCTTCTGTATCCGGAATTCAGCCCCGAGGCGACACAGATTGCCACATGGGTGACGATTATCTTTTTCTCCTGTATTGCCTTTGTAGGAATGAACTCGGTGCTTGAAGCCTTTTTCGATGCGGAGAACAAATTCTCCTTATCGATCGTGTCTCAGATTATCGTTATTTTAAGCTCCATCCTGGCTGCCTTTTTATTTGCCAACCAAATCGGAGCCTACTCCCTTGCGCTTGGTTACCTGGCAGGAACGATTTTGTCGCTCGTTTTCAAGCTTTTCCTTGTCGTGCCTCGAAAGGTAATGGACGTAAAACAGAAAATTGAATGGCCGGAAGTGAAGCAATTCTACTGGATCTTCCTTCCTGTAGGTCTCACCGTTGCAGTCGGCCAGGTCAACTTGATGGTTGGTGCGATCTTTGCCTCAGGCCAGGGGGAAGGGGCGGTCACGTACATCAACTACGCCAAAAATCTCGTGCACATGCCTCAGGCCATTTTCGGAGTAACCATTGCGACGATTATCTTTCCAATGCTGTCAAAAGCTATCACGAAGGATGACACTCCCCAGTTTAAGAAAGGGATCGAAAAAGGACTCACTACGATGTATCTCGTCCTGCTTCCTTCCGTGATTGGGATGATGCTCCTGATGCCGAATCTTATTGAGCTCCTCTATGAACGCGGAGCCTTTAATAATGAAGCAACACAGGCCACTACAAACGTCGCCTACCTGTACTTCGGTTCTGTCATATTTTTCAGCTTGAATAACGTAATTAACAAAGGATTCTACACGATGAATAAAGGTCACCTTATTTTATTTATCAGTATCGGATCGATCCTGATTAACGTTTTATTCAACTTTTTATTCGCTTCATGGCTTGGCTACTTAGGCATCCCGCTCGCCGCTTCTTTAATGGCTCTGTTTTATACCGGTGCCTGTCTGTTCATTTTTGTGAGATTGGTCGGGGGTATCGATTTTAAATACCTCGCCGTTGATTATGGCAAAATCACCTTCGCCGTTATCATCATGAGTGGAGCAGTCATTGGAATCCAGCAGCTGATCGGAGGCCTTCCGAATCTCGTACAGATCATCATCGTTGCGATTGTCGGCGCTGTCGTTTTCGCAGGATCAAGCTTTGTTATGAAAATAAATGCTTTCTTATTCTTACTCAATAATATCCGGAAACGAGGAAAGAAATCAGAAGCCTGACCGATCATGGAGAAAGGAGTTTCTTATGAAGAAACGCGTACTCGTCATCAGCAATATGTATCCTAGCAAGGTCAATCCCACCTACGGAATATTTGTGAAAAATCAGGTTGAAGCTCTGCGTGAGCAAGGTCTGAAAATGGATACAGCCGTAAATAAGGATAACCGCAGCGGCAAAAGGAATTTGATTATTAAATATGGAACGTGGCTCCTCCGAATTTTAGCCAAGCTGATTACCAACGGCCGTAAGTACGATGTCGTGCATGCCCATTATATTTTCCCGAGCGGCTTGCCGGCCTTGCTTTTTAAAAAGCTGTTCAAAAGCAAGCTGATCGTAACGTCCCACGGCGGCGACCTTGATCAGATGGCTAAGAAGAATAAATGGATTGCGTCGTTGACCAAGTACATTCTAAAGCAGGCCGATCATGTGATTGTCGTAGGAGAAGCTTTAAAGCAGGAGGTTGTCGGCCACTTTGGTGTGTCTCCTGAAAGAGTCTCCCTCATTAACATGGGGGTCGACCGGAAGCTTTTTGCCCCTAGAGGTGCGGAGCTGATGAAACAGGAGTTAAACCTCAGTCCGGATCATTTCCACCTCCTGTTTGTTGGGAATTTAATTAAAGCTAAAGGGCTGACCGAGCTCCTGAAAGCCTTCCAATCCCTCAACGAAGAGCGGCGGAATCTGGAGCTTCATATTATAGGAAGTATGAAGGATGCGGGTTATTTATCCGAGCTGAAAGAAAGCGTCCAGCCGGAGAACAAAGAGGTTGTTCATTTTCACGGCACCAAAGACCAAGAAGTACTGGCAAAATGGATGGCTGCTGCAGACGTGTTTGTGCTGCCCTCTTATATCGAAGGGTTTGGACTGGTCGCGTTAGAAGCCATGTCCTGCCATACACCTGTGGTCGCCTCAGATGTGGGCGGTTTATCTTACCTCTTGAGTGACGAAGCAGGCGTGCTTGTTCAACCTGAAAATGCCACTTCCCTGCGTGAAGGGATCGATCAGGTCATTGCTGATCCTGAGAGACGAGCAGCCATGATTCAAAAAGGCGAACGCATTGCCGAAGAGAATAACGAAAAAACCCTAATCAAGCGCATCATCGATATTTATAACCAATAAGAACCTTAGACAGCTCAAATCATCTATATGAGGATTTGAGCTTTCTGTTAGGAAGATACGAATCTCCTTCTTATTTGATATAATTTGTATAGGAACTCCATAGTGCAGAAAGGAAATATTCAAATGAACGTAAGGCAATACCATCCTAAAGATTTAAATCAGGTTCAATCCCTTTTCCAAAAAACATTCAATCAGGAACGATCGTATGAGTTATGGGATTGGAAATTTAAACAAAACCCTAAATCTGACTCCCCATTTATTCTTGTCTGGGAAGAGAACGGGACGATTCAGGGTCATATCAGTTTGTGGGTCACCGAAGCTTATCTGTCCGGAGAAAAATCAACCATCGGCCTGCGCGTCGATACGATGGTGGACCCGGATGCACGCGGCAAAGGCATCTACAAACAATTGAACGAAGCACTTTTAACCGAAGCGAGCGATGCGGGGATCGATTATTTGTACGGTTTTCCTGCCCCAAAGGCGAAAGAGTTATTCATCCGTTACACTGGGGCTGTCCATATGACAGACATGCCGCGCTGGATGTACATTCAAAGGCCTGTATCCGTGCTCGCGTCTAAATTCGCGCTGCTGAAACTTTTCAGGCCGCTCGATCTCGCTTATGCGAAGTGGAAAAATCCGTACAAGCCCACCTCCTCTTCGCTTCATTGGAAAAACATCACGGAGTGCGGTCCGGAATTTGACGATCTGGCTCAGGAGACACGCCACCTAGCCCCTGCTCTCATAGTGAGAGATGCCGCATATTTGAATTGGCGATACCTGTCCCATCCCGAAACCGAGTATGAAATTCATGCGGTGTATCACCAGGAAATCCTCCAGGGATATGTCGTAACAAAAATCACCACGAGCAGCGGATTTAAGAATGGTTTAATTGTCGATATGCTCGCAAATGACGAGGAGATTTGGGAAGCCCTGCTGCAGAAGAGTTTTGAGGTGCTCAAACAGACCGACGTGATTCAAACGTGGGCGCTCACTCATACCCCTCTTGCCGCTCATCTGAAGAACAATGGATTTACTCATAAAGACAGCCCGATGCCCTTAGTAGGTAAAGAGATTAATGGATCCCTCCGCTTTTTAAATCAATCGAACAAGTGGTACATTACCCCGGGCGATGTAGATTCGTATTAAAAAGGAGATCTAATTTATGAAGCGACAACTACTCAAACTAGCGCTGCCAGTCCTATCACCCGCGAATCATATGATCATCAGCCGCTACTATAAAGCCGAAAGACCCTTGAAAGACGTCACCGAACAGCGCGTGCTCCTGTTTGCTCCGCATGTGGATGATGAAACCATCGGTGCTGGCGGAACGTTAATGAAACATGCAGCAGAAGGAGCAGAAACGCATGTAGCTTTTTTAACAGATGGATCTGGCAGCCAAAGTAAAGGTGCAGCCGATGAATTAGTAGCGGCCCGGAAAAAAGAAGCCCGTAAAGTAAAAGAACTGCTCAACCTGACTTCCATTGACTTCTTCGATGAAAAAGATGGACAGTTAACCAGTGACCCTCGGACAAGAACTTGGATCAGGAAGAAGATTGAAACGGTCCAGCCTGAAGTGATCTACGCCCCCGTATTCGTCGATTGTCACGCGGACCATATCGCAACCGCCCAGCTTGTCCGTGACACCCTTGAGGACATGGGCCGAGAAGATATTACGATCCGTCTTTATGAAATTAATACATTGCTGCCTAAGGAAGAAGTGAACTGCATCGTGGACATCTCCTCGTATATCAGTCGGAAGAAAGAAGCGATTGATGTGTTCCAATCCCAGGCGATCGATTTTGACGGCTTTCAGAGACTGGAGAAGTTGAAGCGTTATCTGGTGGCGGGTTCAGTACAAGCCGTCGAAACTTTCCTTGAATTAACACCGGCTGAGCTCCGCAGCCGCTTCGACCGGATTCAGGGTAAATATACGTACAGTGAGCATTTCAAACAGGTGAACAAAGAAGTAACCTTACTTTATGCGATGTACAAAAATTTAACTTTTAAGCGGAAGGTGTATGAAGAAAGTCGTAAATAGTCCAGACGGCTGATCCTTACTAACTCCTTTTAATAATCAATCAGGGAAAGTAATAGTTGCTCCTAAGATAGGAAACGTCCAGGCAGGTAAACCTGGACGTTTCTTTTTTGTCGAATATCCCGTTTCGCAAAGATACTTACTCTATTAGAATCATTTTCTGTCTATGTGCTGCTTTTCTTCGACATCATTTTTCTAACGATAAGGTAGACCATCACCCCGAGAATGAGCGGCAGGAAGGAACCACCGAACTCAACGCTTCTTCCATTCTCTGATGAGTAGTCATTACTATAGTGAAATTGCAGCCAGCTTAGATCAAATAGACTGCCAGCGGCGTAAAAGATTAAAACTGAAACTATGGCTGATCCTTCAACCAGTAATTTTCTCATACGTCACCCCCCTGCTAGAAAAAGTTAATTCCACTTTTTCAATGCTGTCCAAATTCGCTTTATCTTTCTGTCTACAGGTTTGTGGTCATCGGATTGTTGCTTCTGCCATTCATTGTAGCTCGCTATTCCGATAAGGATTAATCCAGCAAGCAGCAGGTACACCCACCACGGAAGGTTGCCCCAGTAGGGCCTGGTTTGGTAAAGCACATTGAAGATCAGCACACCCATGCCGACGAAAAAGTAAGACTTAACTCGCCACTGCATACCGGCAATCATCGAAATGAGCGACAACCCGCCAAGGATCCATGCATCCCAAATCGTATGACTCTGGATACCATCGACGACTAAATATGCAGCGATCAACAGGAGAATTCCCAGTTGTATATGATTCAGAACCCCGGCGTATTCCCGCCATGTATTTCTCCGCAAGAAGAATAGCACCAAAAGGATGGGCAGGGCTTGCAGTTCAGCTTCGATTAAGTCAGGGATCAGAGCGTGATAATCCAGCAATACGATAATATACCCGGCATATAGACATGCGGCTCCTAAGGTAATGAACGATTTGCTTAGCAGCGGCTCTTCCCATTTTTTTGCATTAAACAGGAACCAGATACTCAATAAAACCACGGGGACTACCCGGATCCAAACATTCTCATCCACCATAGTCGCTAAGTTCAGATAGCCAATGTACAGGAGCGCTGTCCAGGAGTAGGCATCGGCTTCTAATTTAGGCCCGATCATTACGGAATGGAAATAACGGCCAGCGGCAAGCAGGATCCCGATACAAACGACCATTAATATAACAAGCGTCAATCGTTCCCAATCGACGGTCACCTCATGCCATAGCGCCAGACTAAATAATAAAGGAACAAATCGGGCAAGCGACCATTTTCTGCGATGCATAAAGAAAAGGATCAGAATAACGTACCCTACTGCAAACAGCCATTCATAAGGAGCCCAGGGTTCCAGTCTATTGATAAACAGTGACAATCCGAAAATGGAAAATGGAATGAGATACCATTCGATCCTTTTCTTCCACGTGTCAGGTACACCCATCCATATCCCTGCAATTCCTATACTGGTCACAAGCCAGGCGTATGTCTCCGGAACAGCTTCCCACCAGCCAAAGTAGCCAGGGACCGTCCATACAGCAAAAAACAGCGTCGTCAAAGCTGCGTAAAGCATTAGCTTGATCGCCCATTCGCGTGCGGCTGTTAACGAACTGTAGACATACAGACTAAGAGGAATAACCAGCACCCATGGATACATAGCTTCCCCGCCGAGTGAATTGATCAGGAAAAGACCGATCAAGAGCGGCTGTACGGCATGAGCCAGCCAGTAAAAATAAGGCTGTCTTTCTCCCCATTTTCCGAGTCTCACATCTCCAAGAAAGACGAGCAGAACCGGCGCTACAATCATATAGGTGAAAAACGAAGCAAACGAATCGAACGACAATGGATCAAGTAAAGAGATGTAAAAAGCTAACATCGTAACAGAAACAAACAGCCAAAGAAATGCTCTTTGAGCATACAGCACAAGCCACATCATCATACCTATGCCGATGAACAGAATGAAAGGACGGATCAGGACAGGATCCACCCAGGGATTGCCTGCCAGGATAATCATAGCCAGGATATAAGAACCTTGTCCTGTATAAAAACTGGCCGCAGACAACTGTTTATCACGGAATTTATTCCATACGAGATGGACGATGGTAAGCAAGATTCCCGTCAAAGCCAAATGAAACGGAAAAGCTAAACCTTCTTTATAAGCAGGAAACCAGCCAATAAGTGGTTCATATAAAATAGCAGCTGAAATAAACAATGCTACCGGGTGCACCCATATCGCCGTTTCTCCCATGTCCATATGGCTGTATTTTCTTTTTAAAGGGTAAGCAAGAACACTTATGGCGAGGAACATGAAGGAGCTATAGGCCAACCGTTCATCATACAAGCTGTACCCAATACAGCCCGCCATGACGGATATCGATGTATAAACCGTGCTAGGTGCGATCACTTGCAGCCAGCGGAGGTTCGTCCATAACCCAATGTAGAGAAGAGACACAACTGCCCCAATAAACAGGAACAGAAATAGCGGTCCAACTTGCGTGATTTCCCACAGCTGCCAAAGCGTGATAAAGAAAAACACAGGGGTCATGTAATGGAAAACCACGTAGCTGTTCAAATTCGAGAGTAAAAGGTAATTGACGGTGATGATGGCATAAGCGATAAGCAAGAGCCATGAACCCTCTTCGCCTCTCAACAAGATACTTTCGTAGCTAATATAAACAAAAGCACAAAAGGACACGATTCCGCTCGTATAACGAAACACTTTTTCTACAAAATGATGATTTCTAAATGCATAAGCAAACCCTAAATACACGAGTCCAACCACTGCATATACAGTAATGTCGACCGACTGCAGAGGGGAATTCTCCACCAGTTGATAGATGGCATACACCACCATCACGGAAAAGACGAATTGATACTCTTTAGTCTGATAGATGAAAACCATCGCCATATAGATGCTAGCTGTCAGCAGCAGATTAAAGCTGTAAAAGACTTCACTCTCGAAGAAAAACAACATCAGCAACGTTGAAAGAACCAGGTTCAGCTGAGCGTAGAGCGGCAATTCTTTTATAAATAACGACCATCTATCCGAATTCTTGAACCAAACATACCCTCCAAGCAGGATCGCATTGAAAAGCATTAAACACATATAGAACGCGTCCATCGATAGAGGAAGAGCGCCAAGGCTGAATCCGATCGATAGCGATAAAAATACAAAGGAGATCCATACATATAAGCGTGACTTATGTACCACTGCATGCCTGATGTATAGCGGCAGTGGAAGCAGCGTACCAAGCAGCCCCAAGAGATACCTGCCTTCCCCGTACAGGGATAGATAATCACCGAACAATCCAAAGAATCCAATCGCTACAATAGCAATCGGTATCAGCAGACTTCCTAATGTTAAAAAAGCAAAGGCCGTCTTTTCGATTTTCAGAAACTTCCCTGTAGCATAACTCAATCCGTGAAAAAACAAAGAGACAAAGAAGATCGAAAAAACTTTCATCCCTGGCCCCATCTGTTCCCACTGACTTGTGGCAACAATCAGACCTGTGATCAAAAGCAGTGAAACACCAAGAATAAGTGACCACGTAATGTTACGTTCACGAATTTCTTCTTTGGATTTTGTTTTTTTCACTTTCTTCGGTTTCACCGGCTTCTGTTCTGGGACCGAATCGCGCGCCTCTGCTGGCTCTGCTGCTGTGTGAAGCTCCTTATGTTCTTCTTCCCGCTTCTTGTCTTGTATGTATGTACGATCGGCTTCTAATACCTTAAGGTAAGCTTCATCGGTTAAGTATCCATTGTTACGTAAGTGCTCAAGCTGATCCTTGAACACTTTCCGCTTCTCGTTTTCTGGTAAATGGGCCAAAATTCTCCCTCCATCCTTCACGAATATGTACCTACTTGTAAGGGTAAACTTGCCCATTCACGTTTGCAACCTTTTTTTGGAAAATTCTAATAAGGCTTGACCCATAAAAAAAGTACCAGAACCTTATTGTAGATTCTGGCATTATCCATTATAAATTCTCTTTTCCGACTTCATGAACAAAATCGTTTTGAGCCTTTTCACGTTCAGCGGTCTGCTTCGCGAGTAACGCTTTCGCCTGGTTATAGGAAAGACCAGAGTTCGCGTTCTGACGTTTAACTTCATCAATATCCGTCCCTGAACTGGAGACGTTTTTCTGCTTGTGATCAGGATCCATAGGCTTTGCCATAAGGAACACCTCCTGATCATTAACGTTCTCAACTCCCCTGTTTTTATTCATGGGTTACAGACCTTGGAAAGCAGTACGCTGGTCATATAACTGAGTTGATCTTTTCCAGAAAAGCTCCCGTTTGTGGAAGACTCAGTTTCGAGATATATTGGGTCCGTTATGGAAAGAAGGCTAGGGGTGGGTTGGGAAATAACTCGCTTTCCTGTGGGGGAACTGGCAAGCCTCCTCAGTCGTTATCACTCCCTGTGGGGTCTCGCCTAGCTCCTTCTCCCACGGGAGTCTCGTCATTTCCCAACCCACCCAGCGATATCTGGCGAACGGACCCTTCTATAGGAAAAATAAGACATGGTAAATCTGCCTCAAATGCTTCTATAGCAGGGTCATTCACGTGGTAACGTAACAAAACCAATGTGTTCAGAATGTTATCTCTTTCTCGTAATATTGCTCTACTCCAAAGAAGTTCGAGACACACAATTATCGCAAGGTCCGGAGGGGGACGATGAAGACTCCTGTGGGATGAACATGATAGGTAAGATCCCGGAAGGCGGAGCCTGAGGAAGCTTACCACATGCCCACGGAAAGCGAATCGTCCCCCGCAGGACCTTCGCTCTAACTCAATATCTCGAATTCGAGTCTTACAGTAAACGGCCCTATTGTTTAATAAGCTTATTATGAAAATCAACAACGTTTGCTAACAGCTCCTATAAAAAATCTCTCCACGAATTATGTCGTGGAGAGAACTTTTTCACCTTAAGTGCTTGAGCTTTGGAAAGACTCGCAGCGCATTGTTGTAGAATACATTTTCTACGTGCCTGGAAGGTATAAAGTCACCGATAAATTCCGCATACCCTTTGATCGGAACTAACGGCCAATCCGTTCCGAATAGTAATTTTTCATAATGCCCACAAAATGTTAAGGCATGGCGAACGTGATCAAAGTAGTTATCTTTCAATTTTCCGGCGAGGGTTTCGTTTGTACCAACGACCCAGCCAGACAAATCCGCAAATAAATTCGGATTTTTATAAACCAATTCCGCTCCGGTCAGAACCCAGGGATCGCCTAGGTGCGCCATGATAAAGTTCACGTCGCGCCGTAAAACCGCCACCTCATCAAGCGTGAGCGGATGGGCATACTTTAATAACCCGCGTTCCGAATACGTATCTCCCGTATGAAACACAACCGGTACGTCATAAGCCGCAGCTAAGTCATAGACTGGCTGATAAACTGCATCATACGCATAGCACGGATAGTAGCCCAAGTATATTTTCACTCCTGCGACCTGCTGCTTCTTAATCCCATTTTCGAGAGCATCCAGTCCAGCCTTACCCAATTGATAAGGGTTGACCCCCGGGCAGACAGCCACTCTTTCTGGAAGCTTCTTTTCTAAATCAAGCCCCATGGGAGTGGAAGCATTATTGTCTGGAAAACCCATTTCCGGCGTCTCCGTCACGCCCATTCCAATCGCAAACTCAACGTCTCCATCCTCCATTTCCTTTTGCAGACCTTTACCTGAATAATTGACGTGAGACAGTTCGTTTGCGGTATGATGGAACGTTTCGATATTTGAAAAGTGAATGTGTGCATCAATGATCTTCATAAAAAAACTCCTATTTAAACGTCATTCCATGAAACGGATGGTTTAGTTTGTCGTACGTTTCTTCTCCGAAAAAGAGGATGGTCGGCTCCACTTGTGTTACTTCTCCGGATCTTGCCGCCCACTCTTGAACCGATTCCCCTAAGAAAACTTCCTGGTTCATATAAATGCCTGCGGTCTGCCTGGCAGCCGGGTGAATCAGTGTCGCCTTTTCCCTCCAATCATCGGAGCCGATTTGAACAAACGGCGAATCGTTTAATTCAAATTCTTCTACACCGGCGTAATACGTATGGAACCAGCCTTTGTTAGGCTGGGCGGCATAGCAGGTCTTCAAATCTTCCGCTGGTTTGAAAAAAGCTTCTAAACTAAGTTTTTCACCTACAAAGGTACGGTTCGATCCCTGGTGGATTTCTCCGTAAAAAGCCGTGATTGGAGTTTCTGGCAGCGTCAAAGCGTACTGATACAGGACGACACCATTCATCTCCTCATGCTGTGTGAATGTCGTCTTCAGACAGAGTCCCGTCCACTCATGGCCACACTGATCTTGTTTCGTTACCGCATCGATCGATGTCTTTTCCTTCAGCATTGAATACGGGCTAACGTTGTGCATGGCATAACGGATACCGCCTCCCCAGGGGTTCCACCATGCTTTCGGGCCCGCTTCTGGATAGCCGTGGTGCAGTGCTTCTCTTCCCTGATACTTGAGCGAATAGACACCTGGGTAATAGGAGGCTGAGGCTTGGAAAGAAACTACTCCATTATCTACTGTCCAGTTGTCCTCGTCGTTAAAAACTTCCACAGGTGCTGTCCCTTTTACAATGTGAAGGGCATGGATATCAGCTTTCCGGCCAGGACTTCGGAAATGTCCCGTCAGTGTTTTTAATCCCGTAGTATGATAAACCAACGGGTGGGTTACTTTCGTGACTGCCTCTTCTTTTCGAACTTCTTTTGTAAAGGTGTCCTCTCCGCTATGAACAGTTAAATGGCCCTGCAGGTAGGAAGAAAGCTGCGAACGAAAAGCGACACCGACCTTTTCCCCTTTTCTTGAAATGAAGCCGTCGCTTTCTACTTCCAGATTATAAAGAGGAAGTTCCTCCAGCGTCTTCGTTTCGTCTCCCGCTGCTAAATCGCGCCATTGCCGCCAGTTTGGTACGGTGTTTATTCCAACTTGGATCGGTCCAAGTGATCGAAGCTCTCCTGGTTCGAGGGTTCCTATGGAATACATGACACCAAAACGCCAGTCATCACGCTTGCCGACAGCGTCTTCCGGCCATGCCAGCCCTGCCGTATCTCCTGAAGCTGAAGAGGTAAAAAGCCATCTTTCGGATATCTCCCCGCTATAAATGGTGCCGATAAACGGAATATCCGCTTCATTCCCCATCAGCACCCCATTTTTCATCGGCAGCGCCATCCCTTTTAACGGGATAATAACCGGCTGGAGAAAAGCGAGATCGTTCTTTTCCTCACGTCCATGGTTGATCAATTCATGCGTGATCTCGACCATTCCATCTCCATAAATCTTATAGTAGGTATTTAGAATAACCGAAGGAAAAACGTGCGACATCAGGCTTGTTTTCAAGACAAATGCTTCCTGGAGTTCAATATGTTCAATCGAGGTTGCAGCTGTTTTAGAAAATTCATCGCTAAAAGGCTTCCCAAGTTTCGGAGTCATCATCGTGAGCGGATCTTCCTTCGCCCTTAAGGAACCAATCTTCACGGCATTATTTCTTTTCTCAATCTTTACATAGTGAGGACCATTATAGCCGTACCAATACTCTTCGGTCTGACCACCGAATTTGGCTCCGTAACCCGGGAACGCAAGGGTGAGCCGGGTGTGGAAAGAAGAAGTCTCCCCGTTCGCACGCTGCACCTTAACTTCAATTTCTTCATCTAAGAAGCCATGCTTCATCAGCTGGCAGGAGAGTGGAATAGACAGACGGCCTTTTGCATCGACCTGCGCCTGGACTTGAGGTTCTTCCCACTGAATGACCTTATTGACGGGAAGTTTCAATGTCCAAGTGGAAGCTGTATCGAGCTCGCTCTCCAGATCAAGGTGCAGCGTGCCATTGTGTTGGACTCTCCAATCCTTTTTCACCGAACGCAGGTGCAGTTTGCCTGCTTGAATGGGGAAAGCACCCATTTGAAGAGGGAGAACCGATTGATTGATGATAAGATCCATTCCCACCACCGGATGAGTTTTCCAAGGGTTCGGCTCCACTTCTGGCATGTTGAGCTTAAGCGGAAACTCTCCGCTCCACGTATCCAACACTTCAAAGGCTTCATTTACATCGTGATTTACGACGTCTGAGGACCTGCCGGAAAGCGAGACTTCGAATGGGGTATCCGTTTTATTGACGATCCGATAACTTGCGAGATGCTGTTCATTTTCCAGCAATTTAAAGTGAGGCAGATTCATTTCCACCATCAAATCCTGCGTTTCAATTCTTCTTATGCTTCTCCCCGTTCGTTCAAATTGAATCTGAACAAACTCGTCTTCCGCTTCCCATTTGTATTCATAGACCGTATGCTCCTGTGCCTTGAAACCATCCGGTTTAATTTCAATGACCCGCTCACTCGTTGAATACCAGTCATGTTTTTCAAAAAACGGTCGCAGCCAATCGATCTGCAGAACCGTAGGCATGAAGTTCATTAAGTGGGTCGCATCGTCCCGTTCTTCCCAAAAGAACCCGCATTTTTTATAAAGAGGAACAGCCTTCGTGTTGCCTGGCCAAGTAAACAAGTCAAGCCTCGGCCAGCCTAGCTCGACGGTTTTATCTAAAGCTGTGAGAAGGAGGCGTTTCCCAATTTTCAAACCCTGGTAGGCGGGATGGACATTCAGCAGTGGAATATATAGAGCACCTTCATCTTCCCGATATTCGGAAAGCCCACAATAACCCACGACTTCTTCACCTATGACTGCTAAGAATAAGTGCAGGTTGGTCGACTTCGCTTCCGTATCGATAATATCCTGTGCCGTCGATACGGACTCATCACCGCCCCAGTTTTCGCTGCTTTCATTCCACATCTTCGCCACGGCTTGTGCGTAACCATCGTGATAATCGACTATCTTTACTTTTTCTAACGTTTTCATCCTATGACCTCCATGATCCGTATTCAGCCAGCCGACTTCACCTTACCTGCATTTGGAACTTCCCTGACAATATTGATCATCGTTAACGCCTCCTCTCTGCTTATGTACTGGAAAATTTATTCATATTCATACATAGTTTAAGGTCATCGCTATGTGAAGTAAAGAATATTCTGAACAGCTTTTTAATATTCAGGAAATACAAATACCCTCACCATAATTGATGAGGGTATGCCTTAGTTGGTTTTTCATAATCCACTTGTGCCACTAAAGGGCCGGATTGTTGAAGACTCAGTTTCGAGATAAATTGAGTCCGTTACGATATTTGAAGAAGGGCTGGTGGGGAAATAACTCGCTTTCCTATGGGGGAACGGTGAGCTTCCTCGCTCGTTTCACTCCCTGCGGGATCTCACCTAGTTCCTTCTCCCATGGGAGTCTCGCCATTTCCCCACCAACCCAGCCACGGGAGGATAAAGGCCCCTTCCAAAAGAGAGTATGCTCTCCTTCGAAATAGATCCTGAATACTTCTATGACAAGCTTTACAACATCGTTCTAGCATGAAAATACACGTCTCATCCCATGCTTTTTTCTCACCAAGCAAACAGGGGGTTAAGTGGTTTCGAGTTTCTGATTCGGCCAGGTCCGGAGGGGGACGATGTAGACTCCTGTGGGATGAACATGATCGGTAAGATCCCGGAAGGCGAAGCCTGAGGAAGCTTACCACATGCCCACGGAAAGCGAAATCGTCCCCCGCAGGACCTATTTCTCACAAAAGACTCGAAACTGAGTCTTCCAGTAACGGGAGCTTATCTTGAAGAAGTTCCATTAGGATTTCACAGTGTCTTCATTTTAAAAACCTAATAGATTGAGGAGATATCCTCCAATGACACCTAGAATAACGATCATCCAGGCTGGGACCTTCCAAATATTAAGTAAGGCAAATAGAATAGTCCCTAATGCAAAATCAGCACCATCAAAGATTGAACTCTTAACGACAGGATCATAGAACGCGGCCAGTAGAATTCCAACTACGCTCGCATTCACTCCCATAAGGATCCCCTGAAAAGAAGCACGCTTGCGCAATTCACTCAAGAAAGGCAAGGCTCCGATTATTAAAAGAAACGAAGGCAGGAAGATCCCTATTGTGGCAACTGCCGCTCCCGCTATTCCTTCCATCATCGTCCCGAGGTAGCTTGAAAAAGTAAATAACGGTCCTGGCACGGCCTGGGCCATACCATAACCAGCTAAGAATTCATCAGGCGACAGCAGACCTTGCGGAACCAGTTCCCTTTCAATCATAGGTAACACAACATGGCCGCCACCAAAAACTAAGGAACCTACTCGGAAGAAGATATCAAAAATATTGAGTAAAGAGTTGTTCACCACGTTCGCAATGATCGGGAGTGAAACCAAAGAAATACCGAGTATGGTTAATGAAAGAATACCGGTTTTTTTAGAAATACTAACAGCGAAGGGTTCAATATTTGATTCGGCTTTATCTTTAAACCAGGAAAGTCCAAGCAGTCCCGCAGCTAAGATGATGACAATCTGTATCCAAGCAGAAGGATAAAGGAGCATGATCAATGCAGCGGTAATCGCAATAGCCTTTCTGCTTTTATCTGGAGTCAGTTTCTGACCCAGCCCGATAAGAGCATGCAGGACGACAGCTGCTGCCACCACTTTCAGGCTATGAATAAAACCTGCGTCAGCCAGCGAAAAGTTTTGGTAAAGCATAGCAAACACGACTAGAACCACAACTGAAGGAAGAGTGAAACCAATAAAGGATGTAATCCCCCCTAGTATTCCTCCGCGCAAGATTCCAATGGATATACCGACTTGACTGCTTGCCGGTCCGGGCAGAAATTGACATAACGCGATGAGGTCCGCATAGGTCTTGTCATTTAACCATTTCCGCCTGTCGATGTATTCATCCTTAAAATAAGCCAGGTGGGCTACAGGTCCGCCAAATGAGGTCAAACCTAGTTTTGTTGATGTAAATAAGATTTCTAATAGAATTTGAAGAGTAGTTTTATTTTGTTTTTGACTCAATTTGTTCACCTCATATCATTTAATTTCTTTAAAGAGTTCATAGGCTTTAGCCCGGGCTTCCTGCAGAACGGCGTCACCCTTGTCGGTAATGCGGTAATACTTACGGATCTTTCCATTCACATTGACATCTTCCCTGCTCAGAAGCTGGTCGTTCTCCATATTGTGAAGGATGGGATATAACGTGCCGGCACTAATTTCGTACCCATGCTCCTGAAGCTCTTCAAGCATCCAGGACCCGTAAATCGCTTCTTCCTTGGCATGATGCAGAATATGAATTTGTATGAAGCCTAAAAAAAGTTTCCTTACTACTTTATTATCCACGTACTTCTCTCCTCATTAAGAATTTCAATATCGAAAACCAATATTGACTTTCGACAACATTTTACACAAACCCGTTTGGATGAACAACGATTCCCCGCGAAAATTTACATAAAATTAATAAATTATAAATAATAATTCCGTGTTAGGATTAGCTTGGATCATTACATCACGGTTAGAAAGAATCTGGATGCAAAGGAGAATCTAATGACGGAGATTAGAAATATAGGTTTTACAAGCCGGACAAATCTTCAAGGAATGCTGATAAATGAGGCTCGTATGGATAAAATCAACCCAAGCTATATCCCTGCCCTGGAAGAGATCGTCGAATCTTTACAATCCTCTTTTTCAAAGGATATTCACAGCATATATTTGAGAGGCTCGCTACCAAGAGGACTGGCTATGGAAGGAATCTCAGATATTGATCTTCTTGTGATCACACAGGATGCTGAAGACAAAGAGGTCCACGACCAAATGAAACAGATCGCAAGGGAAACTGAGGTAAGATATTCTTTTATCAACGGAGCTGAAATGGGAGTGATCCCCCTTCAGGAGGTATATCCTATCCGGCGTTTCAGCATCCTTCCGTTTATGATAAAGACTTACAGTGTTTGTCTCTACGGAGAGAATATACAGCCGATGCTTCCTGAATTTAAGCCGGACGAGAAATTAGCCAATGAGCACGTCTTTCCCTTGAAATCCCAGATAGCTCAGGCACAAGAAGATTTAACTGGCAATGACGACCAAGAAGATATCAAAGATTGCTGTGTATGGATCATGAAAATTATTATTCGATGCGGGTTCGCTTTTGTGATGACGAAAGAGCGTACCTATACACGTGATCTATATCCTGCTTACCATCTATTCGCAAAGTATTATCCGAGTCAGGAACCATGGATGAGACAAGCCTTAGAGTATGCCATTGCCCCCTCCACCGATACTGAAAAGCTGCAATCTTTCCTTAATAATTTTGGAAGCTGGATGCTTCATGAGGCTGAAGAATGGTTGAACTACCATAACCCGACTAGACTCGAGCACCTGCCCCTGTAAGAATAAAAGAAGCCCCGGTTCCTCTAATTGGAACCGGAGCTTTCTGCTTCATGCTTCTTCTTGTTCTTTGTCTTTATCTTTGTCTTTATTTTTTTTGTCATTTTTGGAGAAGAAATCGATCACCGGTCGTTTTCCACGGTAAACTACCCCCGTCATCTCCGCGAATAAATGCAGCAGGAAGAGAATGACAAAGGTAATAATCAGGGAAACGCCGATGGATGTGAGTGAGAATAAAAGCGCAAGTAGTCCGAACAAGGCACTGAATCCATAAATAATTAACACAGTCGTGCGGTGGCTGAAGCCGGCCGCAAGGATTTGATAGTGAATATGTTTATTGTCCGGCATCATGATTTTCTGTTTATTAATTACACGTCTCATGATGGAGAAAAGCGTATCAAATACAGGAATCGCAAGGACTATAATCGGAATGACAAAGCTGAATAATGTCACATTTTTAAAGAGTCCTACCATTGAAATAACAGCCATGGAGTAACCGAGAAACAGAGAGCCGGTATCTCCCATATAAATCTTGGCAGGGTAAAAGTTGTGGATAAGAAAACCCAGGTTACTTCCAATTAGAACGATACATAAATAAACAATGGTAATCTGTGGTTCGATTGCTAGAGCCATCACAGCAATACTAATCAGGGAGATAGTTGAAACCCCGGTAGCAAGACCATCCAGCCCATCAATCAGGTTGATAGCATTAGTAATTCCAATAATCCAGAAAAAAGTGAATAGAATACTGATCGGTTCACTTAGAGAGATCATTCCTAAGAAAGGGACGCTTAGAATATCGACTTTTAACCCTGATAGAATTAGTACACCGGCTGCGGAAACTTGTCCAGCCAGTTTAAAAATTGGCCGGATTTGATAGCGGTCATCCAGAAGACCGGTCAAGACAATAATCGTCGCCCCGACACTGATGGCCAGAAAATACGGGGTTTCCGGTCTGATATACAGCATACCCGCTACTACACCGCCAAAAATGGCCAGACCACCCATGCGCGGGGTGATTTCTGTATGGATCTTTCTGAGTTCAGGGTAGTCCATCATCTTCCACTTGACGGCTAGTTTCATGACAGGAAATACGAGCAGGTAACTTACCGCCATGGATAAACAGATGGCTATAATCATATTGATATATATATTCATAGAAATCCTCACTTGTGTTTAGTTAATTCAAGGGTGTATCGTTCACATTATACCATAGGCTGGCAAATAATCTGTCGGACTTTGGCTTCAGATTTATCCAGGTGCTTCATTAGGGGATGGGAAATGGATCCCTTTTCACGGGGAAGCCGTAAGTATGATGAATCTCCGAGCATGCTCGCAAAAAGCGAGTCATTCCCCAGAGCCTCTCTTTCCATACACTAATTCGAAATAAGTCTTACAGTATAAGGGCCCGGCAGCTTAATAAGCCCTTACACAAGAGCAAAAATCATTTTAAATAGAGCCGATTAAAAAACCGTCCTTTATAATACTTGAAGGACGGTTTTTATATCAATATATTTTTATTTACCGCTGGAGCTGCTGGATTAATTGTTCAATTACGTCCTTAGAAGAAAGGACATCCGAAGTTTCTGAGCGCTGGATGATGTCCTGCAGCACCTCTTTTAAATTTTCCATTCGTCCCACCTTTTCTATCGTTTAATACCTTACTATTCTATTTACGTAAATCTTCGTTGGAAAACGTCTTTTTCTGGGGGTGGCCTTTTAGTTGGCGCCACGTCATAAAGTAATTTTTCATTAAGTTACATCATTTTCAATTTTTCAACAAATAATGTATGAATTCTTCCAATCTATCATCCTATCATATAGCATTATTCGTCACTTGGGTAGTGTTTTTTCAGTAAAATATTTTTAAAAATTACAATATTATATGAATGAATATTCAATTCGTGAAGTTATTATGTCAAATTATGACAAAAGCCCACTCCCTTTGATAAAGAAATGAGCTTTGTCAGTTATAATAACTCGGAAGCTCGTCCCGCCTGTCATGAATGGCCCAGATCCTTTGTTGGAAGTTAAAGGCGTAGCTTTCACGATCAAAACGGTGAATACTCTTCTGAATGGTTTCGATTCCTTCTTTATGGTGGCTAAAGAAAATGACGACCGGATGTAAGAGAGAGTCGTAAAAAAACACGGGATTCAGACTGCGGTTCATTTGTCCAAAGCTCCATTCTTTAAACAAATCAAGGTTCCTGACCAATGTATCATCTAAAATGGTCGCCTCACTGAGACAGCTCCCTTTTCTAGTGTAGTCAGATAGATGGTGGTAACAGGAGGCCGCTTGAATATAAGAAAGAGGGGATCCATCTCCTGCCACGGCTTCCATGGCATTCATTTTTCGTCCGCAATCAGCAGCCAACGCATAAATAATACCCTGCTGATTAATTATCTGCCAGTTCCCTTTTATGATCAGCTGGGAATATTGTTGGATGATCATGCTGATATCACGAGCGGTGCAGGTCTCATGCCTGAACTCTGGGAGCTTTTTAACAACGATATTCCTCTTAGCCGCTTCTCTTGTAAATAGGACCTTCCCTCTCAAGCTCACTCCCTCCTGTCTTAAAAGGGTGACTTTTTCTTTTCCAGAAATTGTTTCACATCTTCTACGGAGAGCCCAAGCTTTCTCGCTTGCTTCATAAGCTCCAGCCATTCTTTATCTATCTTTGCTACAATCGGAACAGACATACTACAGCGTCGCCTCCCTAAAACCAGTTACTTCGCGTTCTTTTCTTGTTCCTCTCCCCAACGGTAGGGCAGCAATTCCTCAAGCGGTACCTCAAGCGTTTTTGCGAGCTTACTCATAACAATGAGCGATGGGTTTTTTTGAACGCCTCGTTCTATGTTACTAATATACGATTTGGATACTTTGGACAGTTTTGCAAACTCATTAACCGATAAACCCTTTCCAATCCGAAGAACCCGAATCTTCTCTCCTATGGTAGCCAATGCCCTCCATCCCCTTTTCCATGTCAAAATTTATCTAAACGTTGTAGATTTTGTTCTTTTTTGTATTTTGGTTGTTCTTTATAAAGAATATTATAAAACGACTCTAGCAAAAAGAAAACCGTCAAAATTCATAATAGAGAACATTTACGTTCGTTACACTCTCATTTTCTCCATATATCTCCAAATACTTTCTATTTAAGAACAAAAAAGATCCGGCTGTCAATTAACTCAGCCGGATTCAATCCTCCATAATATGATGTTTTTTTCGAAATTCATTAGGTCCGATGCCTTCTATTTTTTTGAAAACTCTCGTAAAGTAGCTCTGACTATTAAATCCAAGCTTCATGCTAATATCAAGCAAAGTAAAATCAGAAATGCTCAGCATCTCTTTCGCTTCTTTAATCCGTTCTTGATTAATAAAATGAGAAATGGAAACGCCTGCTTCTTTTTTAAAGACTCCCGATAAGTAATTGGGGTGCACATTCATTTCAGCTGCGATCTCCTGCAGGGAGAGAGGCTCACTTAAATTCTGGAAGATATAGTGTTTTGACCGTTCAACTAATGGAGAATGCACCGGCTCTTCCTGTGCTCGCTGCAAACGGGTCATATAGCTTTGGATAACATTCTCTTCTAATTCACGAAGCTCGCCCGTTGTCTCTCTCGTTTCTAAATAGTTCAGGAAGAACTCGCTGAGGGACATTACTTCCTCCGGCTGCGCTCCCCCATCAAGGCACACTTGATTCAGTTCCCCTACGAGCCGAATCAAGTGATTCTTCTCAAGCCTCAGTGCGTTCGAATGGCTGGTAGAGGAGAGCGACTGCTTTTTCCACTCCTGATAGACGACCAGAGCCTCAGACTGACCAAGTTTAAATAAATGTAAAAAGCGCTCCTGAAGCTGATAAGTGCTACTCGGAGAAGCCTCGTTCCTGATGTAATGTTCATAAACCTTCTGTATAGGCGAATGATTTCTTAGACGATGCCTATCTTGTTTCGTGGAAAGAATTTGAATGAGAATCCTCTCCATGGACAATGAGTGCACAGGGTTCAGCACCGGTAATTGATCGTAATATCTTAATAACCTTTCCGGCTTAATTTTACGATCTGACTCAGCTTTTATAAAACCGTCAATTTCTTTTTTTCCAATCTCCTTATGTAAAAAGGGACCGAACACAATATCTACAGGTTCTCCGCGTCCGATATTCATAGAATACAAGAAAATGCTTTGACCAAATTCATCAGAGAATTTTTCTAAGGTGTTGGGACTTTTCCTGCTGGCTTCCAAAAAAGAGTAAAAGCTTTTCTTCATAAAACCCGGGGGCTGATGAAAGCTGTCGGGAAATTGAAAGGTTAATTTCCGTTTATGGTTTAAAAGCAGCACAGGAACTTGCAGTGCAATCGAACAGTCCTTCAGTAAGTGGGTAAGCTCATGATTGGACATAGTCATATAGATACCCCCAAATGTAATCCTTTTTTACTATTATACTTGATTACAAAAAAATAGCACCCCCTAAATGATTAGGCGGTGCATCTATTTTATCGATTCTCTCTTATGGGAATAACCTTTAATATAATTTCTAACTTCTTCGACCGTCAGCCCCATTGCCTTTGCTTGCTTTAACAAATTCACCCAATCTTCGTCCAATATACTAACATTCGGCAGCGTTCTCATCTCTCTAAACCTCCCCAAAATCCTCTAGGATTCTGCTTGTAGATTCTTTTTATTTGTCTATTATAGAATCTTCCTTCATTTGGAAATGTATTAGTATTATTATAACTGATTTTTCACGGGTCATTTTGAACATATTTAACTATTTTTTAAATATAAACATTTAATTTTTGAATATTCCTAATAAAATATTGTAGTAATTTGTAATATAGTATATGAGAAAACAAAAGCCGATATGACGAAGTCAAATCGGCTTTTGTTTGTCCTATTTTAGGAATACATACGGTTCCATGTAGTGGTCAGCACCCGAAAGGTGTCGCGGTCCTCCGAATCAATGGCCTGATCGATCAAACGCCTGAGATTATTCTTTTCCAACTCAAGGACCACTTCATTGGTTTCATCTTCTTCCGGTTTTGTAAGTTCCACCTCTTCTTTTTCATAGTAAGGTGCGACAATGGAATGAAGATGCTGTAGAAAATCAGGAAGCTGAAGTAGATCGGCCACCGATACATACACTATATTTTTACCGCGTTGAAACACGAAAATATCGAATACATTATGAACGCGCTTACGTTGACGGTCAATGATGATTTCTCTGGATTCCATAGGAACGAATTGGTAGAGTTCATTGTCAATAAATAATGAAAAGTACTGGTAGGCTAGCACAACTCGGATAAAGCGTTTATCTTCCTTCACGTAATACGGTTTTAGCATTTTAATATTTAACACGTTGCCCACCCCTTTAATTTAATCTGAATTTTCAGTATTTTATTCTATTATCGCTGATTTGTCAACAAATTGAAAGTCTTTTATCTCGAAGTCCCGTAGAATTTCAAATATTTTTCAAAACCACTTCCCCGCCCTGATAGAATTCACGTCTATTCTCCTTAAAATTATAGTTAATTTTTCAGTGCAAAATAAAAAAGTCCCTGCTTTCCATAAGGAAAGTAGGGACTCTTCGTTAAATCAAAGCATGCAAACGGTCGTTTACAGTTGCTTTTAATGCTTCAAGGATATTCTCGCTATCTTTTCGGGAACCGGATTTAGCTCCATAGTAAAATTTAATTTTCGGTTCTGTTCCCGATGGACGTAAACAGAACCAGCAGTCGTCCTCTAAAATAAACTTCAGCACATTCGAAGTCGGAAGTTCAATCTCTTCGGTAGCGCCTCCCTCTACATAATGACGAGTCATTGTAGAATAATCCTCAACGGCTACTACTTTCTTACCGCCTGCTTCAGTAATACCTGCGTCACGGAAATCTTCCATAATCGTCTTGATTTTATCCGCTCCTGATTTTCCTTCCAGTTTTACAGATTGAAGATCTTCAAGGAAGTAACCATGCTTCTGGTAAAGCTCTTCCAGTGCATCCAGCAATGTTTTCCCTTGATTCTTATAATAAGCGCCTACTTCTGCAATAAGAATAGCGGCCTGCACGGCGTCTTTATCACGAGCAAATGGTTTAACTAAATAGCCGTAGCTTTCCTCATATCCGAACATGAACTCGTATTCTCCGCTTTGCTCGTACTCTTTAATTTTTTCACCAATAAACTTAAAGCCTGTCAGTGTATCAAGCGTACCGATGTTATGAGCATCTGCAATCACTCGGCCGAACTCAGAAGTTACAATGGTCTTAATGAGAAGTCCATTGTCTGGTACATCAGGGAAATGCTCCAAAATGTAATCAAGCATAAGAGCACCGGTCTGGTTCCCGGTTAATACCTGATATTCACCGTTTTCATCTGGTACAGCCGCTCCCATGCGGTCGGCATCAGGGTCGGTCGCAAGCAGTAAGTCTGCTCCTACCGCCTTTCCTTGTTCAATCGCCATAGCAAAAGCCTGGTGTTCTTCCGGATTCGGAGAAGCAACCGTCGAGAATTCAGGATCCGGCTGTGCCTGCTCTTCTACAATATGAACGGAAGAAAATCCGCTCTGCTCCAGGCCTTTTTGCACGAGATCACGTGCGGTTCCGTGAAGAGGCGTAAATACTAGAGAAATGTCTTTTTTAATATCCGGCTGGATCGTTACGGATTTAAGCTGCTCTAAATATTCGGCATCTACTTTTTCATCGATCCAGTTGAGCAGACCATCCTCTTCTAATTGCTTCTGATCGGCTGCATCTACATTCAGTTCATTTTCAACTTTATTAACAAAATCAATCATGGCTTCAGCCTGAAGGGGAGGAAGCTGGCCGCCGTCTTCATTATAGGCCTTGAACCCATTGTACTCCGGCGGGTTATGACTGGCTGTGACCACGACTCCTGCAGCGGTCTTCAAATGACGCACAGCAAACGAAAGCTCTGGAGTCGGGCGTAAAGAAGTGAATACATAAGAAGGAATACCGTGGTATCCAAGTACGCGGGCTGTTTCTACTGCAAATTCTTTGGACATATAACGGGAATCATAAGCGATGGCGACCCCGCGGTTAGAGAGACCCTGATCATTTACATAGGTAGCAAGCCCCTCGGCAGCTCTTCTGATCGTATAGATGTTCATACGGTTCGTACCGGGACCGAGCTTACCGCGCATTCCACCCGTACCAAACTCAAGGTTCTTATAAAAAGCGTCTTCTAAAGATTGCTCGTCGTCTTCAATTTCTTTTAATTGCGAAGATAACTGTTCGTCCATCTCTTTAAATTCTTTCCAGCGACTGTACTCATTTTTCCACATCCATCCATCACTCCTCTTGTAGTTTATAATGATTATGACTTATTGGAACGGGAGACGATCAAAGAAGCGTTTCCTTCTAATTCGAACGTGTCTACCGTAGCAGGGATAATAAAATGATCTCCTTTTGAAAACGAAAACGTTTCCTGGTCAATCCTGACTTCTCCATTTCCCTGGAGAGCGCTTACTAATAAATAAGGATTGGGTTGAAGTTCCCCGCTTTTCCCTTCCAATTGCCAATGAAAAACAGAAAAATATTCTTCTTCAATCAAAGTTTCCTGCCTGAGGTCCGACTGAACCGCGTCTGATCGATCAATTTGAGGGTCCCTATGTGGTACCGTTGTTACTTTAAGTGATTTATCCAGGTGCAGTTCACGTTTTTCTCCGTCATTTCCAACACGATCATAGTCGTAGACGCGGTACGTGATATCCGAACTCTGCTGGGTTTCAAGAATCTGAATGCCAGCGCCGATCGCGTGGATCGTTCCACTTGGTACATAAAAGAAGTCCCCAGGCTGAACAGGAACCCGCCTAAGCAGCCTCTCCCATTCTTCATTCTCCACCATATCCTGTAATTCCTTTTTATTCGAGGCGTGATGACCAAAAATAATTTCGGAGCCTTCCTTACAATCGATTACATACCAGCATTCGGTTTTTCCGTAATTCTTACCTTCGATTTCGCGCGCATATGTATCATCTGGGTGGACTTGAACAGATAAGTCCTTCGCAGCATCCAAAATCTTCACTAACAATGGAAATTCTTCACCTTCTTCATGGGCGAACAACTCCCGGTGTTCCTTCCATGCTTCAGCCAGCGTTTGTCCAGCTAATGGTCCATTCTTAATCGTGTTCGGCCCATTCGAATGACCGGAAATGCACCAGGCTTCTCCTGTCTGATTTGAAGGAATGTCGTATTGAAAAATCTCATTAAGGGCCGTTCCGCCCCAAAGACGTTCTTTAAATTCAGGCTGTAAAAAGATAGGTTCCTTATACATGGCAACTCACCTCTTTCTCTCATGATTACCCTTTATTATATCATACTGCCTACCACAAAAAGACAAAAAACAAACCAGGCCAACTGGAAAATACTGTTTGACCTGGTCCTCTAGTTATTTCCATATTCCCCACCCCGTCCTGGTAATTACTGGAGGAACTGAGGTGAAAGGAATTGGAATAAATGGTTATTATTTGTTTTTGTCGAGCATGCCGTCTTCGTAACCGAAAGCCCATGTAAGACCGAAGGCTACTCCAATAGCAATTGCGTTCGAAATGATGTAATTGGCAAATGGAAACAACCCGTCCAAGTATAGAAGCATACCAGGAATTACGGTGATAGCCATCCCGGTTCCTGCAAGTCCCATCAGGGATGCATAGAACCCGCCGGCAGCACCGCCGATCAGACCCATAACAAATGGCTTCACATAACGAAGGTTAACACCGAAAATCGCAGGTTCAGTGATTCCTAGAAATGCCGAAAGTGAAGAAGGAAGAGCTAAAGCTTTCATTTTCTTCTCTTTTGATTTCAAACCAACTGCTAGTGCCGCTGCACCTTGAGCCGCGATACCTGCTGAAATTAATGGGTTGAAAGGATTCTCTCCTAGTCGTTCAAGCAATTGAATTTCAAGCAAGTTGAAGATGTGGTGCACCCCTGTAATAACGATCACCTGGTGCAAACCACCGATAATCAGACCACTGATTCCTAATGGTAGTTCCAGAACTACACGTGTAGCAGCAAATATTCCATTTTCTACAATGTGGAAAATCGGTCCAATGATAAACAAGGCTGCTGTAATCATGATTAATAGAACTAAGAATGGTGTCAGGATTAAATCCAGAGATTCTGGTATTTTCTTCCTTAAAGCTTTCTCAAGCTTGGCCCCTAATATACCCGTGAAAAAGGCAGGAAGCACAGATGCCTGATAACCAACGACAGGGATAAAGCCAAAGAACATAATCGGTTCAACTTCTCCGGAACCGATATCCCAGGCGTTCGGAAGCGAAGGTGACACGAGCATCAATCCAATGACAATCCCGAGCAGCGGACTGCCGCCAAACACTTTAAAAGTGGACCAGGCGACCAGTGCCGGCAGGAATATAAAAGCGGTATCCGTTAGAATCTGAGTATATAGAAGAAAGTTCTCTGAGATATCTTCAGGAGCCAGTCCAAATAATTGTAAAACCTGCGGCTGAGTGACAAGTCCGCGCAGACCCATGAAGAGCCCGGTAGCAACAAGTACGGGTATGATCGGAACAAACACATCTCCGAATGTACGGATCCAGCGCTGTAAAAAGTTCCCCTGATTCTTCGTTTCTTCTTTCATGTCTGATTTTGTTGTTCCTTCAACGTTCAGCTTCGTCACTTCTTCGTAAATACGGTTAACCGTACCTGTTCCAAAGATAACCTGCAGCTGTCCCGAGTTGTAAAAGGCACCTTTTACTTTGTCGATCTCTTCAATTGCAGAAATGTCGGCTTTCTCTTTGTCGTGCAGCATAATCCGAAGGCGGGTGGCACAGTGAGCTACCGAAGCGATGTTTCCTTCGCCGCCAGCAGCCTCAATGACGTCTTTTGCGATTTGAGAATTCTCGGCCATTATGAAAACCCCTTTCTTGTATTAGCATTGGCATGTAATCGATTACACATTTCATAAAAAAATAAACAATCAATGATTTCCTATAATGAGTGCGTAATCTACTGGGTTTCTTTAAGAATTAAATTGTGTCCCTGAAATGTGTGAACGATTACATGATTGCGTTTTCAATTAGAACTATACACTATCTCGTAAAATTAGTCTATACGTTAGCTCAAATTTTAGGTTTACTTTTTCATTTTTTAATTTTGCCAGTAATAGTTCGGCTGCCTGCTGACCAGCTTTCTTATTAAAATAATCGATCGTTGTCAGGGAAGGGCTGACATATTGAGACAAACTCGATGCTCCAATTCCAACGACAGCCATGTCTTCAGGAATCCGGTAGCCTTGTTCCTTTAAGTATTCCATAGCCCCGATAGCCATTCGGTCCGTAACAGCATATACCGCACTCGGCCTGGTTTCGCCGCTTGCTCTTAAAATCTTTTTCATCTCTTCATAACCGGAATCAATCGAAAAATCCCCTGTTCCTATCCAGTGACCTTTGATCTCTCCTCCTTCTCTCTCCATCACATCGCGAAAAGCCTGTTCTCGCAAGACCCCAACGGAAGGGTCTTTATGGCTCACCCCAATGAAAGCAATTTTATGATGCCCTTTATGAATCAGCATATTCGTCAAGTCTGCAGATGCATGGTAGTCATCATATACAAGAGAAGTTACTCCAGGAAGGTCCTGCCCGATCGCAAGGAAAGGAATATCCACTTCACCTATCGTTTGAATTAATTCTTCATTAACATTAGTGGCAAGCAGGATAATTCCATCCACGTGTCTGCTTTTCAGTAAGCGAATGTATTCAATCTCTTTTTTTCTGTCCAGTTCTGTATCTGTTAACAGAATTTGAAAACCTTCTTTAGCTAATACTTCATTAATACCATTCACTACACGAGTGGAAGTTTCCGTACTTAGACGCGGCAGAATTACACCAATAACGCCTGATCGCTTTGTCCGGAGGGATTTCGCTGATTGATTAGGCATATAGCCGGTTTCTTCGACAATTTTCATAATTCTTTTTCGGGCTTCTTCACTTACGTATCCACTATTGTTCAAAGCTCTTGAAACGGTAGTCCGGGAAACGTTGGCCCTTTTTGCGATGTCATTGATTGTTGTCATAGGTTTCATCCTCCATGGAATCCTTTTCACATCATATCGTATTGAAAAAATTGGGCATTGTCTAGCTTTTGGTAAAAAAATTTCCGTTCCAAGTCCTGCTCATTCAAAAATCTTCCACCAAAAAAGACTCTGGAATTTACATGATTCCAGAGTCCATCCCTTCTATGTAACCTTCACTCAGCTGCCAAGAAGTTCAAGAAAACGCTGGCGGATCGTACGGTACATATACGTATCTTTATTCATATCCGTTATAATGGAGTAGAAGGCCGTCTCCGCTTTATAAACCGCCTGCTTCCCTTCATCCTTGAATTCCTCCATCTTCCCCTCTACTCCCATCTCCCTGATGATCTGATCGATGACCGCGTCATACTTCCTTAATGAATCAGGAAGCGGACCGGAATATAAACTGTCCATCATTGCTGTCCTTCCCCCTTACTTTTTTATAGGTACAATTATTTATATTTTATTTGTAAAAATAAGTCAAGATACTAAAAATTAATACAATAGTTTCATTTTTGTCGTTTTATGTCGAATAATTGACTATTTTTTAATATTTATAAACTTTCTTCTATAAATTTACCTGTTTTATTCACTTTTAACTAATAAAAATAGCTAAATCAATCTAATGTAAAGTTTTTAAAAAAACGTCTATTTCCTATCTTTTATAAAAATTCGAATCGTCTGAGAATTCGCTCTTGTACTTGACTTCCCTTTCCGTTACAATGTCCTTTATATAAAGAATAATGTATATTTCAAGTGGACAAGGAGTGTGAACGATGAAAAATACCATTACCGTAGGGTTATTAGGTTTAGGGACTGTAGGAAGTGGAGTGATTGAGATTCTCCATGACCATAAGGAGCGTATTCAGCACAGAACGGGGTGCGAAGTAACGATTAAGTCCGTATTGGTCAATAATGTCGAGAAACCTCGAGAGCTTCCTGATGACTCAACGAACCTGACCGATCGATACGAAGATATCACCCGCGATCCAGAAATCGATGTAGTAGTAGAGGTGATGGGTGGAATCGATCACACGCTAACCATATTATTAGAAGCGATTCAGCACGGGAAACATGTGGTGACGGCCAATAAGGATTTAATCGCCCAGCACGGAGCCGAACTTTTCGCCGCCTGTCAGGAAAGCGGCAGTGATCTCTATTATGAAGCCAGTGTAGCTGCAGGTGTACCGATTATCCGCTCCATTATGGACGGCTTATCCTCTGACCGCATCACAAAAATGATGGGAATTGTTAATGGAACAACAAACTATATCATGACGAAAATGTCTCAAGACGGAGCTGACTTTGACAGTATATTAAAGGAAGCACAAGATCTTGGTTTTGCCGAAGCCGATCCTACAGCCGATGTTGATGGTCTTGATGCAGCACGGAAAATGACCATTCTTTCAATCTTAGGATTCTCCATGCCGTTTAATCTGGAAGATGTAGAAGTCAAAGGGATCCGCGGCTTATCTCTTTCCGACATTCACTACGCTGAAGAACTTGGCTATCGAATTAAATTAATCGGCATTGCTGAAAATGATGTGAATGGCGTTTCTGTAAGTGTGGAACCTACCTTCCTGCCTGCAACTCACCCACTTTCCTCCGTGAACGATGAGTATAATGCGGTGTATGTGTATGGTGATGCCGTAGGAGAAACGATGTTCTATGGTCCGGGAGCCGGAAAGCTTCCAACCGCTACAGCAGTCGTATCGGATTTAATTGCTGTGTTAAAAAATATCCGCCTGGGTACCACAGGCACTGCTTACGTGCAGCCTCAATTCCCTAAGCAAGTCATGCCGAAGGACCAGCAAATGACGAAAAAGTATATACGTCTGCACGTACTCGATCAAACAGGCATGTTAATGGAAATAACGAAAATTTTTGCTCAGTACAATATATCGTTCGATCAAATCATTCAGCGTTCCTATGAGGAAGATGGAGAACGTGAACTGATGATGGTCACTCATCAAGTTAGTGAAGAAGACTTTTCCCAGGCGATGAAGGAAATTGAAACGCATCATTCCGTGAAAAGTGTTGAAAGTATCTTCCGAGTAGAAGGGGGCAGCTAAGATGTGGCAAGGATTGCTTCATCATTATCGTGAATTTCTTCCTGTTACTGATCAGACGCCGAATCTGTCTTTACAGGAAGGCAATACTCCCCTTTTATCCATACCTACGATTTCTAAGGAGTATGGAATTGAAGGGTATGTAAAAATTGAAGGCGCCAACCCAACCGGATCGTTTAAAGACCGCGGGATGGTGATGGCGATGGCGAAAGCAATTGAAGAAGGCTCGAAAGCTGTCATCTGCGCATCAACCGGCAACACATCTGCTTCTGCGGCAGCCTTTGCCGCCCGTGCCGGTCTCCGGTGCATCGTAGTCATACCTGATGGCAAAATCGCTCAAGGGAAACTCGCCCAGGCCGTCATGTACGGTGCTGAGATCTTCTCCATTAAAGGGAATTTTGATCAGGCATTGAAAATGGTAAGAGAAATAGCTGAACGCGAACCAGTAACGCTTGTAAACTCTTTGAACCCTTACCGGATCGAAGGCCAGAAAACCGCTGCCTTTGAAGTATGTGATGTTCTAGGCGAAGCGCCTGACGTTCTATCTATTCCGGTTGGCAACGCTGGCAACATTACTGCTTATTGGCGCGGCTTCCAGGAATATCACGAAAAATATG
The DNA here is from genome assembly GCF_052246795.1 of Halobacillus sp. K22. Taxonomy (NCBI): domain Bacteria; kingdom Bacillati; phylum Bacillota; class Bacilli; order Caryophanales; family Bacillaceae; genus Halobacillus; species Halobacillus sp. K22. Next base: position 49,268 of record NZ_JBQQCN010000020.1, on the reverse strand, counting down.
GTCATCAGCTTCCTAAGATGATGGGCTTTGAAGCCAGTGGTGCGGCTGCCATCGTCCGTAATCAGGTCATTGAAGATCCTGAAACGCTGGCAACAGCGATTCGGATTGGTAACCCCGCAAGCTGGGAGAAGGCGATTCATGCAAAAGAACAATCAGGCGGCCTAATTGATGAAGTAACGGATGAGGAAATCGTAGAAGCGTATCAGCTCCTGGCTCAAAAAGAAGGAGTGTTTGCTGAACCTGCTTCATGTGCGTCGATCGCAGGTATGCTTAAGAAAGTGAAAAGCGGCGATATTCCACAAGGGGCAAAAGTGGTGCATGTTCTGACTGGGAACGGACTGAAAGATCCAGCTGCCGCGATTGATACAAGTCCGGTCAAACCAACCGTTATCGAAAACGATATCAATCAGTTTGCCGATGCGATCTCAGGAGTACGCTCATGAATACGTTTCAAATCCGGGTCCCCGCAACTTCCGCTAATCTAGGTCCAGGATTTGACTCCATCGGCATTGCCCTTTCCAAATACGTGACGCTCCAATGCCAGCCTGCAGATAAGTGGTCGTTCGGCGTGCCTGATGAGGATAAGCCTCATATCCCATCCGGAAAAGATAATTTAATTTACATGACCGCCATCTATACCGCAACGGCTTACGGATATGATGAACTCCCTCCGTACCATGTGGAGTTAATCAATGATGTACCGGTTGCCCGTGGTCTTGGCAGTTCCTCTACCGCTGTTGTAGGAGGAATAGAACTAGCTAACCAGCTGCTGAACCTTAACCTTAGCCGTTATGATAAATTACAGCTTGCCTGTGCTATTGAAGGTCACCCGGATAATGTCGCTCCGGCCATCTACGGAGGAATCATGGTCTCAAGTTATGACGGGAACCATTTAGATTTTGTCCATTTTACCAAAGGACTGGAAGACCTGACCTGGCTTGCTATAGTCCCCGATTTCCATCTGGAAACGGAAAAAGCACGCAATCTGCTGCCTCAGGATATCAAGTATAAAAAGGCCGTTCATGCCAGCGGGACAGCCAATGTGCTTGTTGCTGCCCTGGCTGCCCAGAACTGGGAACTGGCTGGCAAAATGATGATGAAAGACCAGTGGCACCAGCCGTACCGGAAAGAGTTAATTCCTGATTTTGATGCCATAGCAGTCAAAGTGAAGGAACTGAATGCAGCCGGAATGTATATTAGCGGCGCAGGTCCAACAATGGTGGCTTTATTTGAACAATTAAGCGAAGAGAAACTTGTTCTTCTGCAAAAAGAACTTCCCGCCTATCAAGTGGAAGCTTTACAAGTGGATAATCATGGATTGGAAGTGACTTCTTCTAGTCTTCCAAGCAGACACGCTTAGTAAAAAGATCCCGGTGATGGTTAAATCACCGGGATCTTCTATGCTTTATAAAAGTTGGTTTAGATAAAACTGCTGTTTAGTCTTTCTCTCACGTAGATTGTTACACTATCTGGCCGTATACTGTAAGAGTTGAATTCGAGATAAATGGGGTCCGTTTACGAAAAGCAGATGAGGGTGGCTACAGAAACAACTCGCTTTCCTGCGGGGGAACTGGCAAGCCTCCTCGGTCGCTGTCACTCCCTGTGGGGTCTCGCCTAGCTCCTTCTCCCGCGGGAGTCTCCTTGTTTCCTTCGCCACCCTATGATTGAAAAGTAACGGACCCTTTCTATATACGATTGGGGTGTATGGTCCTGCTCAAATGCTTCTATAGCGGGAAGTAGCCACACATACACGCTCATGGTTTTAAGTTTATCTCCATCATAATCTGGAGCGTTACAAGCATGATTTCGAGCTCCATATTTCGCAAGGTCCGGAGGGGGGCGACGAAGACGCCTGCGGGATGAACATGATCGGTGATATCCCGCAGGGCTGTTAAGCCCGAGGAAGCTTACCACAGAAGAGGAGGTTCGACTAAGAACTCCACGTCCTGTGGCAACGTCGAACGACCCTGCATCGTGCAGGGCCGGAAAGCGAAATCGTCCCACGAAGGACCTTCCTCATAACCAATCACTTGAAATTAAGCCTTACAGTAACGGGAGCTTTTCTGTAATATGGTTTTAGTGGAGTCTTTTATAAAAAATAGAAAGTAGGACTACACCTGTTAAAGCCCCGGCTGTATCGATCATCACATCTCCTATGTATGGAGTTCGGTTAGGGGTTAAGGACTGGTGAAATTCATCAAATGCGGCATAGAGGACCGTTATGCAAAGGGCATACAGGAGTTCACGGCCAAACGGCAGCCGCCACGTTTTGTGAATAGCGTTCCATAAAGTTACCATAAGCAAAAAGAACATAAAAAAATGAGCGGACTTCCGTATTAAAAATTCAATAACACCATCCACGCCTTGGGTTTCAACACTGACTTCCTCCCCGTGGTAAGTGAAGTGAATAGGATCCGCTAGAGGCCGCAGCCATTCCACTGGAATCCATTGGTTCATCGCTGGTTTAATATTTTGTTCCTCATAAGGCTGCGAAGAAAAAATAAATAAAATAATCATAATAGTAACGGGCAATAGTTGATAAATTACATTTTTAAACATATCATTACACTTCCTGTGATCTTTTGTACCTTTCTATACTATTAGTTTACTATACCTTCCACTATGAAAAACATTAATTAATATTTCACACTATTAATAATTGATATTTTTGTATACAATATATTTGTAGATTAGAAAAAAGGGGATTTTTACATGGCGAAGAGAAGCAAACAATATGATTACGACCTGAGTGAAGTAAAGCGATTAATCAGTGAATCTGATAAAAACTATCGCGAAATCTCCGCTGAGACTGGCTGCCCATATGCTAGTGTAGTCTATCATGGACGCAAAATACGCGGCCGAGTAAACCGCATGCATAATCAGCAGGCCAGTGAAGAGCAGGAGAGCATCGTCCTTCCTATCACGGAAGAAACCGAAGAGACACCTACAATGATGTCTGGCGGGACAGCATTAAGTATCTCAAGAAATGACGTACACATTCAGGATGCCGAGCAGGAAGCTGCTAAAATGATTAAAGCAGCGAAAGCCTTAGGATTAAGTAAAATCAACATAACTATAGAAAAATAAGCTTTTGTCAGGCCCTGGAATATTTCTCCAGGGTTTTTATATTAAGAGCCGCACTGTTTTCCAGCTTTTTTCTGGCATGCCGTCCCCAGTTCTTAACGGCATCTCTGGTTACTCCCTCTCTAACAGCGATTTGATCCACAGAAAAGTCATGGATAATCGAATAATAGATCCATTTCCACTGATTATCGGTAAGCAGTCTTCGAATACTTTTCCATAAATACGGGTCAAACACCACATCCTCCACTTGATAAAGTTGCATATGAATCACATGGTCCTGAAACCGCGTTTCTGATTCCACCGTCCGATTATCTTTTCTTATTTTATCGATCAATGTGTTGCGAATCTTCCAATTGATGTAAGACTTCAGGGTACCCGCTTCTTCATCATATGTATCATAGGCCTGCCACAAGGCATACAGCCCCTCAGCGAAAAAATCCCCATTCCGGTCAATAATGTTCAGTTTTCTTATATGGTAATAGATTAACCGTTTATTTTCCTCAACAACTTTTGCAAAATCACGATCCTTTATCATGAATGACACCCGCTTTCGATTTTTTTCATTTCATAATTATAATCGATAGAAAATTAGATTTTGGTGTCATCTTTTTGCATAATTTTTTAATTTTTAACAAAAAGTGAGGTTAAAAATTGGTTTTTCAGTCTTAAACTCTATTGATTTAACATCTTCAAATGTTTATGGTTTACCGAATTAGGCAATTGAATAATTAAATGATAATTACGGAGGCGTTATTCTTGAATTCGCCACGCTCCTTATATCCTCTTGTTCGCATCTGGTTGGATGGGACCCCCACGACCTTCATGCACGCTTTTTTTGAAGAGCTTGCTTATGAGTGGATTGTGGAAATTGTGAATCCTCATCCTTTGCCGCTTATGGAAGACAAAGAATACGTAATGAATCTATCTTTTGAATTGGACGATGGAACGATGTATTCTTCACTTGCGATTCAATCTTATACAATGGAACAAGGAAATGAGTTTACGGTTTATCGCTTTTTTATGTATCCTCATATTTAAAATCTCCTCGATCATCCCAGGCTCTTTTCTTCTATGGATCATCTAATGTTATACTAAAAAGAACGTTTGTGAAGAAAGGAAGAGACCTGTGTCTTATCTATTATTTGCCTTGTTCTTTGTCGGCTATTTGCTCGTTGGATCTTTCACCGACCTGGTGGAACTATCCTCTTTTGCAACGATGATATCGATAGCACTGATATTTACGAACTTATATTTGTTCATTAAATCCAGAAAGAATACGGATAAAGAAGAAACGTAACAAAAAAGTCCCGCCAAAATGGCAGGACTTTTTCTATATCAGTCATAAAGCTGCTTCGATCATTTAATTAAAAAAGAGTCAGAGAATTCTTCTGACTCTTTTTTTATTTAGTCTAGTTCTGCTAACAGCTTAGCAATTATTTCAATAGCTGTCTGAACGATTACTTCTGTTTGTACTTCTGTTTGTCTGACCGTTATACCCTCTGAATATTCAATTACAATATTCTGGTTTTGAACTTGAACAGCAGAAATATCTTCTGCAAGTTTTTCTAATTTACTAGTATCTCTGCTATTTACTTGAGAATCGAATGTTAGAATTGCTGCTTCAATTACAGCGGCAAGAGAACTTTGAACCAATACCAATGTCTGAACTTCAGTTTGAGTAACGTCAATGTTTTGGCTGTTGCGAATATATAAACCTTGCGATTCTGTATTAACTCCTGTAGCCTCTTGCAAACTTTCATATTCAGTTTCATTCATTTTTTGGCAACTCCCCATGTTATTAAACCTCCTTTATCATTTTTTGTCTTACATGGTAGCTTATTCACATTGGTAATTTTTGTATAGAACAAATAACTAGATTTTACTATTTTTTCAAATCTTCCATACTAAGAAGTTACGTCCCTATGAAGTCTCGCTTTTTGTATCCACTTCCTATAGGGATCTTCAAGACAAGTTGAAGTTCTTTTTTTGTACCACATAGATACTAGAAAAAACGATCCAATAGGTTTAACAAATGCATACAAATCTAATATTGCATAACAGCTCCATTTCGAAAGCTTACATAGAATCACCAAAATAAACCTACCGCATATTCAAATAAAAAAAGTAGCCCACCGCGAGAAAACTAAATAGAATAAATTAGATTCTATCCCTTTAAGGATAAGAGACAGATGTGGATTTTATCGCTTATCTCTAATATGTACAGACCGATAACCATAAATCGAATATAGATGGTATATAGAACACAAAAATAGGAGTTATTGAAATGTGTACAAATATATCGATTCCACGTAAGTCAATTCGCTTTCCTCTCATTTCGGCAAGGACAATGGATTGGGTTGAAGTGCTTCCTACATCCGTTGATTTTATACCGCGAGGACAGTCTTTTCCAGAAACAAGAGAGCCCGGAGAAATACAATGGGAAAATAAATTAGCTTTTATTGGAGCAGGTCTCAAACCTCTTAAGCCTGAACGGGACACACGTTATTATTGGGATGGAATAAACGAGGCAGGTCTATCTGCAGCAAGCTTGTATTTAGGTTGTACGGAATATCCCCGCACCAAAAAAGACGTCCCTCTTCTAACTCAGGTGAATGTAGTTTCATATATTTTGGGAAATTTCCAAAAGATTGGGGAAGTGGAGAAAGCACTATCTGAAATTACCATCATAGGCTCTACGATTTTTGAAGGAGCAAACTTCCACTATATTTTTAGTGATCCCTCCGGGAATCATTTAATTATTGAATTTATAGGTGGAGAAATGCGGACGTATAAAACCACGTTAGGGGTACTGACTAACGATCCTCCTTATGATTGGCATCTCAATAATCTAGCTTTATACGAACACTTAACTTTAAAAGATAAATGCAATTCGATTTGTGAGGAAGAAATCACGGGCAGTGGGCAACTTGGTATCCCAGGAGATCCTACCCCACAATCACGTTTTGTTCGATCAGCATTTCTACAACAAACACAATTTTTCCCCGATAACCTCCAACAAAGTATCGGAGGAGCACGACAAATCATACAAACACTGGCTGTACCTGTTGGGACCGTCTATTTAAAAAACTTCGAAGGCGTATATGATTGGACTCAATGGAGTGTTATAAGGGATCATACCAACCTTAGCTATTATTTCTTTACCGACTTCAACACTAACCTTTACGGCTTTCACCTGGGAGAGTTAGATTTAAACGCCAGGGACAAAGTTAGAATAAATATCAACCAGCCTTTGTGGTTTCTAGATATTACTCAAAAATTCCAATAAAAACAATAAGTAGAGATATTAAAGGAGAAAAGGTCTATGTTGAGTCAGCTGCTGTTCATTAGATCCAGAAAGCACACAGATTAATTAAAAAGTCCCGCCAAAAAATGGCAGGACTTTTTTATGTTAATATATTGAGAGTAATAGGAATCGTAACTACGCTTAACAGCGTCGTGATTAAGGTAATGCTTGAAACGAGCTCGGGCTTCGAGTCAAATTGGACAGCATACATAGTCGTCGTGGCTGCGGATGGCATAGCTGCGGAAATAATAAGTACATTAGCCATCATGTCATTCATAGGAAGAATAACCGTCAGGGCCCAGGCAATCAGCGGAGAACCTAGTAATCTCAAGAGAGCTGCATAAGAGATTTTACTCCAGTCTAAATTTTTCACGGTTATGTTCGCAAGCTGCATACCCAGGAGAATCATAATGGACGGGATCGTCGCGTCACCGACCAGCTGGATGCTGGACATGAGATTCTCAGACACCGGAATCGATGCATATTTAAAAAGCAGTGCAATCCAGACGGCATGGGTGGGGGGCATTTTAAGGACTGTCTTGAGAGCCATCCCAATACCGGTTCCGCCTTTTGCCGCATAATAGACCCCAAAGAAGTTCATGACGATCTGCTGGAGAACCATAAAGGAAACGGAATAAACGAAGCCTGCTTCTCCAAAAGCGAATAAGACAATAGGAGCTCCGTAGTTTCCCGCGTTCATAAACGCGGTGGATAGAATCAACCCGCTTTCTGTAGGGGTATCAAAATTGAATACCTTAGCGGCGATTTTGTTCACTGCCAGTATGGAAAACAGTAAAAAGACAGAAAACAGCACCATCATTAAGTAACTTTGATTAAACTCTGCTTCGTAAAAGGTTTTGAATACCAGGCAGGGAAGCATAATATACAGGGTTACAGTAGAGATCGATTTAATTTCTAAATGTAAGATTTTTTGTAAGGCGTATCCTGCGAAAAATACGAGAATGACAGGAAGAACGACCTGGAAGAATATCGTCATTGTTAAACCTCCTGCTTGCGATAAACTAGATTACAATTTAATTAGTTTACCAGAAAAATAATAGATTCCATAACCTTATGATCAACCAAAACCTGTCACCTCAGGTCATCCATAATTTGGATGACCTGAGGTGACAGGTTTTTACATTGATGGAAGAAGGATTATTTCATAGGTATAGCGAATAAATGGTATTGGATATATATTTGAAAGGATGATTATTATGGCAAACCCTAAACGCATCTGGTTTCCCCGTGCCTGTTTCCATATTACAGCTCGAGGCAACAGAAAAACGGATATCTTTTATGAACCGAACGATCGGTACCGTTATTTGCAGCTTTTAACTGAAGCTAAGCAAAGTTACCCTTTTAAACTCCACGCTTACTGTCTCATGACCAATCACATCCACTTGCTTGTAGAAACCATTAACCATCCCCCTGGTACTTTCATGAAAGAAATCCATTCTAAGTATGCCATGTATTTTAATAAGAAATATGACTATGCCGGGCACCTTTTTCAAGGTCCTTATAAAGCAGATCTTCAAGGTGATGTAAACGCCCTGCTTCAAGTAAGCCGGTATATTCACTTAAATCCATGCCGGGCATTAATTACCTCAAAGCCTGAAACTTACAAATGGAGCAGTTATCCTCACTACCTATCTCTTCTGCCTTACCCTTCTACAATAGTTACCACCTCCACCATCCTCTCCTACTTCAAAAGCCCTGAGGAATACGCCTTCTTTGTGAATCTGGGAAATAAAACCACCTCAGGTCATCCATAATCTGGATGACCTGAGGTGGAAGAAATAGGTTACTTTTTCACGACGGCGTGCCCGCCGAATTCGTTCCTGAGTGCTGCAACGACTTTGCCTGAGAAGGTATCATCTTCCTGAGAACGATAGCGCGTCATCAGGGACATAGCGATAACTGGCGCTGCCATTTCATACTCAATGGCGGTTTCCAGTGTCCATTTTCCTTCACCGGAAGAGTTCATCACTCCGCGAATATCTTCAAGCTTCGCATCCTTCGAGAAGGCACTCTCCATAAGTTCGATTAACCATGAGCGGATGACAGAACCGTTGTTCCACACTTTGGATACCGCTTCGTAATCATAATCAAATGGACTCTTTTCCAAGATCTCATAGCCTTCTGCAATGGATTGCATCATTCCATATTCAATACCGTTATGCACCATCTTCAGGAAGTGTCCGCTCGCGGCACGTCCTGCATAGTGGTAACCGTTTTCAACGGAGGTATCTGCAAAAATCGGCTCGATCTCTCTGAACTGCTCTTCGTCTCCGCCGATCATAAAGCAGCCGCCGTGCCGGGCCCCTTCTGTACCGCCGCTTGTTCCTACGTCAAAGAAGAACATATCCTTCTCTTCAAACTGTTCCGCGCGGCGCAGGCTGTCTTTATAATTGGAGTTTCCTCCATCAATGACACGATCACCTGCTTCTAGTAAACCGGACAGCTCGTCCAGGACAGATTGAGTGATTTCACCTGCTGGAACCATGACCCAAACCGTACGAGGTGCTTCCAGATTTTCAACAAGCTCTTTCAAATCGTTAGCAGGAACCGCCCCCGCATTCGCGATTTCTTTTATTTGATCTGCGTTCACATCGTTTGCTACTACTTCATGTCCATGATCCATCAGGTTCAATCCCAGGTTGTACCCCATTTTTCCAAGACCTATTAATCCAATCTTCATTGTTTTACCCCTTTCTCTTAAAACGCATCGATTCTCTTTTTGAAAATTTTTTTCTATATTTTAGATTATACAATAATTTTTTTTTAACACAATGGGTTCTGAAAAATATTTTACACCTCATAACTTTATTTTGAAATTTTTTTCATTTACAATGGAGATAATAGAAGATGCAGGACAGGAGGAACAGTCATGGCAGAAGCCCCAACCAAACACGTGATCAATCGAATCCGTTCATCATATAGTCAATTTAGTGAGAAAGAAAAATTAATTGCCGATTACATTTTAGAAAACAGGGATCAAATTGTGCATTCGACGATTAATCAAGTAGCAGATGACCTTATGGTCGCTGATGCAACCGTTTTCAGGTTTTGTAAAAGGCTCGGCTTCAAAGGCTATCAGGCGATGAAAATTGCCCTCGCCTCAGAAACCGTAAATCCCATTCAAGATATACATGAAACCATTACAGAAAACGATACGGACCTTGAGATAACAGAAAAAGTATTCCAGGCTAACATCCGCGCTCTCGAAGCCTCTCGCGATATTCAGAATCATGAAACTCTGGCAAAGGCTATGGAAGATCTGCTTTCAGCCAAGCGTGTCTTCTTTTATGGCAGCGGTGGCTCAGGGATACTTGCGATGGATGCACATCACAAATTTTTACGCACTGGTATGGAGACGCATGCTTATACTGACTCTCACCTGCAGTTAATGTCTGCTTCACAGCTTAAAGAAGGTGATTTAGCAGTCGTGATCTCGCATACAGGTTCCAATAAAGACATCCTTGATATTGTAGATGTTGCTAAATCAAATGGCGCACGTGTAATAGCCATTACCAACTTTGCGAAGTCGCCTTTAACTAAATCGGTCGATTTGAGCCTCTATACGGTTGCCCAAGAGACGGAATACCGTTCCGAAGCACTGGCTTCAAGGATCGCCGGATTAACCCTGATCGACTCCCTGTTTGTTAATTACAGCATAAAGAAAAAGGAACAAGCGAAAGCATCCACCCAGAAAATGAGAAACGCTATCTCCAGAAAACGAATGTAAACCGTCCCCTGCCGGAATTTAACTTCCAATATATGTATGACCTGAGGTGGAATATTATGGTTGACTAAGAGCACATTTAATGGTGTGGGGGCTGCTGATTCTTAATAAAGGATGCTGCATCCATCGTAAATTAACAGCCTCTTGTATGTGTGGTAAATAAATCCACCTCAGGTCATCCAATATTTGGATGACCTGAGGTGGAACTTTCTTCCTTATGTTATTTGGCGTCTTTGATCCAGGCTTCTCCGTCTTTATACTGAATTTGCTCTGGATAATGCATATCCTGAACTTCCTCCTGCAATTTTTGAGAAGGCGGAGGCGTCATAAGCGAGACTACAATGTTTGTGATCAGCGCAGCTGAAGCTCCAAACACCCCTGCTCCCGTATCAATAATTCCGAGAATTGTGAAGCCGCCATATTTAGCAGCGAAAATGTAACCAAGTGTCACCGACAATCCGACAAGCATCCCAGCAACTACACCAGGCCCGTTGGCCCGTTTCCACCAGACCCCGAGTATGAGCGCCGGGAAAAATGAACCGGAGGCAAGAGCAAAGGCCCAGGCTACAATTTGGGTAATCGCTCCTGGCGGGTTCAGCGCCACTAGACCCGCCACAACGGTAGCGGCCACAATTGAAATCCTGCCGACGGCGAGACGCTTCTGCTCGGTGGCTTTTGGATTAATGGAACGATAATAAATATCGTGGGACAAAGCAGCTGATATGGCGATCATCAAACCTCCCGCTGTCGATAAAGCAGCTGCCATAGCCCCTGCCGCCATAAGACCAATGACGAAGATACCGAGGTCTGCAATTTCCGGTGTCGCCATTACGACAATGTCATTACTAATCACAAGCTCAGACCATTGAAGAACTCCATCACTGTTTCCATCCGCAAGCGACAGTCGTCCAGTGTCCACCCAGGCTTCAGTCCAGCCAGGCAGATTATTGAGAGATGATCCGGCCACTTCGGTCATTAAAATAAAACGTGAAAAGGCCGCGTAGGCAGGAGCAGATAAGTAAAGCAATCCAATAAATAATAGCGCCCATGCTCCGCTCCAGCGAGCCGCTTTCATTGTAGCAACTGTATAAAACCGGACAATAACGTGAGGCAGACCAGCTGTTCCAGCCATCAGCGTAAACATTAACGCCATGAACTGCCACTTCGTCGCTTCCGTAAAAGGAACTACATATTCAGAAATTCCAAGCTCCTGATCCAGCACTCTCATTTCTGAAATTACATCTCCGTAAGAAAGCCACGGAATAGGATTCTGAGTGAGCTGCATGGACATAAAAATAACCGGGATTAAGTACGCGATAATCAGCACTAAGTACTGAGCAACCTGCGTCCACGTTATCCCTTTCATACCGCCTAATGCTGAATAAAAAGCAATGAGAACCACACCAATCAGCGTCCCGATTACCGTGTTGACCTCAAGCAAACGTCCAATTACTACCCCTGAACCGGAAAGCTGACCGACTGAGTACGTGAAGCTGATTATAATTGTTGCTACTGCGGCAATCAGCCGGGCCGCATTACTTTTATAACGATCACCGATGAATTCGGGCACCGTATAGCGTCCGAATTTTCTTAATTGCGGTGCCAATAGGAAGGTTAACAGTAGATATCCGCCTGTCCACCCCATAATATAAGCCAGTCCATCATACCCGAGCACCATTACCGTGCCGGCCATTCCGATGAATGAAGCTGCACTCATCCAATCAGCGCCGATAGCCATTCCGTTAAAAACAGGAGGTACACCGCGTCCTGCCACGTAAAAGTCAGAGGTGGCCCGTGCCATATTGAACACGGCAATCCCTATGTATAGTCCAAACGTTGCTAAGATTAAAATTAGAGATACTACAAATTGTTCGTTCATCCTTCTCCCCCTTCCCTATTGATTCGCTGCCTGGTCTTCATCCTGGCTGCTCACATGCTTAGGATTGATGCCGTATTTACGATCAACAGCGTCACTGACAATGGCATTAACAAATAACAGAGCAATGAAAGTGACCACCGCTCCCTGAGCTCCCATATAGTAAGGGAGCGGAATCCCCATTACGCTAAAGGACGAAAGCTGCTGCGTAAATAGCACAACTCCATAGGACACGGTTACGCCAATCAATAAATAAACAGTAATCAGGATCGTTCGTAAACGTACATAAGACTTCGCTTTAGCCGGATCCATTTTTTTCAAGTGGTTTCACCTCCTTTCAAGTTTCTATCTTCTCAGCCTCTTAAATTAAAAATGAACTGCACGGTTTCCCAGAACGGGAGAGGTACCATCATAATTTTTACAACCGCGATCACGATAATGGATGCAATAGGTAAGGCAAATAAGACGGGACGCTTCTTTTTTAAAGCCATTACTACAGACAGAATCGTGATCAATCCTAATACAATTGGGATAATCAAATCTTTTCCTCCTTTTATGTAAGCGGTGTCATAATTGTGTTAAAAAAAAGACCCCCCCTCTTATTAATTTGAAAAATTAGAATAAACTGAATATTATAAGTGTTATTATTCTAAATATATCAATTAATGTCAACCGGTCGAAGGTACTTCCCATTGAACATACCCACCGTTCAGTAGCGAAAAAATGGATTTCAGCTCGATTAAAGAAGAAAAGGTTAATTTTTTGTAAATCGACAAATAGGATCGAAAGCGAGGCAAAACAAGTAAAAACCTTCACCTCAGGTCATCCAGATTCTGGATGACCTGAGGTGGAAGGTTATGGAAATAGCTTTCGCCAAGTGGCAGGTCCTGTCATGCCGTCAATCTGAAGTTTGTGATTCGCTTGAAATTCGCGGATGGCAGATTCCGTCTGTCTTCCGTAGCTTCCATCCACATCTATACCAAGTACGCGCTGGACCTGTCTGACAAACTTGCCGGATGCGCCCCTTTTTAAGGGAAAACCCGGATAACGGCTTGCCTTTAATGCTCCCGAAGTTTCCTTCCCCACCACGCCATCGACTTGAAGCAGCCAATCTTTCTGAAACTCCCGCACCGCTGCTTCTGTACGCGGTCCAAAATGTCCGTCGATGCCTGTCTTCCCCAATCGATATCCCCGTGCCATTAGCACAGTTTGAACCTCTTTCACTAAAGGACCGCTCATCCCTCTTCTCAACACGCTCACCCCACCGGGAGCACTCCCCGGCGCTAACTCCAAATGCGGATAATCAGGGAAGGACTTCCAATCTCCTCCCCAGGAAAATCCGAGACCTTTAGCAATTGCTGCTGCCCGCCTCCACCGTTCATCCACCTTCCACAAAGCTTTCCGGCCATCTTCCGACACAATAAAATAATCAATTGCCCATCCTTTATTGTGATTGCTTTGACCGGGCTGAGCTTTCGTTACGATTTTTCCTGGCTTTCCGTATTTTTTCCCCTGCCACACATAATTCGGACGCCCCTGCCCGTAAAGCCTGGCCTGCTCCTCCATGGATCGAAACCCTGAAGAAATTTGTACAGGAATTCCTTTTTTATAAGCTAGTTCAATGAACTCCAGGGCACGTTTTCGGACTTCCGTTTGCACGTTTCCCATGTTGCGAATGCTGCGTTCCTTAAGCTTCTGAACCTCAATCATATAATCCCCTCCTCCCTTTACTAATCGTTTGGATTGTTCATTACGTGTCATGTTTTTGGAATTGAACTTATACACTTATAAAAAAGGCACGTCCCCTATCTCAAGAAAGGATGCGATACTATGCTTTGTCCCTCTTGTCATTGTGAACAAGCAGCTGGAAACTTCTGCTCCATCTGTGGAACCTCTTTTCGTGAAGCTGAAACGAATGATGATGATGCGATCTATGAGGTTATTCCTGTCGCCGAACCCTATGGTTCCGCAGAAAGTGCCGTGTTAACCCGAGTATCCAGAAATAATTACGAATCGAAACGGCTCAGAGGCTACACGGACTATTTTCATCGGATTATAAAAAATCCTGTTCAGTCTTTAGCGACAGAACACGATCATTTTTACTACGGGTTGCTATCAATCGGAATTTACATGATTACCTTTGCGTTAAGCTTCTATTTTCTTGCTAACAAAATTTACACGTCTATGCTTGGCGGACTTTCAACCCTATTTTCTGAACAAGGCAGCCAACAAGCTCTGCCCTTTATTAATTTTACCTCATCAATTTTCTTTTTTGTTCTCTTATTCGTCGGCTCAGCTATTGTCGGCATGTACACTTCGAATCTGCTGATGGGAAAGGGAATGTCCCTTAAGCGGCTCATAGCCCAGTACGGAAGTGTAGTTCTTCCTTTCGCCGGTCTCAACGTACTCGCTATCGTCTTTGGACTTGCAGGATCCGCCACACTTACTTTACTCACGGCTGGACTTTCTTTGCTCTTTACCATCTCTATCCTTCCGGCACTTTTCATCTATCACCATGGACTGAACCAGACGGCATCCTCCCGCTCTTTTTATTGGAGTGTAGGTACAGCTGCTGCCTCCATGGTTATCTCTTACTTAATTGTCCGTATCTATGTGATAGAGTTTCTGTCCCAATTGTTAGCAGCTGGAAATTCCTAATAATTTTTAATAAAACTGAATGGAAGGTTAATGTTTTTACTAATAAATAGGCGCTGTTAAACTTCCATGTTGATCTTAAGGATAAGCTCCTGTTACTTGAAGACTCAGTTTCGAGATATCTAGTGAGAGAGTTAGGTCCTGCGGGGAACGACTCGCTTTCCGTGGGCATGGGCTGAGCCTCCTCAAGCTAAAGCTTTCCGGGGTCTCACCGATCATGTTTATCCCACAGGAGTCTCCCCGTTCCCCTCCGGACCTTTCCGAATCAGAAACTCGAAACCACTTAACACACATCTGCTTGGTGAGGAAAAGCATAGGATAAAGCATTTATTTTCATGCTAGAATGATGTGAAAAAGCTTGTCATAGAAGCATTTAGGACCTATTTAGAAGGGGAGCATTCTCTCTTCTGGAAGGGTCCGTTATTCTCCAGTGGCTGGGTTGGTGGGGAAATGGCGAAACTCCCATGGGAGAAGGGACTAGGTGAGATCCCGCAGGGAGTGAAACGAGCGAGGAAGCTCATGGTAAAAGGAGGATCGACTAAGGTCGCCACGTCCTGTGGCAACGTCGATCGACCCTACGTCGTGTAGGGCCATAGGAAAGCGAGTTATTTCCCCACCAGCCCCCTCCTTATATCGTAACGGACCAAATATATCTCGAAATCGAGTCTTCAACTATCCGGCCCTATTGTTTAAGAAGTCTCTTATGAAAAATCAACAATAAACTTTAACAGAGGCAAAGAGCGTGAAAAATCCGTTTCTTAACATTTGAACGGCTGAAGATGTTCAAGAAAAAGAGTCGTCCCTCCTTTCCCTGTTCAGATTTAGATCCCATAATGATACCTATAAAAAGAAGAGTTGAGCTTTACATTCAACTCTTCTTTTTTGTCTTCTTCAACAGAGGAATTTACCTATTAAACCTGTATATGCCACTTGAAATAATTTGAATCTGTAAAAAAGCTTCAAGGTATCTCCGCAATAATAACTGGTCATTTTCCTGCGTTCGATCCTTCTATGTGTTACAAGCCCAAGCATTCTTTTGTCCCTTCACACCAACTCCCAGAACTTATCATCCCCCTGCTTGAAATCCAGTTCTCTCACTTAGATCACTCTAAAATTCAAAAGAATATTATTTTTATTACTAAAATACTTGTAATAAAACAACTATATATGTAATAATAAAAAACAACATATGAAAGCCCTTACTTATAAACAGAACGGGAGAGGTTGTAATGGTGGTGAGCTCTGTTTCTCGCCTTGAGAAAAAGTCTAGCAGCAGTGTCGAGTACCCTCGACCACAGTTTAAAAGAAATCATTGGTACGACTTAAATGGAACCTGGGAATTCGCCTGGGATGATCAAAATATTGGCGAACAGGAAGGCTGGCATCAGGCCGAGGAAAGCCTGCCGCAGCAGATTAAAGTTCCTTACGCTTATCAATGTAAGAACTCTGGTATCAATTCACAGGAACCACACGATGTAGTCTGGTATAAACGTAGTTTTCACTGGGAAAAAAAAGATGATCTTGAGCTTCTCCTGCACTTTGAAGCCGTCGATTACCATACAAAGGTATGGGTAAACGGCCAGTTTGTTGGAGATCACATCGGTGGTCACACTCCTTTCAACTTTTCAATTGGCTCCGCTGTACGGGGTGGAAACAATGTGATCACTGTCCGGGCTGAAGATAGAAATGGGGTCGAGCAGCCTATCGGGAAGCAATCATGGAAGTCAGAGAACTTCTTATGCTGGTACACGAGGACAACGGGGATTTGGCAGCCGGTATGGCTCGAAGAAGTATCCTCTCTGCATTTGAAAGATGTGAAGATGACGCCCGATTTATCCCAATCCAGTTTACAAGTTGAAGCTGAACTTCCGTTTCATCAGTCGAAGGCTTATTTGGAAGCCCACGTTTACTTCAAAGATGAATGGATCCATTCAGCAGGAGCCTGGATTAAACCCAATCAAACAAAAGTTGATTTCCAGGTAGACGCCGAATCCGACCAGGCTGATTTTCGAGTTTATTATTGGACGCCGGACCAGCCGCAATTATATGATATTTACTTTTCTTTAAAAGTCGATGACGAAACCGTCGATCAGGCGGAAAGCTACTTCGGCATGCGAAGCATTGAAGTGAAGGATGACAAAATTCTGCTGAACCAGGAATTTTTCTATCAAAAGTTAATCCTGGATCAAGGCTATTATAAAGATTCACTAATGACGGCAAGTTATGAGCAGATGCACTCTGATTTAACGAAAGTAAAAGCAATGGGATTCAATGGTGTCAGACGTCATCAAACGATTGCCGAACGCAGATATATGACGATTTGCGACGAATTGGGGCTTGTAATGTGGGCTGAAATGCCAAGTATATTTAAGTTTTCCGATTCATCCATGCAGGCCATGCAAAAAGAAACCAGAGAAATGGTAACGAAGCATTATAATCATCCTTCAGTGATTGTCTATACGCTGATGAATGAGTCATGGGGAGTTAACGAAATTTACCACCGCAAAGATCAGCAGAATTTTGTAAACGCTCTATACTATCAGACCAAAGCTCAGGACCCTACAAGGCTGATAGTTGGAAATGACGGCTGGGAACACACCGTTACGGATATTTTAACGATTCATGACTATAACTCTTCTGCAGAAGAAATAACTGCCACCTATAAGGAGAAAGCTTCCTACGTAAATGGAAGTCCATCAAAAACAAGCAAAAAGCAGAACTTTGCCGCTAATTATGAGTACAGTGGTCAACCTATCATTATGAGTGAATTTGGCGGGATCGCCTTCAGCTCTCAAGGAGACGCGAATACATGGGGATACGGTTCCCGCCCGCAAACGGAAAAGGACGCTTTAGCAAGATTTGAGAAACTAATGAAAGCAGTTATGGAAACCAGTTCATTTCAGGGATTCTGCTATACGCAGCTGACAGACGTGGAACAGGAAGTCAATGGTTTGCTGGACCACGATCATAACGAGAAATTTGATCAGCAGGAAATTCGCTCGATTTTATCTTCCGCTCAGGCCGATGGGTTTATTTTTGAATAACAAGAAGGAGGAGAGAACTGTGGAAACAGCTAAACAGAATTCGCAGACAGAAGGAACGTATAAGGAGGATATCCGGAAAAAAGAGATTGCTTCCTATTTCGGTTACGGCTTTGCGCAGTGTATCAGCTTTGGTCTATTAGGTTCTTATGTACTCTTTTTTTACACCGACATTTTAGGAATATCAGCGGCAGCTGCCAGTCTGATCTTCCTGATCGCGAGAACGTGGGATGCCATAAATGATCCCTTAATGGCTTCCATTATGGATACCCTTCATTCTAAACATGGCAAGTTCCGGCCCTATCTTAAATACATGCCGTTTTTAATTGTTCTATCTACTATTGCCTGTTTTATTCCACTGGATGGTTTAAGTATGACCGCCAAAGTTATCTATGCCGGTGCAACTTATATCATCTGGGGGATGGTTTATACCGCTTCTGACGTTCCATTCTGGTCCCTGTCCTCCGTTATGAGTCAGGACGCACAGCAACGAACAAAATTGATAACGTTTGCCAATATGGGAGTGTTTACAGGGATTGCTTTGTCTCCTACGATTTTCATTCCGCTGACCGAATGGCTTGGCGGGGATGACATGGGACAGGGCTACCTGCTTGCCACCATCGTATTGATGGCGATTGCTCTGCCGATTATGTTAAACGGCTTTCGCAATACGAAAGAACGAGTAAAACCGCCTAAGGCTAAGGTGCAGTTTTCAGACGGGGTTCGGGCTATTAGAGCCAATAAACCGATGTTTGCCGTGCTGGTCGTCTTCTTCTGTAATGTATTCATGAATATTACCCAGGCTTTGAATATTTACTTTTTTACGTACAATCTTGGAAACGCTTCCTTAATGACGATTTTCGGAATTATCAGCTTTGCCAGCTGTATCGGATTTTTTATCATTCCAAAGCTTGCTCACAAGTATAAGAAAAAGCACATGCTTATGGTGATCGTTGCAGCGGATGTTCTCATTCGAATTGTCTGGTTCAGTCTTGGCTATTCCAGTGTCGTTGTATCCTTTATCTTTATCGGAATTACGATGCTGCTTTATACCACAACCGGTCCTTTAATCTCAGGAATGCTTGCAGAAACGATTGAATACACCGAACTTAAGACTGGAAAACGAAACGAAGCTGTTATTTTCTCCGGGCAAACCTTTACCGGCAAATTGTCTGTAGCTGTTTCCGGAGGAGCTACCGGATTGATTCTGACAGCCATCAACTATCAGTCCAATCAGGCGCAGAGTGAATTTACACTCGACATGCTGTTTTTCGTCATTGCTTTACTTCCTGCACTAGGTTCCATCATCCGATTTATCATCATGTACTTCTACTCCTATACAGAAACGGAATATAAAGAAACTGTAGAAAAAATAAACCTCAGAAAACAGGAAACCGAGGCTTCCCCTCAAAGCTAATGGGAAAGGAGAAGGAATACGATTCGTATCCTTCTCCTTTTATAATTTTGTTATACTATGGAAAAGATCCTTTTAGACACGGAGGCCTACGCATTGAAAAAATTGTCCCTAACCTTTGAAAATATGCTGCCGATCAGCAAAGTTTTATCCAATCCTACGAGAATTAATATATTGAATCTATTAAGTGATAAACCTCATAACGTAAATGAATTAGCAGAAAAGCTGGAACTCCCCTTTTCTACGACCGCCTCTCATATTAATAAGCTGGAGGAAGTCGAATTAATTGTGACGGAACTGGTGCCGGGAAGAGGAACCCAAAAAGTAAGTGCCATCAATTATGACCGGATCATCATGGACTTATTTAACAAAGAAGAACAGTCTAATGAACAGGAACTTACTCTTGAGATGAATATTGGAGATTACCTGGATTGTTACGCTGTTCCTAACTGCGGACTGGTGGGCACGGATGAGTATATCGGACACCAGGATGACCCGCGCTCTTTTTACGAAACGGAACGAAAGCATGCCCAGCTGCTTTATTTCAGAGATGGATACGTCGAGTATCGATTCCCTAACCGTATTCCTTACGAGTGGACCACAAAAGAAGTCACCTTTAGTGCAGAAGTTTGCTCAGAAGCGCCAAACTACAAACTGGCCTGGCCTTCTGATATCACCGCCTGGATTAATCATAAGGAGGCCGGAACCTGGACCTCTCCGGGAGATTTTGGGGGCGAACGGGGAATCTACACTCCTGAATGGTGGCGGACCAGCTTGACTCAATATGGGCAGCTGAAACAATGGAAAATCAAAGAGGATGGCTGTTATATTGATAACGAAAAAGTATCTGAGCTTTCCATTGAAGATCTCAAGCTTCGTGATTACCCGTATGTAGCTTTCAAATTAGGCATCAAAGAGGAAGCTGTGAACAAAGGCGGTATGAATTTATTCGGCCCCAACTTCGGAAACCATGATCAGGGGATTGTGATGACCATTAAATATGAAAAGTCTTAATTTCCATAAAAAAGAGCTTCCCGCTAGTAGCAGGGAAGCTTTTTTGTCGTTATACCGTAACTTTTTCCATTTCAAAATAGGGCAGCATACATCCATGTGCCTCCATTCAAAATACCTTTATATAAGAGGCTGTTAAAGTTTATGGTTGATTTATAATAAAAGGCTTACTTCGCTAAAGGGCCGGATAGTTGAAGGCTCGATTTCGAGATATATTGGGTCCATTACGAGATGAGGAGCAGGTTGGTGGGGAAATAACGGCCCCTTCCAGAAGAGGGGATGATCTCCTTCTAAATAGTTCCTAAATACTTCTATGACAATCTTTTTTACATGGTTCTAGCATGAAAATACACTCTTATCCCATGCTTTTTTTCTCACCAAGCAATCCATGTATGAAGTGGTTTCGAGTTTATGATTCGGCCAGGTCCGGAGGGGGACGATGAAGACTCCTGCGGGATGAACATGATCGGTGAGATCCCGCAGGGCTGTTAAGCCCGAGGAAGCTCAGCACATGCCCGCGGAAAGCGAAATCGTCCCCCGCAGGACCTAATTCTCACAAAAGTCTCGAAACTGAGTCTTCCAGTAAGGGGAGCTTTACCTTAAAATCAACACGAGAGTTTAACAGAGTTTATATAAAAAAGGTGGTCAATTGCCTGTCCTTTGAACTCTTCTCTCCACCTCCTCACTCTGAGCCTGCAATTCTTCCTCTTCCTTCACCGGTTTCTTGGACCAGAAAGTAGCCAGAATGGGGCCAGAGATATTATGCCATACCGCCGCAACCACATTCGGCAGGGCAGCGAGAGGTCCGAAATGTGCCGTTGCAAGCGCCACGCCTAGACCTGAGTTTTGCATGCCGACTTCAATGGAAATCGCACGCCGTTTGCTCTCATCCAGTTTCATCAGCATAGCAGCCCCATATCCAAGTATAAGACCGAGCAGATTATGAAGAGCTACAGCCGTAAAAATCTGCAGTCCAGAGCTAGTAATACTTTCCACATTCGCCGCCACAACAGCACAGACAATAATAATTATAGCCAGTACTGAAATGAGTGGGATCGCCGTTGCACTTTTATCCACCGTTCGCGGAAATAGCTTCCTGATAAGAACTCCCAGCGTGATCGGTACAATGATGACCTGGACAATCGATAGAAACATAGAAACCGGATCCACCGGAAGCCACTGTCCCGCGAGCATCAATAAAATCACCGGCGTAAGAATCGGAGCAAGCAGAGTAGAAAAAGAGGTCATCGCCACGGACAGCGCAAGGTTACCTTTGGCTAGATAAACCATAACATTAGAAGCCGTCCCACCGGGTACCGATCCAAGCAGGACCAGTCCAGCCGCTAATTCTGCAGGAAGATTAAGCAGATAAGCAATTCCGAAGGCGATAAGCGGCATAAGTAGATACTGAGCCGCTACCCCTGCTACAACAGGAAGTGGTTTTTTGATCACCAATTGAAAATCCACCGGCTTTAGTGTTAGCCCCATCCCAAACATGACGACTCCGAGCAGGATCGTAATATACGCTCCGAGACCGAGAAATGCATCTGGTAAAAAGAAAGCTATGAGAGCTGCTGCTATGACCCATAGGGCAAAATACTTTCCAGCGATTCGACTTATGGATTCGATCACCTTCATTGATCATTCCTCCTTTCATTATCAACCAGTTTACCAGGATTCATGATTCCTTTAGGGTCAATGGCTGCTTTGACCGCTTCCATCACTGGAAGAGCTTTCCCATGTTCCCGCTCCTGATATTTCATTTTTCCTTTGCCGACTCCATGCTCTCCGGTGCAGGTGCCTCCTCGGGCCAGTGCATACTCTACAATTTCTTCATTGAATTTCTCAGCTTTTTGGAGTTCCTCTTCATTTTCCATATCGATCATAAGGAGCGCGTGGTAGTTCCCGTCCCCAACATGGCCTAGAATACCTGACTCAAGATCCAGCTCAGCAATTTTTTCTCTGCCATGTCGAATCGCACCCGCAAGTTCCGAGATCGGCACGCAGACGTCAGTCACCATCATTTTTTTACCAGGACTGCCATGAATGTAGGCATAGGCTAAATTGTGCCTTGCCTCCCAGAGCTTCGTGCGCGCCGCATTATCTTTTTCAAAATGGATGACTTCACACTCATGAGTCCTCACGATTTCTTCCATAAAAGCGACGTCCTCTTGAAGTCCTGCCTCATTACCGTGAAATTCTAGAAACAGAGTTGCTTTTTCTATGTAATCCGTCCCATTAAACTGATTCACTCTTCGAATAGAAGCTTCATCCAGCAGCTCTACACGGGCAACAGGAACGCCTGCTTGCAGCATCGAAATCACAGCCTCTACCGCGTGATCAATGGTCGGGAAGGAGGCTCTCGCCGCCATAACGTGTTCAGGAATACCATAGACTCTTAATGTTAACTCTGTTATACAGCCAAGCGTCCCCTCCGAGCCCACATAGAGACTGGTCAGATCATATCCAGAAGATGATTTTCTCGCCAGGCTTCCAGTGTGAATGATTTCTCCATTGGGTAAAACAACTTCCAGATCCTGAACCTGATCCTTCATTACGCCGTATTTCACTGATGTTGTCCCACTCGCATTTGTAGCAGCCATCCCCCCAAGAGTAGCATCAGCCCCTGGATCTACCGAGAAAAATAATCCATGCTTTTTTAAAGCCTTGTTTAACTGCGACCTGGTTACTCCAGGCTGCACTTTTACCAGAAAGTCTTTGTCCCGTATTTCGGTGACCTTATTCATGGAAGAAAAATCAATTGTGATCCCTTTATCGTAAGCGATTACATGTCCTTCCAGACTTGATCCTAATCCAAACGGAATAACTGGTGTACCGGAGTCATCTGCCACTTTTATCACTTTACTGATTTCCTCCGCGCTTTCTGGAAAGACCACAAGATCAGGGAGACTTCCTTCATGATAGGATTCATCTTTACTATGTTGATAGAGAATCGTCTCATTGATACTCACTTGATCCTCTCTCAAAAATTGCAGCAGCTTCTCTTGTAAAACTACTACGTCTGTACTCATATTATTCGACTCCTTTCTCCATTTGCAGGGTTAAACTGTTGGATAATATTATCACAATTATCTGAAAACTACAACGTATGCTGGAAGTGCATTCATAAAGAAAAGAGAAGGCAGATTTATGCTGCCTTCTCTTCCTTAAGATGCATCCACACATTCAGCGCAAAAAACAAAATCCCCGCTGTCGTAAGTGTCGCACCACCCGCAATAACCGGCGTCAATGATTCAAGCTGAAGAGTACTCATTAGAAAAAGTCCAGCCATCATTAGAGGTAAGCCGATATTATGAAGCCAAAAGTGAATTTTCCCTAACTTTGAAACAGCGAGCTGCGGGAATAAATGATATAAGATACCAGCAAGTGTTAAAGCCGTCCATCCTAATAAGTTGATATGCACATGTACAGGCGCTAATGCGTAATCATGGACGATAGACATGTAGTATCCCAGTAAAACCCCCATTACAAAATAAATCGTGGAGATTTTTATTAGTGTTATTCCGATGATACTCACCTCCTTCATTCACTCTATTCCAGATCCCAGTTAATCAGAATAATGGATTTCACACCTGCACATCCTTACAATGGAGATGTATCCTATGGAAGAGGTGAAGCAGTTATGAAAATTGAAATTTGGTCAGACTTTGTCTGTCCGTTTTGTTATATTGGAAAACGCCGATTAGAACAAGCTTTGGAGAACTTCCCAAATGAAGAAAAAGCAGAAATCGTTTATAAAAGTTTCGAACTTGATCCTAATGCGGAGCGCAGCTCTGAACATTCCATGCATGAAAAGCTCGCTGCTAAGTATGGACGTTCATTAGAGGAAGCTAAAGAGATGACCAGGAATATGGAGGAGCAGGCGTCCATGGTTGGTCTTGATTTCCGGTTTGACACAATGGTTCCAACGAATACGCTGGATGCTCACCGTGTCGCAAAATTCGCTGAAACAAAAGGACTTGATCAAGAGACAGCGGAGGTTCTTTTCCGTGCCGTGTTCACCGATTCTAAAGATATCGGCGATCATGAAACCCTGATCGAGCTGGCTCAAGAAGCAGGACTCGACCAAAGTGAAGTTCGTCAGGTATTGGGGAGCACAGACTATATGGAACTCGTTCGCACGGAAGAAACAGAAGCTCATCAGGTAGGAGTACAAGGCGTGCCTTTCTTTGTAATCAACCGCAAGTATGCAGTTTCCGGCGCCCAGCCGAAAGAAATATTCACCCAGGCGTTGGAGAAAGCTTACTCAGAAGAGAAGAAAGCCCCCGCGTTTGAAACTTTTTCCGGTGAAAAGGGATCAACCTGCACAGATGACAGCTGCGAATAAGACAAGGAAATAAGCAAATAGAAAAAAAATCCACCTCAGGTCATCCAGAATCTGGATGACCTGAGGTGGTAATTT
The DNA here is from genome assembly GCF_052246795.1 of Halobacillus sp. K22. Lineage (NCBI taxonomy): Bacteria > Bacillati > Bacillota > Bacilli > Caryophanales > Bacillaceae > Halobacillus > Halobacillus sp. K22. The sequence goes on along the minus strand of NZ_JBQQCN010000020.1, from coordinate 24,715 downwards.
TTTGTATTTCTTCATTGCCGTTATATTATTTCCAAGCTGGTTCGGGATCGGCTTCCATTAATAAATCGACTAAATGAATAGAATCAATTTGGTCACTCTTGCCTTCGCGTTCAACCCCGAGTTTCATCTGCAGCAGGCAGCCTGGATTGGACGTTACAATTCCATCTGGATCCACTCCGCAGACATCTTTCATTTTTACATCGAGAATATCCATGGAATCTTCGTAGTTCACAATGTTATAAATCCCTGCTGATCCGCAGCAGAAATCTGGACGATCGAGTTCTTTCAGCTCAATTCCTGGGATGTTACGAATCAGCTGAATCGGAGCTTCCGTGACTCCCTGAACATTCGTCATATGACAGGAAGGCTGATACGTAATCGTCCGATTCAGAGGCTGATTGAACACCAGCTCGTCCAATCCGGTCAGCACTTCAGAAATATCTTTTACTTTAGCCACAAACGCCAACGCGCGTTCATGCCACCGTGTTCCTTTTTCAAAGAGATGGTGGTATTCGATTAGTCTGGCTCCGCAGCCGCCCGCATTATTGACGATGTAATCAAACTTCTCCTCTTCAAATGCTTCAATATTCTGCTTCGCAAGTTCGATCGATGTATCAATTTTCCCTGAGTGAGCGTGCAGCGCACCACAGCACGTTTGCGCTTCTGGCAAAACCACTTCTGCCCCGCTTCGCAGTAACAGTTCAATCGTTTTCTGATTCGATTCATAAAACATACTATCCATAATGCAGCCTGGGAAAAAAGCAACTTTTGCCGTAGCCGGACGTTTGCGAATATAACGCTTAGCGCGCTGTTCTTTCCTACGCTTAGGCGAAGGCAAATCTGGAAGGACTTTTTCAAATTGATCCAGATGCAGAGGAGCGACTTTAGTTAACTGAAAGGTCTGGGCCACTTTTTGCAAGCCGGATTTTTGATACAGCCATGTTGCGTGACCGAGGGTGTTCATCCACTTTGAGGACGGGAAAAAGGAATCGTATAAGAAGTCTTCGGTCACTCGCTGGGAGGTTGATTTCACCTCATATTCGTCAATGACCCCCATCGCTCCTTCCAGAATTTCACCGTACTGAACGTTAGTCGGACAAACGGTCGTACAGGCCATACAGCCAAGGCATTTCTCAATCGGTTCCTGTAAATCTTCTACGCTTGCCTTCCCTTCCGCAACCATCTTTACAAGATTGATACGGCCGCGCGGGGAATGAGTTTCTCTTTCCATTGTTTCATACGTCGGACATGCCGGTAAGCAGTATCCGCACTGCACGCAGTCGAACGTTTTATCATAATTCAGCTTTTGGCTTAACGTTTGCAGATCACTCATTACGAAGCACCAACTTCTGCCCTTTTTCCGCGAAAATTTTACCGGGATTCATAATTTCATTTGGATCCCATGCTTCTTTAATCCGCTTCATCATATCGATTCCGATTTCGCCAACTTCCATTTCCATGAACGGGGCTTTCATCGTGCCGATGCCATGTTCACCGGAAAGCGTTCCACCAAGCTCTACCGCTGCCTCAAACAACTCTTCTACCGCAAGCTCCGCCCTTTTCATTTCTTCCTGGTCACGTTTATCACACAGGATGTTCGGATGCAGATTTCCATCTCCTGCATGACCAAATACGACGACTTCTACATCATATTTTTCCTTTATCACCTGCAGTCGATCAATCAAATCTGGAATTTTACTGCGGGGAACAGTAGCATCTTCTGAAACTTTTGTGGGCTTAATTTTAGCAATCGCCGGCGAAACCTGTTTTCTGGCGTGCCAGATTTTTTCAGCTTCTTCGCTTGTCTCGGGCACCACCGTGTCACGCGCTCCGATGTTCTCCATAATTTCTTCTATTAATCGGCGTTCGATTTTTAGTGTTTCGGGGTGACCGTCCAGTTCAATAATGACAATGGCTGCCGCATCCACAGGCAGACCGGCGGGCTGGAAATTTTCCACAGCTTCAATGCAGGCTTGATCCATGAATTCCATCTTAGAAGGAAGAATCCCCGACGTTAAGGTCCGTGAAATGGCTTCAGCTGCTTTTCTCACCTCGTCAAAAGAGACCATTAACGTTTGGACAGCCGGAGGTTTAGGCAAAAGCTTCAGGGTCGCTTCTGTAATTACTCCAAGTGTGCCTTCTGAACCGACAATCAGCTTCGTAAGGTCGTAACCGGTTACATTTTTAATGGTACCGCCACCCGTTCGAATCAATTCTCCTTCCGGTGTAATCACTTTTAACCCAATGACGTGATCCTTAGTTACTCCATATTTCAATCCGCGCGGACCTCCTGAATTTTCTGCCAGGTTCCCGCCGATGGTAGCCACGTGGGCACTACTCGGATCTGGAGCATACATCAGCCCGTGCTTCTCGGCTTCTTTATTAATATTTCCGGTTAGTACACTCGGGGATACGGTAACCGTTAAGTCATCAGGACTCATTTCAATACGCTCCGGCCACTGGGACATGTCCAGCACAATACCTCCGTGTACAGGAAGCGGACCTCCGCTTAGACACGTCCCCTGTCCTCTCGGATAAACTGGGATATGATATTCATTAGCTATTTTAAGTACTTCCATAACTTCCTCATTGCTTTTCGCCTGAACGACAGCCTCTGGAAGGTGCTCTCCAAAAGAAGCGTCAAAACTATAACTATAGCGGTCTGCTAGATCTGTTAAAACTTGTTTAGACGGGATAACCTTCTTGAGCAGCTGAATCCATTCTTCCACAAAACCTTCTCCTTTCTGTGAAAATATGTCATTTTCAGATAATTATATCTAGTAAAAAGTATAAAACAAATTTCCATAAATTGATAGAGAATAGAAAGAACCAGCGCAGTACGATTGCGCCGGTTCTTTATCATGGGTATTTCTTCCACCTCAGGTCATCCAGATTCTGGATGACCTGAGGTGGAAATTAATCCCTATCCTTTATCTTTTTATAATTTTGCTTTCATAGGGTTGAAGCTGACTACCTTCGAAACTCTTAACGGAAGGGCTGTGATTCATGACGAATAAATAGCTTATGCCATCTACTACCCGCTGATAAACCTCTACATCCTCAGGAGAGTCGATATATTCGATCTGCTGTTCTTCAAGAATCCGCTCCGCCATCTGATCAAGAGGAGTTTCATTTAATCCGCCGCCAATATAATAGACGCTTCCTTTTTCCACTTCATTCCTAGTTACAGCCGCATAGTTTTCATAGAATTGATCCTGATAATGGTAGAGAACCTCCGCTGTTTCCGCCACAAGGAGATCCCTCCACACAGCTACCGAGCCACTTGTCTGAGCGAAATCACCTTCGCCTTTTAGCTCGACTGCATGTTCTTTCGTCAGCGATTCGATTTCTTCCACACGTACACCAGTCAGGTCGCGCACCAATCCCGGCAGCACTTCACCAAGCCTCAGGTTGTTATCTTTTCCTTTTAATCCGGCTCTGAAAGAGAACAGGACGGTACCTCCGTCAGCCGCAAACGAGCGCAGACGCTCCGCCAGTGCTTCGTCCATCATCTGCATAACAGGTACCACGACCACCTTATACTTCGTAAGCTCCCGGTCCGCAGGAATGACATCGATCGGAATATTCCGCTTATAAAACGGGCGGTACATTCGCAATAGCTCTTCATTAAAGTCAAAATCTTTACTCTGAATCTGCGATCGCCACGACCAGATATTATCGTAATCATATAAAACCGCTGTTTCAGCTTCAATCCGGGATTCTAAAAGCTCTCCATACTGTTGAATGTCGGTAAACAGCGCCTGAACTTCTTTATACTTTCTGCCGTAGACATTATCGTGATCAACTACACCGTAGCAGAATTGCTCCGCGCCTTTTGTCATGCCGCGCCAGCGGAAATAGAGCATGTTGTTACAGCCATGAGCAAACGCCTGGTACGACCACATCTTCGCCTGGTTTGGTCTTGGTAAATAGCCAATTACATCGTGCCCCTGGGCGCCCATCAACTCTTCCACAATCCAGTAGTTCTGATCCTTAAGGCCGCGGTTAAAGTCATGCGTCATCGCAATCGCTTCTGGCGGGATCGGTTTTTCCAGCCCGCCCCAAACAGGATAATTGTCATAAGACACGTAATCCATAGGCTTCACATTTTCCGCATGGTCGAACCATTTATCAAAAAATCCACCGGAAACATTCGTGGTAACATCCTGGCCGCCTCCTTTAGCTTCCCTGACAATCTCCGTCATTTCATGAGTAAAGCTGTTTACAGAAAACGAACGAAAACGGGCCCATTCCAGTTTTAAACTCGGATTGTGAGTCGTTACGGTCGGCTTCGGCACAGGGATTTCTGAAAAGTCATTGTACGTCTGCCCCCAAAAAATCGTCCCCCATTCCTCATTCAAAGCTTCGATGGATGAATACTTTTCTGCAAGATACTGCTGAAACTTGCTATGACACTGGTCGCAGTAGCACATATCACTGCCTTCATGACCAAATTCATTATCCACCTGCCAGGAAATAATCGCTTCTTCACTGCTGTAATGCTCGACCAGCTTCCGCGTAATTCTTCCAGCGTATTCACGGTACACGTCGGAGTTAAAACAATATTGACGGCGCCCGCCGAATACCCTTGTATGACCATTCTCATCCTCTGATAATATAGAAGGTTCTTTATGAGCAAGCCAGGCAGGGAAGGTCGCTGTCGGCGTTCCGAACATTACGTGCATCCCCTGTTCTTTCACTTTTTCAATTACGGCATCAAAATAAGAAAAATCAAACTTACCCTCTTCCGGTTCCATTAAATGCCACGCAAACTCACCGATCCTTACGATGTTCGCCCCAAGACCTTTTATACCTTGAAGATCTTCATCAATCATTTCTTTCGGCCAATGTTCCGGGTAGTAATCTACACCTAAGTACGTCATTTATACCCCTCCAATTTCAAACGTTAACGACCACGTATAAGAGCCTCGAGCAGGAATCCGTGAAACCTTCCCGATTTTTTCAGCGAGGTACACGTCATCATAAACTCCAGTACATGGTTCAACTCCTACATTATACTCCCCTCGATAGCCTCCACGGGTTTTCCAAATTCCTAGATACGGGACTTTATCTTCCGGAAAACGGTAGGTTAGCTTGCGACGGATGTCTTCCTGAATGAGTGAACACCAGCCCTCGTCAAGACGATCGGTAAAATAATACTTTTCCACCGTATCGTCTTCTTTTGGCTCAAGTTCGGCTAAATCCAGCGTCTCCCCTGTTTTCAGCGACTGAGTTTCGGGATACGAATGAGTCGTTCCCCACTCTCCTAAATGCTGCGTCCCTTTTTCAACATTTATGACTTCATCTAACCCCTGCGGAATTTCCAATTTCGTAGAATCGTTTAAATTCCATAAGGCGTGAGGCGTCCAGATAAAAGGAAAGGGTTTCTCACTCTTATTCCATGCTTCATACTCAATCTCGACGTTTGAGCCTTTTAAAGCAACTGTTTTTCTTAATGTATAAGGAAATTTGGGACTTTCCACTTCCAGAGTGATCCCTGCCTCTGTCTTTTGCCAGTTCCATGGCAGCGCCCATACCTCTCCATGATCGGGAATCTCTTCCCAATCGGCAGGATGAGGGCCTTGATCGATCCCTGGAAACATTTCATCAAAGCCACTCGAATCATATTTCGAAAAATCGGCCCCATAAGGTGGGACAATTAACTCTGAAGCTGCCGTCTGAAACAGCCATTCATAGGCTGCTTCCTTATCGTAGAAACTGACCATTTTCCCGCCATAAGAAGGAAGAATGACACAGCGGATCTGCTCATTTTCAAGTACGACTGCTTCTAGTCCTTTAAATGTAGTTCTTTCTATTACCGGCAGGTCAACCATGTTCCACTCTCCCTTCTACATGATTTGTTTAATAAATCGAGTAAATGCCTCTTGCCCTGATTGCGTCCGTTTAAATACACCCGCATGTTCTAATACGGTCGAAAAGCGTTTGCCGACTTCCTGCCTCAACCGCTCTTCAATATCTTCGTTCTCTGCCATATCCATCTGTTTTGCCCATGCCACATGCTTGGCAGTCATTTCATCTTTAAGAGCCTGGCCGTCCAGCTCGTCCGCCCTGATATACTCGGTCAACTGCTCCATTTCTTCAATTAATCGTCCGGGTAAAACGGCAAGACCCATGACTTCGATTAAGCCGATATTCTCCTTTTTAATGTGATGAACATCTTCATGAGGATGAAAAATGCCCATCGGATGCTCCTCACTCGTCCGGTTGTTCCGAAGCACCAGATCCATTTCAAACGCTCCGTTCCGGTAACGTGCAATTGGAGTGATCGTATTGTGAGGTTCTCCCTCTGTTTCCGCGTAAATATCCGCTTCTTCATCCGTGTACCCGCGCCAGGACTGCAGAATTTGATCGGCAAGAGCCGAGAGACGCGAACGATCTTCAGAAATCAGACGGATCACTGACATCGGCCAGCGGACGATTCCTGCTTTTATATCCTTAAATCCTTGAATGGTAAATTCCTGTTCAATGGGAGCCTGGGCCATAGGGAATTCGTGGTGGCCACCCTGGAAGTGATCGTGGCTTAAAATCGAGCCGCCCACAATCGGAAGATCCGCATTCGAACCGATGAAATAATGAGGCAGTTGATCGGTGAAATCGAGCAGCCGGTCAAAGCTGTCCTTCGTAATACTCATTGGACGATGCTCCCGCGAAAAGACTATGGCGTGCTCGTTGTAATAAACGTATGGAGAGTACTGCAGAAACCAGTGCTCCCCTTCAAGATCCATCGGGATCACACGGTGATTATCCCGCGCTGGATGATCGAGCCGGCCGGCATAACCTACGTTCTCTTTACAAAGCAGGCATTTGGGATAGCTCGGACCATCTCCCTCATTTGCCCGTGCCGCTGCAATCGCCTTTGGATCCTTTTCAGGCTTGGAAAGATTTATCGTAATCTCAAGATCCCCATATTCGGTTTCACTGTACCAGTGCTTATTTTTAGCAATTCGATTGGTACGGATATAATGACTGTCCTTAGACAATTGGTAAAAGTAATCCGTGGCTGCGATCGGTCCCTTTGCTTCAAAGGTCTGGTAAAAGGTACGAATAACTTCCGAAGGTTTCGGCATCAGCTGATCCATAATTTTCGGATCGAACAAATCCCTCTCTGTCGTTGTGTTATCCTCGATTAATCCTTGATCCACTGCATAATCAAGCATCCGGTCAAGAACCTGCACCGGCTCATCCGGAACCTCCTCTGCCTGGACAGGTTCAGGCGTCTTTCCATCCAGCCTGAATAAATGAAAAAGGGCATTCCGAACGTAATCGACGTCCCAGACGGAAACCATTTTTTTGTTAAGACCGTATTGAATAAACTGTTCAATATCGCGATAAATTCCCACTTTGTTCACCATCCCTTATGTTTATTTTTTATAACCTTCCGGATGCTTCTGAAACCAGTCCCAGGCCGTTTGAATCATCGTATCAAGGTCAGCATAAGCAGGCTTCCAGCCGAGCTCATTCATCGCCTTTTCAGACGAAGCGACCAGCTGAGCCGGATCACCCGCACGTCTAGGAGCAACTTCCGCCGGAATCTCACACTGAGTGACCCGGCGCGCTGTATCAATGACTTCTTTCACACTGAATCCTTGTCCATTCCCAAGGTTGTAGACAGCACTGCTTCCATCTTTTTTCAACTTCTCAATCGCTAAAAGATGAGCCTCTACCAGGTCCGTAACGTGGATATAATCACGTATACACGTGCCGTCTTCGGTCGGGTAATCTTCTCCGAAAATCATGATTTTATCACGCTTGCCTTGAGCTACTTGCAGGACGATTGGGATCAGGTGTGTCTCAGGGCGGTGATCTTCACCGACTCTCCCTTCCGGATCCGCTCCCGCAACATTAAAGTAGCGAAGAACCACATGGTTGATCCCATGAGCCTGTTCTGCCCAGTGAAGCATCTTTTCAATGGCCAATTTTGTTTCCCCATACGGATTGGTGGGTTTGGTACGGTCATCCTCCTGAATCGGCACCTGATCCGGTTCGCCGTAAACTGCGGCAGTAGATGAGAATACAATGCGTTTCACGTCATGCTCTGCCATCGCCTGGAGTAAACCAATTGCACCGGAAACGTTATTATCATAATACTTCAAGGGCTTCTCGACGCTTTCTCCAACCAAAGAATCCGCCGCAAAGTGAATCACGGAATCGATTTCATTTTCAGAAAATACCTGATTTAAAAATGCTTCATTTCTTAAATCTCCATTGTAAAACCGTGCTCCCTGAAAAATGGAGCCCTCATGCCCCTTTTGTAAATTATCTACGATCACAACTTCTTCGTTACGATCCAATAGTTGGGCGACGGCGTGACTTCCAATATAACCGGCACCTCCGCAAACGAGTACTGTCATTTAAGAACCTCCTTCAATTTTCTTGGCCCCATCACCAATTTCTACTTTATAAAAGTCAGCTTCAAGTCCAGTCTGCTCATAGTACTTACGGCCAACCTTGTCCATAAAAGTTTCGACTTGGGATCGATCCACAATACTGATTGTACAACCGCCAAATCCGGCTCCTGTCATTCTCGAACCAACCGCACCTTCACCCCAGGCCGCTTCGACAAGAGCATCCAGTTCTTTTCCGGTTACTTCGTAATCATCGCGCAGCGACTCGTGTGATTCGTTCATCAACTGTCCAAATCCTTCTATATCTCCAGCGTTCAGCTTCTCCACTGCTTCCATCGTACGGCGATTTTCATAAACGGCATGCTTTGCACGCTTCCGGGCTAAAGAGTCTTCTATAAGATGTTTATGTTCTTCGAATTCTGCTTTGGTTAGATCACCTAAAGTATGAATCGATAGCTTCTGCTGCAGAGCACTCAGAGCTTCTTCACACTGCTCTCTCCGCTCATTGTATTTAGAGTCAGCTAGTCCGCGACGCTTATTCGTATTGGCAATAATTAAAGCATGCTGTGACAAATCAATAGGCGTGTGCTTGTATTCAAGAGAATCACAGTTTAATAAAATTGCATGGTCTTTCTTTCCCATTCCAATCGCAAACTGATCCATGATGCCGCAGTTCACTCCTACAAACTCATTCTCCGCCTGTTGAGACAGTTTTACCATCTCTACCGGATTTACGGAGAGCTCGTAAATCTCCTTCAAGATTACAGCTGTGACGAGCTCAATAGAGGCAGAAGAAGACAGTCCTGCTCCATTAGGAATATTCCCGTAAAAAGCAATGTCCATGCCGGAAGTAATATCGTACCCTGCGGTTCTAAAAATCTCGATGACACCTTTCGGATAGTTGGCCCAGTCATCTTCCTCAATATAATTTAAATTGTCTATATCTGCTTCAATAACTCCTAGATCAGGAAAGTTCATTGAATACAATCTTATCGTTGTATCCTTTCTTTTTTGTGCTGCTGCATAAGTTCCTACACTTAAAGCACATGGGAAGACGTGCCCTCCATTATAATCAGTGTGTTCGCCAATCAAATTCACTCGCCCCGGTGCAAAAAATAAATCTACCGGTTTATCAGTTCCTAATTGATCCTGAAATGCTTGCTTTAATTCTTTCATACTATTCACCTCTTTTTCTAGAATGACATGGAGAAGCGAAGGAAGACCTAGCTTTCCTTCAGCAGGAAAATTTGGGACTGATAATCTCCTCCGCGTTCTGCCTGGTGAGGGTTGGCGCCATTAAATTCATTGCCCAAGGGCAGGCCCCGATTCATCAGTTCGTCCCCATAGAACAAACGAGTAAACCCTTCAATTTTATATGGTTTATCAGGTTGCAATCCTTTCAGTTTCAAGGTCTGGTTATGTGCCGGGTTCGGTAGGTAATTCTCTTTATACCACCCTATAACCGCCTTCGTTCCATTGGTGCTGCACACCATCCAGGCCGTTTCTTCTCCTTCAAACGGGCTTTTGAGACGGTAAAACGTTCCCTGGACGATCAAGTTCCTGATCTTTTTAAAAAATTCAATCTGCTGTTTCACTTCAGACTTTTCTTCTTCACTCAGCTGAGAAGGATCTAATTCGTATCCAAACGTTCCAAAATACGCGACATCTCCTCTGAATTTGAGCGGCGTTTCACGAAGCGTCTGATGATTGGGAACAGCCGATACATGAGAGCCGATTGTTGCTAAGGGATATCCCAGGGAAGTTCCATACTGAATTTTCAATCGTTCAGCCGCATCGGTATCGTCACTTGCCCATGCCTGCGGAGCGTAGTACATCATTCCGAGATCAAACCGGCCGCCTCCACCTGCACAGGATTCAAATAATACATTCGGATATCGGGTGGTTAAACGCTCATATAAGTCGTAAACCCCAAGGATGTAGCGATGATAAAATTCTCCCTGGTTCTGAAGATGCTGAGAGAATGGCTCTGTAATATTGCGGTTCATGTCCCACTTAATATAATCGAGATCTGCTTCTTCAATTAAACTGCTCATTCTATCATGTAGATAGTCCACGACCTCAGGATTGGAAAAATCAAGAACTTTCTGATTCCTGCCCAGGGTCTGATGACGACCTGGTGAACCAATGACCCAATCCGGGTGTTCTTTTATCAGTTCACTCTTAGGACTTATCATTTCAGGCTCGAACCATAAACCAAACTGCAGCCCTTTCTGTTTGACCTTACGAGATAGTGCGCTGATGCCATTCGGCAATTTCCTCTTATCGACAAACCAGTCCCCTAAAGAACTGGTATCGTCATCCCGTTTACCGAACCATCCGTCATCCAGAACGAAAAGTTCTATTCCTAATTTGCCCGCTTCCGACGTAAAGGCATCCAGCTTCTCTTCATTAAAGTCAAAATAAGTAGCTTCCCAATTATTAATGAGAATTGGACGCTCTTTGTCTATCCATCTGGAAGGGATTAAATGGCTCCGCTGCCATTCATGCAGCGCCTGACTCATGCCATTTAACCCATCATCTGAAAATGACAGCACTGCTTCAGGACTTTGAAAGCTTTCCCCTTTTTCCAGTGTCCACTGAAATGACCCCGGATAAATACCCATGAACAAGCGCGTTTGATCAAAATGGTCCACCTCTGCCTGCGCAAGAAAGTTTCCGCTGTAGATAAACTGCAGACCAATCGCTTCTCCCTGGTGTTCGGTAGCCTCTGGTCTTTTTAGCATAAGATAGGGGTTATGCTGGTGGGAACTTGCCCCTCTATTACTTGCGATCGATTGAATCCCATGCTCCAATTTTCTTTTCTTAACATGCCGTTCACGTGCCCAGGCTCCGGAAAGATGCATCAATTCGTAATCGGCATCCGGCAGATCCAGCGAGAAGGACATCAGCCGCTTTATTACGATCGGGGAACCTTCACCATTTGTAACCGCATGACTCCGCGTTAAAATTGGCATGTTTTCAAAGATAGTATAGAACAGCCTAATCTCTGCTCCGGTCCCTTTATCAACCAATCGAACCGTCAGCGTTTCCGCTTCATTTTCATGGGCAAAGGAAGAAGGAAGACCTTCCAGCTTCGGCTTACCTTTTTCTACCTCATACCCCTGGAAGGAAAAATCAGAAGCCTGGATTTGATGCTCGTCTTCGATTTGAAGAGCCGGTTCCCTGAAGTCTCCCTTCCCGTATAGTGGAAATTCCTGTTTCACTGTTTCCAATGAAAAATCAGGATCACTCGCGAACGTATGAGTGGTGGACGGTACACTATTTTCATAGGTTTGAAAGTGAGTGAAATCCTCGCGATCCACTAGTGCCTTGCCATAATACAGATGACCTAACTGCCCATTTTTCATGACATGAAAAATGTAACTGATCTCACCATTAGTAAGATGAAATTGTTGTCTTTCTTCATTTATATAGATCGTCACAACAGCACCACCAGTCATTTATTCTCTATTCTTTAACAGATCCTCCAAGAATACCGGAGATAAACTGTTTTTGTAATAGTAAGAAGAAAATCATAATTGGCAGGGTCGAGAGAGTCGTTCCCATCATGACCTGCCCATAATCTATTCGAGACATCCCTACCAGACTGGATAGGGCCACTGGCAAGGTGTACATGTCTTGTGACTGCAGTACAACAAGCGGCCAAATAAAGTTGTTCCACTGGAACATGAATAAGAAAATACCGACGGCAGCGAGTGCTGGCCTCATGACCGGAAGTACAATCCGGAAAAAGATGTGGAATTCTCCAGCTCCGTCCACACGTGCCGCTTCCAGTAGAGAATCAGGAATGGCCTGCATGTTTTGACGCATTAAGAAGATCGCGAATGGATAGGCCGCTTGAGGCAGAATTACTGCCTGGAATGTATTCAGCCAGCCGACATTAGAGAAAATTTCAAACAAAGGAATTAACGTAACATGGTACGGAATCATAATCGCCACTAACAGCATAAAGAAGATCTGGTTTCTTCCTTTGAACTGAAACTTGGCAAAAGCGTAACCGGCTGCAGTACAGATAATGGCAGCTAAAGCTGTGAATGTGAGCGTAATAAGCAAGGAGTTACCAAGCACTCTAATAATCCCAACATTTTCATTCAGATTCTTAAAGTTTTCCCAACCATGAGTTCCCGGGAAAAAGTTAGGCGGAACTTTGAAAATTTCACCCGATGGATTGGTTGCGCCTACAAACATCCAATAGAATGGAAAAACTGAAACAATGACACCTACAACGAGAAAGAAGTATAATAAAGTCTTTTTTAAAGGACTGACGTTTTTCATTATTTATCTTCACCTGCCCATTTCATTTGTGCCCAGGATAGAACACCAATGATTAGTACGAGTACATATGCAATAGCAGAGGCATAACCGAAGTCAAAATATCTGAAACCATTCTGATATAAGTACAGCGTAATGGTTAAAGTAGAGTTATTCGGTCCGCCTTCGGTAAGGATGTATGGTTCATCAAATAGTTGCAGTGTACCAATGGTAGAAAGTACGAAAGTAAATAAGAAGATGGGTTTAAGCTGAGGGATCGTTATATAAAAGAACTGCTTCAGCTTACTTGCCCCGTCCATTTCCGCAGCTTCATAAAGGGAACCAGGTATATTCTGAAGACCTGCCAGGAAGATAACCATGTTATAGCCCGTCCACCGCCAGGTAATCGCAACCATAAGAGCTACTTTCGCCCAGAATGGGTCGGACAGCCAGGCAATAGGCTCAACACCTACAAAAGAAAGCAAATAGTTAATCAGACCATAGTTTTCATCAAGCATAATCATAAAAATGATGGATGAAGCAACCAGCGCTGTAATAGCTGGCATGAAAAAGGCAATACGGAAAAAGCTTTTCATTTTAACAAGCTGAGAGTTTAAAGCCACCGCAATGATTACGGCAAGGAATAACTGAATTGGTACTTGAATAAGTAGAATTAAAAATGTATTGCCAAGCGCCTTATAAAAGAGACCGTCTTGAAATAATCGAATATAGTTTTCAAGACCGGCAAATACATAACCGGAACCTTCACGCTTTTGGAAACTTAGTAATAATGAAGAAATAACAGGATAAACCGTGAAAATCAGAAAAAAGGTGACTGCCGGCAGAATGAATAAATAAGGAACATTCTTGGGTGTGATCCAGCGCTTACGCTTCTTCGGTTGATTGGATTTTGCTGATTCAGCATTGGTTTGACTCAAATGAATTCTACCTCCTTAATTAAAGTACCCGCGCCTTATCTAAGCGCTTTCAATTAACTGAATGACTTTATTAATTAATTTAATTTACTTAATAATAACACAACCAATTTTATATGTCTGCTTTAATTCCAAAAAATCTAAAAAGTCGGTCAATCTCCTTATATAAAGGAGACTGACCGACCATTTTTTACTATACGGATAAAAGCAGGAAGCACATAAGGATCACTCGTTCACTTCACGACCTGTCTCACTTTTCAGCTTTTCAGCCGCATTTTGTAATGCATCTTCAATTTTCGTACCGTCAAGCAAGATAGAAGCTTGAGTATCGGACATTGTATCAAACGCACGAGCATAGTCAGCTGTATAATTGGCTACAGGAATATCAGCCACTTCTTCAGAGAACAATTTGTAGATTTGTTGATTAGAGAAGTATTCAGACTCCTGTGTAAAGAACTCTTCATCATAAGTAGAGCTCAAGGATGGGAAAATCCCTTTTTCTTTAAGTGCTTTCATTTGAGGATCTACTTCTGTAGTGAAATATTCCACGAAAGCATAAGCTGCACTTTGATTATCTGTAGAAGATGGAATGACAAGATCCGATCCACCTAAGTTAGCTGCACGGTTTCCGCCCTCTTCAAAAGCTGGCAGTTGAAAGACTCCCCATTGACCATCTTGATCAGGGGCCTGGTCTTTGATGGTACCTGAATACCATACACCAAATGGAACAGTTGCTACTTCGCCGTTAACTGTCGCAGATACTACTCCATTCCAGCCATCATTGTTCAAGACAAGCTCTTCGTTTTCAAGTTGCTGAATCACTTCAAATGCTTTTTTAGACTCTTCTGATGTTACGTCAATATTTCCTTCTTCATCATAATAATATGCGCCCTGCTGGTTCAGCATCATACGGTATAAGGCGTCATCTTTTGCAATATCGATAGGTACCATCTGCGTACCAGTTTTCTCTTTAATTGTTTTTCCTGCTTCGATGTAATCATCCCATGTTTTAATATCTTCAGGATTTACTCCTGCTTCTTCAAAGATATCTGTACGATAGAAAACTCCTGTCGGTCCAACATCCCATGGGGCAGCGAAGAATTCTCCATCCGCATTTTGAGTAACAGATTGCTTATACTCGCCGAACTTGTCCTTATGGTCATCATAACCAAGTTCAGAAAGGTTAGTAAGAGCATCAGGGAATTGATCATAATAGTTAGCCAGGCGATCTGACTCTACCATAACCACGTCAGGCAAACCATTACCTCCCGAAGCTAGTCCTACAGTCAGTTTTTCATAAACATCCAGTCGCCCAATATCTTCTACCTTCACTTCAACGTCAGGGTATTGTTCTTTAAATCCATCCACCGCAAGTTCCATCGATTCGGCTGCCACGTTCCAGCCCCAAACTGTTATTTCACCAGATGGCTCTCCACCCTCATCACCTGAAGATTCGTCTCCTCCACTTCCACTATTACCTGAACAGGCAGCTAGCACCCCAGCAACAAGGCCGACTACCAGAAACATTTTCCACCAGTTTTTCATAATTTTCTTGCTCCCCCTTCTTTGATAGCGTTTTCAAAACTTACTAAAATAAATTAATTAACTAGTTATAAGTTAGCATACTAAACGCGAAATGAAAAGAGTTTTTTCAAAATTACCAAAATTACTTCTGTGAAAATAAGTTGCTAATTAATAAATAATTCAAAATAACTTCCACTTAGTTAAATAAATTAAATTAGTAAGATTTATGATATGATAGGGAAAGTAAGAAGTGTTGGAGGAGATGAAATGACTACAAAGTACACACGAGGCAGTTTCCAATTAATGAAATCAATGAACAGATCCATCATCTTAAATATGATACGCGAAGAAGGACCTATATCCCGGGCGGAAATCGCTAAACAAACCCGGCTTACTCCCCCTACCGTCAGTAACATTGTGAAGGAACTTATTAATACCCAGTTTGTTATAGAAACTACACAAGGGATGTCTAAGGGCGGCCGTAAACCTACTTTGCTGGAAATTAACGCTGACCAATTTTACACTCTCGGCATAGATGTGGGTACTTTTCATATGAAGTTCGTGGTAACTAACCTGTTTGGAGATCTAAAAGATGTGACCAGCTTGCCCATAGGTGATTATCCAACGAATGAAGATATCTTATCGATTATGAAACAAGGGATTCAGGACCTTCTTTATTCCGGAAAGAACGATCCAGGAAAGTTCCTGGGGATAGGGGTGGGCATGCACGGGATTGTCGATCCTGTAGAAGGTGTTTCCCTTTTTGCTCCCTCTTTTCAACTTCGACATATTCCTATCAAAGAAGAACTGGAAAAAGACTTCAATATGATTGTAAAGGTTGAAAATGATGCTCGTACTATGACTTTAGGTGAATACTGGTTCGGGAACGGAAATGATGCCGACAACATGGTTGGAGTTAATGTTGGGAACGGAATCGGCGCAGGAATGATGGTAAAGGGAAGACTCTTTCACGGAGAAAATAATATTGCTGGTGAAATAGGTCACGTTACGATTGACCTTTCCGGCCCGAAATGCACGTGTGGAAATTACGGCTGTCTGCAAACCTTGGCTGCCGGACCAGCCATTGCCGATCGAGCCCGAAAAGAATTAAAAACTGGAAAACCTTCAATCATACATGATCTGGTTGATGGGGATTTTGAGAAGGTAGATGGTCAGGTGGTCTATCAAGCGGCGTGTGAAGGCGATGAGTTCAGTGTTGATCTTTTAAATCAAACGGGGCGTTATTTAGGAATCGGATTAACCAACCTGATACACACGGTCAACCCGAAACGGATTATCGTTGGCGGCGGGGTATCGAATGCAGGAGATTTCCTAATGAAAGGAATAGAGGAAACCATTCAAACGCGCGGATTAACTGAACAAGCAAAAGAAACCTCCATTGTCCTATCAAAGCTTGGCGAACACGCTTCCGCCATTGGAGCCTGCGTCCTCGTACTAGAAGAATTCTTCGTACGATAAACGCTAACTGCCAAAAACCCCCACCTCAGGTCATCCAAATATTGGATGACCTGAGGTGGGGGTTTTTGGTAAATCTGCTAATTAAGCTGAAGTACCATTCCTTCCAGTACTTGAGGGCTTCTTGCTTTTAGGCGGACTCCTTTATAATCAAAGACAATAATTTGTTCATTCTCTACCTGCAGCAGTTTTCGGTAATTTTTTTGATCCTCGATTTTTTGGTAACTTATCCTAGCTGAAATATTTTTTCTTGCTAAAAATACTTTGATTCCATTTAATGATGACTGATAGGCTTCTTCGGGTGGATCTTTCTCGTAAAACACGACGATGTGCCATTCATTATCCATAGAAGGTGTAAACTCCTGTATGGCTCGCCCCGAAGCATCAGCGCACCCCGCCATAAAGAAAGCAACGAACAGCATAGATAACATCTTCTTCACGTTTTCATTCCTCCAAAAGATTAACCTATTCTACTGTACGCTTGCTTTATGCCAAATATCACTAAAGGGAAAAAAAGGGACCTCAGGTCATCCAGATTATGGATGACCTGAGGTCCCTTTTAATGGATATTACCGGGTGAGCAGGGAAGCTCCTATTACGCCGGCGTCTCCGCTTAAGGAAGATGGCTGGAGATTAATATGAGGCACCAGCTCTTCATAAACATATCCTTTCACTTTATCTCTAAGTGGTGTCCATACAAGATCACCGGCGTTCATCACGCCTCCGCCGATCACAAACACATCAGGATTTATAACATGAGTTACATTTGCAATGCCTACAGCTAAATAATCAACCGCTTCATCTACGATTTGCTGCGCTTCTTCATTTCCCACTCTTACAAGTTCGAAAACGGCTTCTGCTCCTCCTTCTATGCCATGAAGCTCCTTGGCCCGTTTTCCAATCGCCGTACCGCTCGCGTATCCTTCAAGTGAGCCTTTATTCAGATTACTATATGGAGAACCACCATGATCAATAATCATGTTCCCAATTTCACCAGCGTAACCCTGGGCCCCTTGGAAGACTTGTCCATTGACCACCAGGCCGCCACCTACCCCGGTACTTACCGTTACATAGTAAACACTTTCATAGTCCTTGCCGCTTCCGTAAGTGGCTTCAGCAAGGGCAGCTGCATTCGCGTCGTTTGTTAGATAAACGTTTGCGGAGAAATGCTGGCTCACTTCATCAACCAGATATACTTCGTCCCAGCCTGGTAAATTTGGCGGGCTTAATATCACTCCCCGTTTCGGATCGAGTGGTCCTGGAGCCCCGATTCCAATTCCATCAATACGCTTCTTACCCTCAGTAATAGTGTGAATCATGTTTATCATTTTTTTTATGGTATGAAGATAGCCCTTTTCTACCTCTGTTGGTTCTTGCAAAAGTTCCTCTACCATGCCGTTTTTATTTACAATCGCTACACGAATGTTCGTACCGCCTAAGTCAACTCCTATATTAATTCCCATAGCTAACTCCACTCCTTTAAAAAAGTAACTCTCCTATTTCTATTGTACTGGTTTTTTCTATGCCGTTAAAACGTTGTCTACTATTTTTACAGAATTCTGCAAAAAAAGTATAATAGAAGAGAACTCCTTAAAAAAAGAGGTGGACGAATGGGTCGGAGTGAACGTTATAAAAAGAAACGAAAGCAGAGAAGAATGTGGAAAATCCTTCTCTCCGTACTAGCCGTCTTTCTAGTTGCAGTCGGAATCTTCATTTTTAAACTCTTCAATGATGTCCGAACGACAATCAACAATGAACTTCATGAAGATGTATCTACCATTGATACAGATGAAACGAAAGAAAAAGTTGATAAGAAAGAACCGATTAATATACTCCTTCTAGGCGTAGATGAGCGCGAGAATGACGTCGGACGATCTGACACAATGATCGTTATGACACTGGATCCGAATAACAATCAAATGCAAATGGTCAGTATTCCCCGTGACACGAGGGTAGAGATCGCAGGAGACGGGCGAACCACCCGGATCAACCATGCCTATGCTTATGGCGGAAGTGATATGGCAGTTGATACTGTTGAGAACTTTTTAGATATCGATCTTGATTATTATATAAAGGTTAATATGGAAGGTCTTTCACAGCTGGTCAATGCGGTTAACGGCGTAACCGTTCAAAACGATCGTGCTTTCAGTGCTGGCGGACACAGCTTCGAGGAAGGGACGATCGAACTAAACGGTGAAGAAGCATTGGCGTTTGTGAGAATGCGTAAAAATGATCCAAGCGGTGACTTGGGCCGTAATGAACGTCAGCGTCAAGTCATCCAGGGAATTATTGATAAAGGAGCAAGTATCGGGGTGGTTAACAAAATAGGCGATATCCTGGATGTCCTCGGTGATAATGTAAACACGAACATGCAATTTGAGGACATGCGCAGACTTGCGGCTAACTATAGAAGCGCCCGACAGAACACTTCCTCTTATCAAATGAGCGGCGAAGGAAGAATGATTAATGGTATGTATCTCATGATTATGTCCGATCAGGAAGTACAAAAAACGCACGATATGATTGTTAATTTTGGTTCTAATTAAGAAAAACCGCCTCGATTGTCGAGGCGGTTTATTTTCATTTTTCATGAGAATATGTGAATGAACGTAACAGTTGATATCACTGTGTACTTTTTATATAGACTCTTTAACCTAAGAACCTGGTAATGAGTAACTCTCGCATTTAAGTTACTCGCTTTCTATGAAGTAGTTTGATTACGGCGTGAATTCTGAATCCATCTCCAAAGCATCCGAATCACAAAGTAAACTCCGCAAAACACGAGAAATCCGAATATACTTGCTGCCGCATCCCCAAATTCCATATTTCCTCTTCCCGTAATCTTCTGCTGGATTTCGACAGCGAATACAAAAACCAGAATCATAGAAAAGGTGAATAAAAACGAAATCGCTGTAATGCTTAGTTTAGATAAAGCTTGAAAAATAGCATCGACGAATAATAACGCAATGATTCCTATAATACCAATCACCCAAAAGTGAAGGTCTTTGTCGGTTAAATCCCATCCAAGTGCCCTCGTTAGATCCAGCAGGACATCATGCCAGATATTCACCAGTTCAGCCAGAATTAAAATTATTTCCTTCATATAAGCTCCTTTACATTCCTGAACTTTCCATTTTACTCATTTTAAAATACTTTATCACATTTGTATGTAAATGAATATAAAAATATGGAACGTTTTGAGGGCAATCGTCCAGGGCGGTAAATAATTTTATATTGGCTTTAAAAAAAGCTCTGTTAAATGCTGTTATTGATTTTTTTAGCAAAGGTTTATTAAGCTATAGGGCCGGATAGTTGAAGACTCAGTTTCGAGATACTATATGGAGAAAGGGGCTCCAGGGAACGACTCGCTTTCCGCGGGCATGAGGTGAGCTTCCTCAGGCTTCGCCTTCCGGGATCTCACCGATCATGTTCATCCCGCAGGAGTCTTCGCCGTTCCCTTCCGCCCCTTTGCGATTATTGAGAGCTCAAAAGTTTTTGCATAAACGCCTTCCAATGAACAAGGACCATCTATAATTCCCACTGGTCTTTACGTGTGTTTAATTGTAGAAACCCAGTTATATAAGCATTTGAGGCAAATGCAGCATGGCTTCTTTCTCCTATAGCAGGGTCCGTTCACTAGATATCGTGGGGCGGCGGAGGAAACGAGGAGACTCCCGCGGGAGAAGGAGCTAGGCGAGACCCCACAAGGAGTGGTAACGACTGAGGAGGCTTATGGTCAAAGGAGGATCGACTAAGATCGCCACGTCCTGTGGCAACGTCCATCGACCCTACTTCGTGTAGGGCCGCAGGAAAGCGAGTTGTTTCCGTAGCCGCCCCCACCTTTTTTTGGCAATGGACCCGGGTTATCTCGAAACTGAGTCTTCCACAAACGGGAGCTTTTCTGGAAGATCAACACTCTGATTTAACATAGCCTAAAAACAAGCGCACCGGGGTAATGTCCCGGCGCGCCTGTTTTTCAGAAAAATGGTTACTTAAAAATGGTCGAACCTTTCAACATCTCCGGCTTCGCCCCAAGAATAAGCAAGAATAATTTAGGATAGCCGATCTCGCGGTGTTTCCTTAACATATATCTCACGACTTCTACATCCTGGTGCTCCGTGAGCTTTTGAACCTCTTTTTGATAAAGGGTAAGAATCGAGTCTTTCATATACTCCGGTTCATAGACAGTAATATCTTCATCCATGAGCAGACTGCCCATATAGCCATATTTCATTTGAAGCTGGCGCGTCAGACTTACTACATGAAGAAGCTGGTCATATACCTCCGAATGCTGATTTCTCAACTCACCAAAATCTTCTTTAGCTGCATAAAGATCACCCAAACTGGCTAATGTTTTCACCATATAAATATTCTCCTTTCTCCCAGGGCTTTTCAAGGCCGATAATATCCGTTAAGTGCCTGCTGTGCTTGCGGCGGACTCTTCTTGTCTGAGCCCTTTCTTCACCAGATTCATAAAGAAACTTCTCCTCTTCCGTCTGTGGAATTACATCGGGAACTTGTACCGCTTGTTTATTCTCATCCAGAGCCACGAACGTTAAAAACGCCGTAGCAGCCATTCTTCTTCTCCCGGTAATCATATCTTCTGCAATTACTTTACAGAATATCTCCATTGAACGGTTACCCGTGTACGAGACAAAGGACTCTACGCAAACCGAATCGGACTGGTGAACCGGGTTTAAGAAATCAATCGAATCTGTTGAAGCCGTTACACATTCTTTCACACGGGCATGACGCCTTGCTGATAACGTGGCACTATTATCTAATTTTTTCATCAATACGCCGCCAAACAGCGTATTATAGTTATTTAAATCATTCACAAGCACTTGATCGGTGCTGATAATTAAACTTTCTTTTGGTTTTTTTGCATCCATAGCTATATCGTTCCTCTCTGTAAGAATTTCTTCATAAGCGCTTATTCGTAAAGACATGCCTCTACAAAAAGGAGTATAAATTCAGTGTAAGAGCCTGTTCCAAAAAAGTGAAATAGTTATTCATCATGCTTTAGATAGACATTATCTATGTAAATGTTTTCATCCATTCAATTCAGGCATAAAAAAACAGCCCGCTTATTCGTTAAGGGACTGCTTCTTTCCCGCCTGTGTGGCTATACGATCCTGAGTAAACTTCAGCCATTCCTTCGTGGCGTATGCTAAATAACGGTCCTTCGGCCAGATAATCGCTAAGTCCCATTCAAGGACAGGCTGGACAACTTTTATGATTCTGACATCTTCTTTTAATAAATGGGCGACACTATTTGGAAGAATCGAAATTCCAAGGTTCGCGGTGATCATTTTGCCTATAAAATCCCATTGTGAGCTCTCGGAAACAACTTGAGGCAGAAAACCCGCTTCCTTACAGGCGGATACAATTCGGTCATTTAGTACAAAATCTTTGTTAAACAGGATAAACGATTCCTCTTCCAGTTCGTTTAAATGAATCTGTTTACGCTCGGATAGCTTGTGAGACGGTGGGAGTACAACGCTCAGCTCCTCACTCATAAGGAAGAAGTAATCAAATCTTTCTTCTTCCGTAGGCAGTACCGTGATTCCGACATCGAGCTCTTCCTGAATGATATTGTCTTCAATTTTTTTAGCTCCATTTTCCAGAAGCTGAAATGTAATATGCGGGTACTGATCATGAAACCCTCCAAGCGCCTTAATGAACTGATCCGCATCCATAATCGGAGGCAGCCCAATCCTAATGTGGCCTTTCTGAAGCCCGAGAAGATCATCAAGCTCCGTCTGGAGATTATTGAAGGCTTTATCAATGACTTCTGCCTGAGCTAAAATGACCCTCCCAGCATCGGTAAGCGTAATTTTCTTACGGGAACGCTCAAATAACTCTACCCCTAGATCCGCTTCCAAGTTCTTGATCATTTTACTAATCGTCGGTTGGCTAATGAATAAATGGTCAGCCGCTTTTGTGAAACTGCTGAACCTCGCAACCTCAATAAAATACTGCAAATGGCGGATATCCATATGCACGTCCTCCCCTCCAGCATTCTTCCTCCCATCATAGACAACCCCTGCTGCCCCCGCAACCATTAATTCCCACCTCAGGTCATCCATTTTCTCCCATGGACACCCTTGCTATGTTCTTTAAATATCTATAAAATCCATAAGTACAGACGATATGGCAACTAACTTGTTTCTAAGGAGCACTTATCCATGGCACATGCATTTAAAACTTCCCATTTTTTTGACAAGCTGTCTCCCTTTCAAATTATCGTATTATTCTATATAACTGCTGCGTTACTATCTACCTTGCTGATCAGCTTGCCTTTTCTCCACAGAGAAGGTGTAAATCTAAGCTTTATTGATAGTTTGTTCACTGCCGTAAGTGCTATCAGCGTCACGGGATTAACCGTGGTCTCTACAGCTGATACCTTTAATACGCCCGGATATTTTGTATTAATGTTCATTTTGCAATTTGGCGGAATCGGAGTCATGACGCTCGGAACATTTATCTGGCTGCTGCTCGGCCAGAAAATCGGTTTAAAAAGACGTCAGCTTATTAAAACGGATCAAAACCGCTCCACTTTCGCTGGAATGGTCCAGCTGATTCGTCAGATTTTACTAATTATTATCATTATCGAAATCATAGGCGCCCTTATTCTAGGAGTTTATTTCACTCAATACTTCCCAACCACAAGCGAAGCATTTATCCAGGGGGCTTTTGCCTCGGTCAGTGCAACGACTAATGCTGGATTCGACATCACGGGGTCCTCGCTTGTCATGTTTGAAAACGATTATTTTGTACAGTTCATTAATATTCTGCTGCTGACACTTGGAGCGATTGGTTTCCCTGTGTTAATTGAAGTGAAAGATTATCTTTCGAGAAGGAACGAAGACTTTTTTAACTTTTCTTTATTTACTAAACTTACCTCGGTTACTTTCGGTCTGCTTGTTCTTGTAGGAACCGTGCTTATTTACTTGTTTGACCGCACTCATTTTTTTCAAAATAAATCCTGGCACGAATCGTTTTTCTATGCTTTTTTCCAATCGGTAACGACAAGAAACGGTGGCCTTGCCACAATGGATGTAAGTGAATTTACGCCATCTACGTTATTAGTCATTTGTGTACTTATGTTTATCGGTGCCTCACCAAGCAGTGTGGGCGGCGGCATAAGAACTACTACGTTCGCGATTACACTGCTTGCGATTTTTGCTTACGCCCGCGGAAGAAGTCATGTTCGCATCTTCCACCGGGAAATTGATCAGGACGATATCTTCCGCTCGTTCATCGTAATCAGTACTGCTATTATGATTACAAGCGGAGCGGTTATTTTACTCTCCCTGTTTGAGCCTCAATTTTCATTGCTTGAAGTTATGTTTGAAGCCTGCTCTGCTTTTGGTACGACCGGTCTATCAATGGGCATTACTTCAGACCTTCATTCCATTGGAAAAGTAATTATCATTGGGCTCATGTTTATCGGGCGGATCGGCATCTTTTCTTTCTTGTTTATTTTAAGAGGAAGAGTGACTACTGATAATTACCGTTATCCTCGAGAGCCGATGATTATTGGCTGATTCACTACGTAAAAAGCAAGGCCCTGACTTGAGGGCCTTGCTTTTTTAGTTTAAGATTTAAAAATTTTCCACGCGGATAGGATGCCAATCACCCTTGAACTACCCCCACTTACTCGCTGACACTCCTTGAAGTTGGGGGATTCCTAAGAGCACGAACCTAACGGTTCGTTCAAATGATTAGGCTAGCCCCGTCGCACTGACGGTTGGAAGGATTCTTTGAATCTCCTTCAATATATTGAAGCTCGCATTTAGGTCGCGGTCGTGGTGGCAGCCGCAATCTGGGCAATCCCACGTTCGAACAGCGAGATTCTTCACCTCACTGTTTTGGTATCCGCACTTGGAACACAGCTGTGAACTTGCAAAAACTTTCGATACGGTTACCAACTGCTTCCCGTACCACTTTGCTTTGTATTCGAGCATAGACGTGAACATCGACCAGCTCACATCACTAATCGATTTGGATAATTTTCGGTTTTTGAGCATATTGGAAATTTGGAGATTTTCTACACCGATCACATCGTGGTTTTTGATGATTTCGGTAGAAATCTTATGCAGATAATCTTTGCGGGAGTTCGCTATCTTCTCGTGAAGT
>NZ_JBQQCN010000019.1:0-81317 GCF_052246795.1 Halobacillus sp. K22 | reverse complement strand
ATTCCCCGCAATCCATACACCTGTGCTTCTTTCTCGGCAATTCCACATGAAGATGAAAATTCCCTTCCACTTCTTCACTTTTCTTTATAATCGCATTTTGTAGTCCCGGTAAGGGCATGTTAGAATACACGTACACGCAACTCCTTTTCTGCTTGTTTCTCGTCAATTCAAGTGTAGTAAAGATTGGAGCTTGCGTGTTTTTTTATACTAAATTTTTATCTACCCCAACAAATATTTTAGAGCCTTAAAAAAACCGCCCTGCAGCCCGGCGGTTTTTAACAGGATTTATAATCAATAAACCCAGTTTAAGTTATCTTTTTGATAGTTTAAAATTTCGTCCGAATTAAAGAAAAGCTCTAATTCTCTTTTTGCACTTTCAGGTGAATCAGATCCGTGAATGACGTTCTTTCCTACTGTTACCCCGAAGTCCCCTCGTATCGTTCCTGGTGCTGCATCTGAAGGTTTGGTAGCTCCCATCATCTGACGAGCTCCAGCGATTACATTTTCACCTTCCCATACCATAGCAAAGACAGGACCGGATGTGATAAATTCTACAAGTTCATTAAAAAAAGGTTTGTCTTTATGTTCTCCATAATGTTCCTCAGCTAATGAGTTTGAAATAAGCATGAGTTTAGCACCCGCTAATTTAAAACCTTTTTTTTCAAATCTAGAAGTAATTTCACCAATTAAATTACGTTGTACTCCATCAGGCTTAACCATTAAAAAAGTCTTTTCCATGTCATCCACCTCAGTTTATGTATAATGTGAAAGCGCTTTTAATAAGTGCCATAGCAAATTCTATCAAAGTTTGGAAGGGAAGGCAATACATTATGCCCTTCTTTTTCCAATGTATTTTGCAATCCCTTTTAAAGTTTGTTTAGCACGGTTTGGAGGAAGCTTATTTAAGGATTCATAAGCTTTTTTTAGATAACGGTCACTTAACTCCAGAGCACGGGGGATAGACTCATTCGCTTTAATTCGCTCAAGCAATGGCTTAATATCTTCTGGGGTTAAGTGATCTTTTCTATTGAACAACTCTTCCAAACGCTTTCTATAATCGCTTTCTTCCATAGAATAAAGGACAGGCAAAGTAATATTACCCTGAAGCAAATCACTGCCGGCTGGTTTGCCAAGTTCTTCTTCGGAAGATGTAAAATCAAGGACATCGTCTATGATTTGATAAGACATCCCTACATAATACCCGTATTGATATAAAGCTCTTTCTTCACGGGGAGTAACGTTGGCCGCTATGGCACCTAAACGGCAGCTGGCCGCAATCAGAAGGGCCGTTTTTCTTTTAATCCTGCGGAGGTATGTACGTAAATTCTGATCTACATTGTATTTATCTTTGATTTGCTCAATTTCACCTAAACAAAGTTCGACCATCGTATTCGCTAGAATTTGATGAGCCCGAGGGTTTTCAAGTGCAGATAAGTTCTCAAGAGAACGCGCGAAAATATAATCCCCTGTGTACATAGCGATTCGATTATCCCAGCGCGACTTTATCGTAGGCTCACCTCTTCGAAGCTCTGATTCGTCGATCACATCATCGTGAACGAGAGAAGCGGTGTGTATGAGTTCTAAAGACACAGCTACAGCTTTCATACGTTCAATATCATAATCCCCGAATTTACCGGCCAACAAAACAAATACTGGTCTTATGCGTTTTCCACCGGCCTGCAGCAGTTGGCTCGAAGCCTCGCGTAATACCGGGTTATCAGACTGTATGGTCTCATTTACAGCGGTTTCTATGGTAGATAAATCATTTTTCAGAAATGAGTAGATCATGGCTAATTTCATTGTGCTTCATCCTTAATTATTGCTTTTCACCCATATGCATGGCCGCAACGCCACCCGTATAGGATTTGACTATTACATTCTTAAAGCCTATATCTTCAAAGAGCTCTTTTAATTCGTTTTTTCCTGGAAAATCTTTTGCTGATTCATGGAGCCAGCTGTATTCCTGGTAACTCTTAGCAAAAAGCTTTCCAAATAAGGGCATTATGTTTCTAAAATAGAAATAATAAATAGATTTAAAGAGAGGGTTTTCCGGCTGGGAAGTTTCAAGACAAACCACTTTTCCGCCAGGCTTAACAACCCTAAGCATTTCCGATAGAACCTGCCTATAATCTGGAACGTTTCTTAAACCGAATCCAATAGTAACGTAATCAAATTGATTATCTTCAAAAGGCAGCTCCATAGCATTGCCGTGCTCAAATTCTACTTGCTTCATTTTTAATGCCAACTTCTTTTTAATAGCCACGGATAGCATATTCACGCTAAAGTCCAGTCCTACTACTTTTCCGTTTGGACCTGCCTCTTTCGCTAAAGCCATTGTCCAATCGCCCGTACCGCAACATAGATCAAGCGTCCGGTCTCCTTCTTTCACATTCATCCTCTTCATTACATCTCTTCGCCATAAACGATGCTGTTGAAAAGAAATAATGGAATTCATCTGGTCGTATCGATTATATATTTGTTCAAATACGTGGTGTACACGTTCTTCTTTAGTTTGAGCGCCCATATTTAACCTTCTTCCGCAATCTGTCTCTGATTGAATTGATGATGAATGGCAGAGTGGACATGGGTTTTGAGCCAGTTAAAATGAATCGGCAGCTGGGAGACCGTTGCTTCCAGCCGATGTACATGACTCTGAAGCATTTGCTCTATGTTTACAATTACTTGTCCACTATTCCCCAAGACACCCGGTCGATTAACTAATACATCAATCAGTGGAGAAAATTTACCTTCTTGATAACTTTTCTTTTCTTCAAGAAGTTTTTTTGCCAGGAGCCACTCTCCTGCCATATCATTAATCGTTGTCCTTTGGACATAAGAAGCTACCCTTTGAATGAGTAGGGATTCAATTTTCTTTAAACCGTTTAAAAATTCCTGAAATGACTCTACGTCTTTATAATATAGCTCCATTTTTAATTCATTAATTTCTTTAATTGCACCAGCCAGCGTTTGAATCATCGGTATGTCCTCAAGTTGTGACAGTAAATAGTAATAGAGTCCACTGTAATAGTCCCCTGCTAAAACAGTTAACTGTCGGTTCCTGATGGTTTCCTGGTCATCTTCATCTTCAGTAAGTGTTACAAGATCATGAGTATCCAGAGCTATTTGAACCAGCATAGTGGTAATTATATACTGCTCCTTCTTCTTTGAAGAAAGAGTGGTATGATCCATAATCGAAGACAAAATCACCAGTTTATCCTCATCAACAGCAGGTTCCGGTATGAAACGAGCCAAAAAAGGATGGCGAACTTTAGATTCAATTTTTTGTTTCAGTTGTTTGATGTAATGATCTGAGGAATTCAACTTGATCACCTGGTCCCTTCGTGAACACTAATAAACCATACCTATTATAGCATAATTCACCTACAAACGCTTTTTATGTAGCTTCTCTGTAAGCAACAAGAGCCTATTACTACCCTTCATTTGTCATTTCACCATGGCTGGTCTGGATGACTGCTTTCCCACGAACTTTAACAGCAGAAGTATGTTCAGTAAATTGAGCAATCATTACTTCACCCTGGTCAAGTTTCTCCGAGTGATGGAACCTTGTATCTGTACCTCGAGTCAAGCCTATAACATTTACACCATCTTCTAAAGCTTTGATAACAAAAAAGTCATTATTAGAAGTTGTCATGTACAACAGTCTCCTTTCTATTATTACTACTATCTCTTACAAATATTTTGATGTCAAAACATCCAAGTTTCTTTAAACAAAGCATCTGTTTTAATAAGAAAAAAAGGGTGCACAATGCACCCTTTTCCAAAGCCCTATGTAGCTTTTTATTTTACCGCGTCTTTAAGGGCTTTTCCTGGTTTGAAAGCAGGAACTTTGCTAGCAGAGATTTCGATCTCTTCACCAGTTTGTGGATTACGACCTTTACGTGCCGCACGCTCACGAACCTCAAAGTTACCGAATCCAATAAGCTGAACTTTCTCACCATCTTTTAGTGAATCCATGATAGATTCGAATACAGAGTCGACAGCTTGTGTAGCATCCTTCTTAGAAAGATCTGTTTTTTCAGATACAGCGTTGATTAGATCTGTTTTGTTCATGACATTCACCTCCTCTCAAGAGGGTTAATCTCATTCAAGTGGAAAGAACCACTATAAATGTTGATGTAGCAGTCATCAAATGATGACAAGCCTTATACTAAACGAGTTTCCAACGAAATTCAATAGAGAATCCTTTAACAATCGCGTTACAAAGCCATTTACAGGATTGAATTCCGCTTCAGTTCAAGAGTAGCTTACCATAAACTACAGGCAGGTGCAAGACGCCTCAACCATTGATATGAAGGGATTTTACTCTGAATTAAAGGTTCTATACGAGTAATTACGACACAGTAGCAGGAAATCCCTTTATTAAATAAAAAAAATTGCTCAAAAAAAATTAAAACGGCCCACTGGGAGCCGTTATAGTATGATGGCTATCATGCCGCCGGAGCCTTCATTAATAATTCTCCCCAGCGTTTCTTGCAATTTATATCTTGCATTCTCCGGCATTAGCGCAAGTTTAGCCTGAATGCCTTCTCGGACAATTGAGCTCAACGAGCGTCCGAATATATCGGAGTTCCAAATAGATAATGGATCTTCTTCAAAATCCTGCATCAAATACCTTACAAGTTCCTCGCTCTGTTTCTCTGTACCTATAATTGGCGAGAACTCAGACTGGACATCGACTTTAACCATATGAATCGAAGGAGCAACTGCCTTTAAGCGAACCCCAAACCTTGATCCTTGCCGTATAATTTCAGGCTCTTCAAGAGACATGTCCTCTAAAGAGGGAGCTGCTATACCATAGCCGGTTTGTTTCACCATCTGCAAGGCATCTGCTACTTGGTCATACTCTCTTTTAGCTATGGCGAAATCCTGCATTATCTCTAAGAGATGATCTTTACCTCTAATTTCCTCACCAACAATCTCTTTCAATACGTGGTCATAAAGATGTTCCGGAGCCTGCAGGTCAATTTCTGCCACCCCTTCTCCAAGATCCATTCCAGAGATATGAGCACCAGTAATATATTCATAATGATCAAAGTTTCCAATGACAGTATCTACATCACGCAGCCGTTTTATATCCTTCACTGTATCTTCAATTGCATTTTGCAGATTGTTTCTTAACCAGTGTCTAGAATCGAGTACCATTACCCAGCTAGGTAAGTTTACATTGACCTCAAGGACAGGGAACTCAAACAATGCCTCTCTAAGAACACTTTGTACATCTTGCTCTCTCATACTTTCAACAGATAGTGCCAGTACTGGGATATCGTACTTCTCTGAAAGTTCACTTCTCAGCCGTTCCGTACTATCCGCATGAGGTTGGGCTGAATTAACAATCATGATAAAAGGTTTACCCACTTCTCTGAGCTCTTCGACTACCTTTTCTTCAGCCTCTACGTAATCAGCACGTGCAATCTCTCCAATTGTCCCATCAGTCGTTACTACAATTCCAATGGTGGAATGCTCCTGGATGACTTTATGAGTGCCGATTTCCGCTGCTTCCTGAAAAGGAATAGCTTCTTCATACCATGGCGTATGAATCATCCGTGGGCCGTGTTCGTCCTCATATCCTACAGCGCCTTTAACGGCATAGCCGACGCAGTCAACCATACGGACACGGATATCCAGATGATCATCAATGTTAATCGTTGCTGCGTGGTTAGGAACAAATTTTGGTTCTGTTGTCATGATGGTTTTTCCTGCTGCACTTTGAGGAAGCTCATCTAACGCACGTTCCCTTTCAGATTCCTCTTCCATGTTTGGCAAGACTACTAATTCCATAAACTTCTTTATAAATGTGGATTTACCAGTCCGTACAGCCCCTACTACTCCGAGATAAATATCACCATTCGTCCGTTTGGAAATATCATTAAAGATATCTACCTTTTCCAAAGGATCCCCTCCCAAATAAAATTTCACCATCATACAAGCCTAGACAATCTAATTCTATGACATCATCTGAGTGAAATATGCCAGAAATTAATAACTTCATAATTTAATAAAAAGAACCGTGTTCCTGTAAATCATCTCAAACTAGCTTATTATCAGCTTATGAAGCAGTGTGAAAGATAATTCTTTATCACTCTCCGCAAAGAAAGAACCGCTCCCTTTACTGGAAGCGGTTCTTCTTAAGATGCCTGATATTCACTCATAAAGATGGGGTCACCGTCACGGACTGTGTACGGCTCAGAATAACCAGGTACAAACGGGGTATTGTCCGTAAGTAAATAACGGATATCTTCGCCAGATTTATAGGAATGGTCCTTACTGTTAAGATATTCATATAAATCTTTTCGATAATCTATAAACAGTTTTCCTTCTGAATTTAAATAAACGGGCAGCATTTGCTGAGAATAAGGACTGTCAATCATTGGAGGTTCATCCAGACCTATTTTTTCATAGTCCAGGGCGTAGACTCCTTTAGCAATCTGGTCTCCAAATGGCGGGTAACGATTATTATCCCTAAAGAATTTTACTTTCACCTGTAACGAGCGAAGCGTCTCGGTCGTTCTTAGATCAAGAACTTTCACTGTAGGGTTCTCCTCCGGATGAATGATAACATACTGGTAATACCCTCCGTTTTCAAAGGCGGTACCAGGTGGTTCACCAATTAAGTTTTGCTGCTTCAACTTTTCAAAATCAAGCTGATATTTCTGAAAAACTGGTGTTTCCTGAGGTTTAGTCTTAATGGGTAAAAGCCCGTTAGTGTTTTCCTGATAGGTCTCCACGGCATTTTGGATGGAGTCTAACTGTACCTGATTGGGTACCTGATTCTTCTGCAGCTCGTTGCTCGGATAAAGACAGCCCGTCAAAATAATAAGAAGAAATGGCACAGTCCATAGTTTTAGCATTTTCATGTTGAGCCCTCCATTTCCTTAAGCTGTCGGTCCACTAAATACAATGTAAAATATAATAAGACCTCCTAGAATCATAAATACATAGGCTAAAAAGGCCACAATCCCAGAGATCACGCCTCTTAATTTATATCTGCTTAATAAAATCAACCCAATCGCCAGAAACAAGAACAAAATTCCAGCAAAAGAGATGTACATATTGAGCATGGATTCAGACATGGTTGTCCCCCTTTGTACACAATTTGCTTTTGATATTATACCACACGCTTGCCATCGAGCGGAAACACGTATCCCACTTGGATCAAAGGGAACTACATAGTAAACGCGAATTTTATGTAGGTCCATTTAATTTAAAAAAATAACCGGAGCAGCTATGCTCCGGTTTTGACTAAATAATTCCCTATCCAGCTCATGTGTAATAATTGCTGCGTGTTATCATATGCATTTTTTCGAAGGGCCGCCTCCTCAGACGCCCACTCGTTAACTATCCTTTTAAAAACTTACCTAAAGTATTCATATCCAAAGGCATGTTCTGCTTCGTAATTGCTTCAACGATTTTGTCTTCTTTTTGCTTAGAAACCGGTTTGTTCGCTATTTTAGCTAATTGACGAACTAAACGCCGAACCGTTTTCTCATCTTTAAAATTTGCATTTTGGACAGAGTTCGCCACATTAAAAACATCTTCTGCATCGATATTAGCTTTCTTTTTCAAATGATCAAAGATATTCTTTTGAAAATCACTCATAAATAATTGACCTCCTCGTGCGTTAGGTTCTGGATAGTATATGCACGAGGTTCCATATGTGTCAGTCATTCATTTGTTCATCAAGAATATTTGTGAGGTCCTCCATTTCATGACGGCGAATCCTTGTCATTAACTGATCCACCACATCTCTTGCATGAGCATTCTCAAATAATATCTGGTAAATACCAGCAGTTATAGGCATCTCTACATCCTGAGTCTGGGAAAGCTGATAAGCAGCTTTGGTTGTCCGCACTCCTTCTACCACCATTCCCATATCCTCAAGAACCTTTTCCAGATCATTTCCCTGCCCTAATTTGTAACCAGCACGCCAGTTACGGCTGTGAGAGCTAGTACAAGTGACAATTAAATCCCCCACTCCTGTAAGGCCAGAAAAAGTGAGAGGGTTTGCTCCCATAGATGTACCTAAACGGGCGATTTCAGCCAGTCCCCTGGTGATTAACGCAGCTTTGGCATTATCACCATAACCTAAGCCATCTGATATACCCGCGCCCAAAGCAATAATGTTCTTCAGTGCGCCTCCTAATTCAACTCCGATGAGGTCAGGTGAAGTATAAACACGGAACTGGCGGTTCATGAAAAGATCCTGGACCTTTTGTGCAATCTCAAGCTTTTCAGATGAAATTGTAACCGTTGTCGGCTGCCGCAAGCTTACTTCCTCTGCGTGACTAGGTCCAGACAATACTACAATATCTTCATATAATTCCTGAGGGATCTCTTCTTGTATGACTTCTGAAACTCGTTTAAAAGTCTCCGGTTCAATGCCTTTAGACGCATGTGTAATTGTTACTTTATGGTCTATGAGCGTTCTAAGGTTCTGACATACCTCACGCATGGCTTTCGTTGGTACAACCAGCAATATGTGTTCGGCTCCACTTACCACTCGTTCCAACTGGCTATCGGCGACTATTCCTTCAGGTATGGTTACACCCTTTAAATACTTCTCATTTGAACGTGTTTCGTTTATCTCATCCGCATGTTGCTTACGGTGAGCCCAAAGAGCTACTTCATGTCCATTATCTGCAAGAACAATGGCAAGAGCTGTCCCCCAGCTTCCTGCTCCTAAAACGGCTACTTTTCCCATGATACCTGCTCCCTTCTTGAATATCCCTTAACTCCGCTTCCTGGCGAAGATTTTAATAGGTGTACCTTCAAAACCGAAAGCTTCTCGAATTCGATTTTCAAGAAATCGTTCATAAGTGAAGTGCATTAGTTCAGGTTCGTTTACGAATACTACGAAGCTTGGTGGTTTAACAGATACTTGTGTGGCATAAAAGATTTTTAACTTTTGCCCTTTTATGGAAGGTGATGGATTCATCGCCAAGGCATCCATAATCACTTCATTTAGTATGTTTGTTTGCACGCGCTTGGCATGATTCTCACTTGCTTCTAGCACTCTCGGAAGTAGAGTGTGGACACGCTTTTTTGTTTTTGCTGATAAAAAAACCACTGGAGCATAATCCAAGAAGCGAAAATTGGAACGGATCTTATCTTCAAATTCTTTCATCGTTTTCTCTTCTACTTCCATTGTATCCCATTTATTTACTACAATAATAACAGCTTTTCCTGCTTCATGGGCATAGCCGGCTATTTTTTTATCCTGTTCCTGAATGCCTGTATCTGCATCTATTAAGGTTAAAACCACATCTGATCGCTCTATAGCTTTAAGTGCTCTCATTATGCTGTATTTTTCAGTAGCCTCGTAGATTTTCCCACGCTTTCTCATACCTGCTGTATCAATAATGACGTAATCTCGGTCATCCTTTGAAAACGGCGTGTCTATAGCATCTCTAGTTGTTCCTGCTATTTCACTTACAATGACTCGTTCTTGTCCTAGCAGAGTATTTACTAATGAAGATTTACCAACATTAGGACGGCCGATGACACTAAAGCGAATGATGTCGTCGTCGACTTCTTCTACCATTTTATCAGGGAAGTGTTTTACCACTTCATCCAG
The DNA here is from genome assembly GCF_052246795.1 of Halobacillus sp. K22. Classification (NCBI taxonomy): domain Bacteria; kingdom Bacillati; phylum Bacillota; class Bacilli; order Caryophanales; family Bacillaceae; genus Halobacillus; species Halobacillus sp. K22. The sequence continues at coordinate 71,725 of NZ_JBQQCN010000019.1, read as the reverse complement.
CATGTCTCCAAGACCTAAACCATGTGTACCAGATATAGGGTGTGGCTCCCCAAACCCAAGAGAATAAAATTCATAGATGTTTTCTCTCATTTCTGGATTATCAACTTTATTTACCGCGAGTACCACAGGTTTGTTTGATTTATATAAGATCTTCGCAACTTCCTCATCTGCCCCTGTAATTCCATCGCGGCCATTAACCATGAATACAATAACGTCCGCTTCGTCGATAGCTACCTGAGCCTGTTCCCTCATTTGAACAAGTAAGGGCTCATCACCCAGTTCAATGCCACCCGTATCAATGACATTAAACCGTTCATTAAGCCATTCTCCCTCTGCATAAATACGATCTCTCGTCACTCCAGGTGTATCTTCTACAATCGAAATTCTTTCCCCGACAAGCCTGTTAAATATGGTTGATTTCCCCACATTCGGCCGTCCTACAATAGCCATGACAGATTTTCTCATGAAAGGATCATCCTTTCTTCTTTTCTATTTTTAATTATTCCACGTTTTCTTCGTCTTTAAAATACCGAGGCACAAGAAATAGAACTCTTCCTATTTTTTCAATTTATCTGTACCACGTTACATAAAAATACTGCTCTTCCGCGGTTAGCTGATGCGCAGCTTTCCTTCGGCAGAACAGCAGAAATCCTTTAACTTTAATATTTTAGCAGACATTAATGAAATAAACAATTACTTATCCGCTTTCATCAATGCTTTACTATGATATATAATCGATCACTTAAAGCATGAGCAATTCCATCGAGGATAGCCTCAAGATTAGCAGCTACAGCTTCCATTTCTTCTTTAGTTTCACAATGGAAAACAGCTGTGCTTCCGCTTACTTTTTCTGACTGGGTTGTGATCGCCGCTAGAATTGCTTTTTCCATCTTCATTTTTTAGCCCTCCCGCTTTCTTTTCCTTGATGGCATTTGTATGGCATTTTCCAGTACAGGCACGGAGGAAATAATTTCCTTGGCTCGTACAGGATCTTTTTCCTGAGGTAAGATAAATACACCAATCCTTCCATCATTAAGATCTCGTTTAATCAACGGAACAAGTGCAGGGGTCCCAGAATCTCTAAAAACTCCAAGTGTGACGGAAACATCATGTAAGATCGCTTGACGCTGACCGAGGTTGGCTATAGTGGAGCGAACACTAAAAGACTTAGGGGTTAATATAAATCCCATCCCGTACTTTAAAATCTCGTCCTGACGTTCAGGAAGCCCTATGTTCATGATATAAATGTTATCAACATATAAACCTGCCCCTTTAAAGCTAAGTTCTGAAAGTTCCACTGTTACGATATCTGAAAGCTTGGATCCGCTCATTAATAGAGAGGCAATAATAAAACACAGCACAGCCGCCCCAACAGCTGCCCATCCATTTACTGCTAAATAGCACAGCGTAACAACGAAGGAAGTGAATATAACAAGGTAGTTTCGACTTTCAAAAGCAACAGCAATACCTTCAATATAAGTATTTCCTCTTGGTACTAGTTCATATGAATCCATTTCTGTTAATGTGTTTCTTTCCATATTCCGCACTTCTCTGAACTGGGAAGCTGCTAAGGTTAAAAACGTGACTGCTGTAAATTCCTTTTCCATAATAGAAGGAATGGCAATCGTCCCAAGGGAAGCTGCTATAAAACCTAGAGATAAATGAATAATTTTTCCATGCAAATAGGTAGGATACTGACGATAGTCGGTCCTAAGCATAAAGATTCTTAAAGCGGTGCCGACCGAAATACCTGCAATTATTGGATACGTATATTCATTCACACATACGCACCTCCTTTTCTAAGTGGTTTGATCTTCTTCTGTTGCAACGAAAGCTTTAATCGATACACCCCATACATGATAAATAAAGCGACCATACCTTTTAATACGAATATTATGGTTTGTTGATTGAACATGGGTTCTTCCAATATGTAAATAGAAAGCACCAAATATGACCATAATGTTCCAAACGCATTAATAAGTAGCCATACCCCAATTAAACTAGGAAGGTCCCGAAATATTTTATGAAGAATAAATAGAAAAAATATTACGGCCAGATAAACACCCGGTAGTCTGGACCACACTGGCTGTACCAGTAGAAAAAGCTGGACAGCGGTGTAACCTACACTTAACACGATAGGCCAAAAATGCTGGATCATATTTTTCCGCCTTATTTTCCAGAAATAAGTGCCAAAAATGCCTAACAGGAAAATACTGAACGGTAGAGAGCCCATTAACTGAAGATCCGCCAGAGTATATGTACACATGATGATCCAAATAAAAAGTAGCAATCGACTCCTCAAGTGAGAAGATGGAATGAAAAAAAAGATGATTAGAGCAAGAAACCAAGCATACCAGTAATATATAGCTGCCAAACCTTTCCACTCCCTTCCTTCTTTTATTATGGATCACCGCCCTCTTCTTTAAACATTTAGCCATACAAAAAACCCATGATGTATAATCATGGGTTAAGTCTTTGGTCCGACCATTCTTTGGTCTGTCCAAATAGTATATAGGGGTTATGAGGCAAGTCGTGTATACAAGATGCATTCAGTAGCATCATAGCAATCTTAACCTCTTCATGGATATGACGAATTTCCCTCACCAGAGCCTCTTTACCTTCTTCAACCAGAACCCGCAACAGCCCTCCAGCCATTCCAAATGCCTGGCCTCCTAAAATGAGGCCTTTAACTCCATCCAGTCCGTGCCGTATCCCCCCGGAAGCGATAATATGAAGATCAGGAGAGACAGAAGAAGCTTCCAAAATAGAAATGGGGGTAGGAATTCCCCAGTTATCAAATGAAGACAACGGGTTATCTCTTCTCATATTCTCAACTTTGGAGAAATTCGTCCCCCCTTGACCTCCTACATCAATGTAGCGAACCCCCATAGAATATAAAATTTCTACCGACTCTTTGGACATTCCGTAGCCTACTTCTTTTACTATCACAGGAATAGACACATTAGATACAATCTCTTCTATTTGACGGAGACGATGGGAAAAGTCCCTATCTCCTTCAGGCATTATTAATTCCTGGAGTGTATTGATATGAACCTGAAGGCCATCCGCTTTAAGCATGTCAACAGCTTCCTTTGCCTGATGGACAGTCGCTTCACTCCCCACATTTGCAAAAATAACTCCCTCAGGATTTACTTCCCGGACAACTTCATAAGTAGATCTCTCCTCAGGGTTTTTAATAGCCGACATTTGAGAACCTACAGCCATCCCAATACCAGTTTCATGCGCGGCTAAAGCGAGATTCCGATTAATTTCTTTCGTTTCTTTTCCACCACCACCGGTCATTGCATTAACAAAAAGAGGGGAACTTAAATGAAGTTCCCCTACTTGTGTCTCTATACTCAATTGATTAAAGTCCAGACGCGCCAGACTCTGATGAACGATTTTCACATCGTCGAAATGGTTGTGATAAGCTCGTTCGTGACCTAATGCATGGCGGATATGATCAATTTTCCTTTCAGACCTTGTCATATCCAACACCCACTCATTTATTTTTTATATTTATCCAGTTTGTCGCCAATCATGTCACTTAGTGAGAAACCGGAACTGTCTTCTTCTTTCTCATACTGTTGATACTCTTCTCTAGTCTGTTCAGCTTCGAGTTCTTTCATACTTAAGGAAAGACGTTTCGCTTCTCCATCAACGTCTAACACTTTAACTTGTACCTGCTGTCCCTCTTCAAGGACTTCACCAGGAGTACCAATGTGGCGATTGGAGATTTGAGAAATGTGAACAAGACCTTCAACACCTGGGAACACTTCTACAAATGCTCCGAAGCTTACTAGACGGCGAACTGTTCCTTCTAACACTTCTCCCTGCTTCACTTTTTCCTGGATGTCATGCCATGGTCCAGGCTGAGTGGCTTTAAGAGATAGAGAGATTCTCTCGTTGTCGCGATCAACAGACAATACCTTAACTTTAACCGTCTGCCCCTCTTCAACTACATCAGATGCTTTTTCTACATGCTGATGAGATAGTTGGGAGATATGTACTAATCCATCAATACCTCCAAGGTTTACAAACGCACCGAAGTCTGTCAATCTTTGAACAGTTCCTTCAATTACCTGACCATCTTCGAGTGAGTGCAGTACCTCCTGTTTTTTAGCTGACTCTTCCTCTTCCACTACTGCCCTATGCGAAAGAATGACACGATTTTGTTCTCGATCAAGCTCTACAACTTTTAAAGAAAGGTTTTTACCTTTGTAATTTTCGAAATCTTCAACATAGTAAGTTTCTACTAGAGATGCAGGGATAAACCCTCGCAAGCCGATGTCTACAACAAGGCCGCCTTTTACAACGTCTTTAACCTCAGCTTCGAAAATTTCTCCACTCTCATACTTATTTTCTAAATCCTGCCATGCTTTATCTGCATCAACAGCTCTTTTGGATAGAACAATTTCATCATCTTCTACCTTTTTCACTTGCAGGGTCAACTCATCCCCTTCACTGACTGCATCTGAAGCTTTTTCAACATGAAGGCTGGATAATTCACTAATAGGTACAATACCCTCAACTTTATATCCAACATCTACGAGGACTTGTTTTTCTTCAATTTTAACCACTTTACCAGTCACAATGTCCCCGGCAGAGAATTCTTGCATTCCAGATACTTCTTGATTCATTTCATCCATACCAAGCTACCTCCTTCAATTTCCGACACAACCTTGAAACAGAAATGCCCTTTTTTCTAACTTCTAATATTTAGAGCTTTTTGTCAAGTGATTACGCTCCATCAGCTGTGAAATTTATGCAGTTTTCTGATTTCTTCCATAATTCGATCCGTTACGACTTGTGCAGAAGCTTTTTCCTCACGATATCCACTCATATCAATGGGTTCACCATAAACGACTTTCAACCGCTGAAACTTCTTATAAGGTCCTACTATAGCGCAAGGAACGATATATGCTTCAGAACGGAGCGCAAAGAAACCTGCACCAGCCAAGCCTTTTCCAATTTCGCCATTTTTTTGTCTTCTTCCTTCCGGGAAAAGACCGAGTACATGATTATTATTAAGAATTTCCAGACCCTGGCGAAGCGCATTACGATCACGCATACCTCTTTTTATTGGAAAAGCATGGACTCCTTTAAGAATTCCCCCAATTAACCTATTTTTAAACAATTCTTCCTTAGCAAGGAAATAAATATCCCTGCTGTTCGTAATACCCACAACAGGAGGGTCAGCGTTAGATATGTGATTGGAACAAATGATAACTGGTCCCTCTTTAGGAATATTGTGTTTACCAATAACTTTGATCCGGTATAAAGGATAAAAAATGATAGCACAAATCCATTTACCCAGCTTGTACAGGCTCATTACTTCCTCCCCCTCTCCTTCTCATTTACTACTTTAATTATTTGCTCTACTACTTCCTCAATTGTTAAAGAGGTAGTATCTACAATGATAGCATCTTCAGCTTTTACCAGCGGAGCGACTTCACGGTTGGAATCTATATCATCACGCCGGCGAATTTCTTCTTTAAGGAGCTCTAGGTCTGAGTCAAACCCTTTAGACTGATTTTCTTTATGACGTCTTTCTGCCCTTTCCTCTACAGAAGCTATCATAAATATCTTCACATCAGCATCAGGCAGTACGTGAGTGCCTATATCTCGGCCATCCATCACTACACCTTGTTGATTAACAAGCTCCTGCTGGCGGCTGACCATTTCTTCACGGACATCTTTATGTTTGGAAGCTATAGAGACTTGGTTTGTGACATCGCTTGATCTGATATCATCCGAAACATCTTCTCCATCGAGAATAACTCTCTGGCCATTGTCCGTCTGTACTAATCTCAAATCCGTATCCTTTAATAATTGTGCCAGCTTCTGTTCATTTTCAAGAGATACATTATTATTTAAAGCTTTCCAAGTTAATGCACGATACATAGCTCCTGTATCAACATATATTAATGATAATTTTTCAGCTACTCTTTTTGCTACAGTACTTTTTCCGGCAGCAGCTGGGCCGTCAATTGCAATTGTCATAGTATCCATGAGTTCAGTTTCCTCCAATTTACCTTATACAAATAAAAGCGCACTTGATTAAAGAAAGCGCGCCCATGAGATCTCAGGCGAATGTACCCCACCATGAGAAACTCTTAATTACTCTGTAAAGAATAACATAACTAATTGTATAAAATCCATTATTATGTAGCTATTTTAGTGCCTTTCTGCGCATGTTCAACTGTTGTTCAAAACTATATCGAATGATCAGCTGGCGCTGTTTTTCTAAAATATTTTCAAACTGTATAGATACGTTATTTCTCTCCCCATCGTCTTGTTGAATCACTCTTACCACAATCCCTTCAGTTTCGACATAGCGGCTCTCACCAGAATTCATTGAAAGGACTAACGTCAAGTTTACACGCTGGTACTTCTTCATCTTTACATGGAAAGGTTGCAGAATGGCTACTCCGCCTCCACTAATGTCCTGGGTCACCGCAGTAAATGAATGATTTTCAAACTGCACAGCAACATCCACCGAAGCATCTACTCGGACATACTTTCTGCGTTGTATCCTTATAAGTTCTTTTTTGGGAGGAAATGTAAGTACAATCACAGGAATGTTTAACTTTCTTCGAGCTACTACCTCCGTGTTAAAGCAATATACCGATTGATCTTCCGTAATAAAGCTTGCCTGAATTTCAGTGCCCTCCATAATAAAAGCCGTTTTATCCGTTCTTACGTTGATAGGATAATCAATACATATATAACCTTTCTCATAATCAGCAAGTTTACACTTGTATTTCTCTGGTTCTTCTTTATCCTTAGAGTTAATCTCTAAGGTAAACGGCATACCAATTTATAAATTTTCATAATAACCTCCTAATAAAAATTACTTTAGTCTTGGTTATATTGTCTCTTTATTGATTGAATATGGAAAGTTTATAGGTCTTTTGAATTAAAAAAACCGCCAGAGCACCGGCGGTTTTTTAGCTAATTAAATTTAATTTCTGCTTTCTTCAATGTTTCAACTTTTTCTTCCTGTCCATTCTGAGCGTTAATAAATATTCTATACGTAGTATTTTCCTTAGTAGTTAAAAATTCATAACATAACACAAGCTCTTTTAAGTCATTTTCAATAACAGACAGACGGTGTTCCTGTATTTTTAATCCCGGATTTACTTTAGAACGTGCTTCTTCTTCTGTTATTTCTGGTTCTCCAATTTCTCGATCGGAGTGATCATCATAATAATCTCTAGCAGACAAACCAAGTATTTCTCCATTATCAAGCGCTACTTTTACAACCACGGATTTTGGATAGTAGCGAATGTCGTCTTCGGTGTAAACAAAGCGGAACACGCCTATTTTTTCGTATTGATTTGTTTCAGCCAGCTCCAATCCTTCTGCATCAAGTCCTTCAATATATTTTTTAGCTTTCTCGGACGCTTCATGAAGACTGACTTCCGGCTCACCCATTTTGCGGCTGATCATAATGGTTAAAGGATGGCCTCCCTTTACAGTTAGGTCCATGTAGCCATTACGCTTCCCATTATCAAAAGAGGCGGTGTAAGTCGGGACATCAGCCCCTTTGCCTGATTTGGTTAGAGTAAGCTTATTAACATCAACCTTTTCCAGCCACTGACTGGCAACTTGTTTAGCTTCTGATTCAGAAATATTGGTCCCTTGTAAATTTTTGTAATTTTTTTCTGGAGTGGAAGCAGTTACACCTGTTTGAGTGGTTGTTTGTGTATAACCGTCCACAGTCTTTTCTACGGTCTTAAATCCATCCACAATTGTATTATCGCCTGCTTCATTGTTTGTAGAAAGAGCCAGCTGCACGTCCATCCAACGTAAATTATCTTTTAAAACGACGTTTTGTACTTTACGCAGTTCAGTTTCAATCTCACCTGAATGCTTATGAAGCTCTTCAAGTTTTTTTACTTCTTCTTCACTTAATGGCTTATTCTCTAAGTCACGAATAGCGGTTTTATAAGCGAAATCTCCTATTTCATAAAGAAATTCTTCAGTCTTATTAAACGGGAGAAGGGTAAGCGGAAGCTGCCCCACATCTGAACTTGCTTCTGAGGTAATTTTCCAAATTTCAGCCAGCTGCGGAGAAAGCTGCTGCCTGGTGTTCATGGCTAGAGTAGATCCTATTTTATCATGTAGGAGATCTATATTATAAGTGAGCTCGTGGAATGCGCGCTGATAACTATTTTCAGCTTGAATAAGAACTGCATTTTTGTCCTGATTTTCCTGGTAACCCCAAACTGTTGTTCCTACAGCTACTATACTTAATACGACAATCGTAATCCAGCGAATCATTTTTCCACCTCCTATTTACAGAATATATGTTTACCAATCTTCTTAATTTGCGGCCTTGACCAAATCCAGTCTGATGTTGCTGTATTTGGATTGAAGTAATATATAGCTTGCCCAGAAGGATCCCAACCATTGATAGCGTCGATAACTGCTTCTTTTGCCGTTTCATTAGGCTGGAGCCAAATCTGTCCGTCACTTACCGCAGTAAATGCACGTGGCTCAAAGATAACCCCGGATACAGTGTTCGGGAACGTTGCGCTTGATACACGGTTAAGAATTACAGATGCTACTGCCACTTGCCCAACGTAAGGCTCTCCTCGAGCTTCTCCATAAACAGCATTAGCCATTAATTGGATATCATTCTGAGAAAACCCACTCGGAACATTCACAGCCGTTGGCTCCTGTTTTTGAGGAGGATTCTGAGTTCCCTTTGGTTTCTGCTGCTTAACCTGCTGGGTTTTCGGGGTTCCACCGTAGTACGTGAAATCATTCCCTTTTCGCAGTTGTTCTTGAACGAACCCTTTGTCGTATTTACTGGCTTTGGTCAATTTATTTTTCACTTCTTGCCCTACTAAACCATCAATTTCAAGACCAAATTTATACTGGAAATTACGAACTGCCCAATAGGTACCCCACCCGAAAACACCGTCAATATTTCCGTTATAAAACCCTAGATATTGTAATCTGGCTTGTAGCTCTATCACGTCATTTCCAGTAGCCCCATGCTGTATGACTTGATTTGAAAATGCTTCGACAGACGGGACAGATCTCCATTCTGAAACAGGAAAGATAAGCATAGCTGCTCCTATTCCAACGATTATCGTTTTCTTCCATATCATCCGAGTTACACCCCTGACCAGTAGAATTATTTATAAGAATAGTGTCCGTCTGTTTAAAAACTTTATACATCTTTACCCATTAAAAAAACCGCCTGAATAAGGCGGTTTGCTTTATATCATGTCTTTTGTAGATCTTCATGATGCTCATTTGCCAATCTTATCTTTCTGAATCCTATAATCCATAAAACAATCATAAATGGTGTAATCCAGTACAGCCACGTCTGATTCAGCACAGTAATAATATAATCGTACAGGGTATGAAACCCTACAGGAATCAGTAAGGCTAAACTTAAGCACCAATTTTGGTTTTTGCTGGCGAATTTTGCTTTACCCATATAAAAACCCATAAGAATTCCAAATAAAGCATGAGAAGATACTGGAAAAATAGCCCTCAGTAGTGCAATTTCAATACCATTTGAAAAGATATAAATAATGTTTTCTATTGTTGCGAATCCTAGACTAATTGCCACACCATAGATAATTCCATCGTAGTGATGGTCAAAATCTGAATGCCGGTAAGCTACAAATAAGAGAAAAAACCATTTAAAAAATTCTTCCATTAATCCAGCTAAGAAAAACGATCTTAATAGCGGTGTCTGAAATACGCCTTCAGTTTCAAAAGCATATTGAATAAACATTAAAGGAAAAACCATGATTACGCCAATGATAAACATGCGGATGATCAGTGGGAAAGGCTCTAACTCAATTCTTTTACTTAAATATATAAATGTCATAATTGCTATAGCAGGAGATATGGCTGCAGTCAGCAAGGCCATAAAAATCAGCCCTCTCTCATTCTTTCGCCTTATTTCAATGGTATCATGAAGAATGTGGAAAAGGAATAAAGGATACGTTCGGATTAATAAAAAATAAAAAAGCACCAGCTTTACTGGTACTTTTTAAGCAGGCCAATTTATTTTTTATACATGAAGCACAATTATTATGCGCTATAAGGAGAGAGAATAGAAAGAACTCCGAGTGGATAATCTGAAATGGGAAGCGGAATTTTTGGAAAAGAGACTCTCCGAACAGGTCAGACATAGACTGGCCGTTCAATTATAGAGCTGCCTTTAAAAGCTAAAGAACAACCATGAAAGGAAGCACACTTCTTCCTATCATAGTTGAACCTGAGACCTCGAGAGACTAGGCAGCAAAACAAGTCCTTCTTCAACACAAATTATTCCAAATAACTCTCGGAATCGAGTCTTTAACTATAGGACCTGTTAAATCTCAGTGTTGGTTTTGCAGATAAGCTCCCGCTACTGGAAGACTCAGTTTCCAGACTTTCGAGAGAATTAGGTCCTGCGGGGGACGATTTCGCTTTCCGTGGGCATGTGGTAAGCTTCCTCGGGCTTCACAGCCCTGCGGGCTCTTACCGATCATGTTCATCGCACAGGAGTCTTAATCGTCCCCCTATGGACCTTGCTGAATTAGAAACTCGAAACTAATCAAGATATCTTCTTGGTTAACAAAAAGAGCATGGCCAAATCCGGCTTTTTCACGCAATAAAGATGTGGAATAGCCTGTGATAGAAGCATTTATGACCAGTTAAGAAGGAGAGCATTCTCTCTCCTGGAAGGGTCTGTTATTCTCCCACGGCTGGGTTGGTGGGGAAATGGCGAGACTCCCAGGTTGAAAGCGGAAGCACCTTGGTCAGCGGCGTATGGACTGGACTGAGCTGGCGGAGATAAAGAAAACACGAAGAGCGGAGCGATTCGATGTTGCCTTATCGTACAGAAGTGAGGGAAGTCTCACTAGCCGCTAGGTGCTGGAGCTGGATAACACCCCATATCGTTTAGGTATTGTCTTAGGACTCCATCGATCATGAGTGTAAGAACGGGAGAAAGAACTAGGTGAGATCCCGCAGGGAGTGAAACGAGCGAGGAAGCTCCTGGTAAAAGGAGGATCGACTAAGGTCGCCACGTCCTGTGGCAACGTCGATCGACCCCACATCGTGTAGGGCCATAGGAAAGCGAGTTATTTCCCTACCAGCCCGCTCCTTATATAGTAACGGACCCAATTTATTTCGAAACTGAGTCTTCAACTATCCGGCCCGATAGCTTAAGATAGATTTTTATAAAAAATCAACAACAAAGTTTAACAGAGCCTAACTATAAGGCGCATCAGATGTTAATAAGTAATATCGCCCTCAAAATTGGAAGCTAAAATAACCGCTAATTTTATACGGGCTTTTTTACTGTCGTCATCGTCTCCAAGAATGACCCCATGCTTATAAAGATCGTAGGCACTGCCTAAGTAATCATAGGTCGTGTACACAGAGCCTTCTTCAGAGGTGGTAGTAATTACTATTTTTAATCCAGCCTCAATTGATTTAACAATTTCAGTCATCATTCCGGGGGCTACTTGCCCCCTTCCTACGCCTTCTAATACAATGCCTTTCGCCTGACTCTCACGTGCTGCTTTAATAAAAGCTCCGTCTGCACCTGAATAAGTTTTGACGATGTCTACCCTCGGTATTTCAGTTATAAGGTTATAGGTTTCTCTGTGGATCGGTTTTTGATATATGTGAACTTCATCATTATCAATAATTCCTAAATAACCAAACCCAAAAGCGTTGAACCCTTGGATATTCGAAGCATGTTCTTTCTTTACATACTTGGCTGGAAATATACGTTCATTAAAGACTACTACGGCTCCCGCCCCACGCAAATCTCGACTGCACGCTGAATAAATGGCATGTCTCATATTGATATAAGCATCGCTGCCCATTTCCCCCGGAGACCTTTGAGATCCCGTAATGACAACAGGCCGTTGATCGTTAATGGTTAAGTCAAGAAAGTACGCACTCTCTTCCAAAGAGTCCGTGCCATGAGTAACGACTACTCCTGAGACGGAATCGTCTTCAAAATAAGATTCAATCTTCTCTTTAAGCCATATAAGATCTTCAAACCCTACATGCATACTTGGTTTTTGAAATACAGAATCGATAACTACATCAATATCAGTTGGAAGCTTAAGCATTTCAGCCAGCTCTTCACCAGTTAAAGCACCAGAGGATAATTTACCAGATTGTTCATTAGGTACACTTGCGATGGTACCTCCTGTGGTAAGTAAAACTACTTTACTCAAAATACAGCCTCCCATCTAAAAACAAATAGTAGTTCAAACAGAAAAACCCCGTTACCTTGGAAAGGTCAACGGTAGACTTTACTTCTTCCCAGCTATGGCACGAGCAATTTTCCCGCCATGATGCCGACCATTCTCGATAAATATCTCGTTATTATTATACCCTGCTGCAATTACTCCAGCTATATAAATACCCGGCACGTTGGTTTCCATACTATCTTCTTCATAGTCTGGCCGGCCGGACTCTTTATCAAACTCTACGCCCATCTTTGTTAGGAAATTATGATCTGGACGATAGCCTGTCATAGCAAAGACGAAATCATTCGCAATTCGCTTTTCTTCCCCTCGACATTCGTAAATAACTTCGGTTTCGGTAATTTCCTTAATATGCGCACAAAAGTCCATATTTACGGCACCTTTTCTTACCAGTGCTTCGAATTGAGGTAGAATCCACGGTTTAATACTTTTTGAATATTCTTCTCCACGATATAAAACTGTCACGTTAGCACCTGATTTTTCCAATTCCAGAGTAGCGTCGGCTGCTGAGTTCTTCCCTCCGATAACTACTACGTCTTTATTATAATAGGGATGAGCTTCCTTGAAGTAATGCATAACCTTTGTAAGCTCTTCCCCTTTAATACCTAGACGATTTGGCTGGTCATAGTATCCGGTAGCAATTACCAGATCCTCTGTTTTATATTCGGCCTGTTCTCCTGTTCGCTTTTCTGTCTTAACTAAGAACCCTGAATTTTCCTGTTCTACTTGCATTACTTTTTCGAAAGCATTTACGCGTAACTCTTCTCTGCCAGCTACGGCTCTATAATAGGCTAGAGCCTCGTTTCGCACAGGCTTCTGACGTTCAGTAATAAATGGAATATTGCCAATTTCCAACTTATCACTGGAACTAAAAAACGTTTGATGAGTCGGATAATGGAATATAGAATTAACAATATTCCCTTTTTCTATAATTAATGGTTCAATGCCCATTTTTTTAAGCTCGATGGCTGCACTCATACCACAGGGGCCACCGCCTATAATGATGACTTTTTCTTCCTGATGCACGTTAGTCACTCCTTTTTCCAGAAGTCTCTGGAACTTACGTTCGATTTAATAAACAAAAGTAAATCTCCTACCAAGTAAATGATAGGAGATAATTGTGGTCAAATCAACCTATATCCATCCTCTGAAGCGAGAAGCTTCTGCCATCTTCCGTACACCAACCATATAAGCGGCCAAACGCATATCTACACGTCTCGTTTCTGCCGTCCGATAAACGTTGTCAAATCCTTTAACAATCACTTTATGGAGTTTCTCTTCAACTTCTTCTTCAGTCCAATAATATCCCTGATTATTCTGGACCCATTCGAAATAAGAAACTGTTACTCCTCCCGATGATGCCAAAACATCTGGTACAAGCAGTATTCCTCTTTCAGATAATATTCTAGTCGCGTCTAAAGTAGTCGGACCATTTGCAGCTTCCACAACAATACTTGCTTTTATGTTATGAGCATTTTCTTCACGAATTTGGTTTTCAATAGCGGCTGGGACTAATATGTCACAGTCCAACTCCAGGAGTTCTTCATTGGATATTGTATTTTTAAATAGATTTGTAACTGTTCCGAAACTATCTCGACGGTCAAGTAAGTAATCGATATCCAGCCCATCAGGATCATGCAAACCTCCGTAGGCATCAGAAATTCCAATAACCTTCGCTCCTCGATCATGCATAAATTTAGCTAAGAAACTCCCTGCGTTACCGAAACCTTGAACAACCACTCTGGCACCTTCTACACTAATACCCTTCTTCTTGGCTGCCTCTTCAATACAAATGGTAACACCTTTAGCTGTAGCTGTTTCCCGACCATGTGAGCCTCCTAGTACAAGAGGTTTACCTGTAATAAACCCAGGGTTATTAAATTCATCTATGCGGCTGTATTCATCCATCATCCACGCCATGATCTGGGAATTTGTAAATACATCAGGCGCCGGGATATCTTTAGTAGGACCTACGATTTGACTTATAGCCCTCACATAACCACGGCTCACACCTTCAAGTTCACGGAATGACATTTCACGCGGATCACAAACGATTCCGCCTTTACCCCCACCATAAGGTAAATCTACAATTCCAGCTTTCAAGCTCATCCAGATGGATAAAGCCTTTACTTCCTTTTCTGTAACATTTGGGTGGAAACGCACCCCACCTTTGGTAGGACCAACCGCGTCATTATGCTGGGAACGATAGCCTGTAAATATCTTAATATGATCATTGTCCATCCGTACAGGAATCCTTACCGTCATCATCCGCACTGGTTCTTTCATTAGTTCATAAACTTCGTTAGGATAACCTAATTTATCAAGTGCTTTTTTGACCACCGTCTGTGTGGACTTTAAAACATCGAGTTTATCATTGTTTTCGTTTGCAGCATCTGTCGGCTTATCCGCTACCATCCATTTACCTCCTAATATCCGTGCATTCGCTTTCAGGGTTTTCTTTCAGTCAATAGTATACACTTTCACCTCTATTATGGAAAGCGTGTTTTGGCATTCCAGTGTCTTTTACCCAAACAACTTGTAAGCGATTGCACTCTCTATTAATTATCAAATTGGGATAGTTCTACGAATTTTTCAATAAGATCGTCGTAACTCCAGCCTATTTCTTTGGCGGAATCAGGGAATAAACTTGTAGGCGTCATCCCCGGAAGTGTGTTCACTTCCAAAATAATTGGCTCCTCGTTTTCATTAATTATGAAATCAACACGAGAATAAACTTCGCACCCTAATAATTGATGGGCTTTTACCGCTTCTTCTTTAAGTTGTTCGGTAAGACTATCCGGCAATTTGGCAGGAACAATATGTTCACTTCCACCTGGTTTATATTTTGAGTCAAAATCGTAATAATCATTCTTAGGGATAATTTCAATAACTGGAAGCGGCGTTTCTTTTCCTTTTCGACCGATAACCGGCACAGTAACTTCTCTTCCCTGAACATAATCCTCAACTAGAATAGTAGAATCAGACTGAGCTGCTGTTTGGACAGCTTTTTCAATTTGATCTTCATGTTTCACAATTGTTAGTCCTAGTGTGGATCCTTCCTGGTTCGGCTTAATTACAAATGGCGTAGGAAAATGCTTCTTTATATCTTCCACTATATCGCTCATATCCAATAAGCCAGCAACATCAAACGTTTTGCTGTTTGCAGTTTGAAGTCCATTTAATGAAAAGATCTGTTTCGATTTTGCCTTATCCATAGCTAAAGCTGATGATAATACACCTGAACCCACATAAGGAAGGTTAATCATGTCAAGCAAGCCTTGAATTTTACCATCTTCACCAAAACGTCCATGAAGTCCCAAGAACACAAGATCTACCTTTAATTCCAGTATATCTTTAATTTTTTCGGGGGAAAAATCTATTGCCGTTACTTCATGACCTTTGTTTTTCAACGCTTTTATTATTCCCTTACCTGTAGATAAAGAAACTTCCCGTTCTCCAGAAGTCCCTCCATACAATACTGCAATCTTCATTATGGACACTCCATTTCTTACCAGCTTAAAAATCTTAAATATCCTTATCTATAGTAACATGTTCTATAATGAGCTTCTATTAAAAATAAAAAGAACGAAGCTTAAAAAAGCATCGTCCACTTAAAAAGGATTAAGAAAAATGGTTTTTAATTGTATCGCACGCATTATCTTTCATAATTTGCTTTCCATATTCAGCGAGTCTATACGATGTAGCTGATGATGCAGAAGCAAATTCGGATAGTAAAGCGATAACTTGATCGATATCCAGGTGAATAATATCTTCATCCATAAGGAGCATATAGTAGTAATCATTGTAATAGTATACACTGCCACCCGTAACACCTAGCGTGTGTAAATGAATACCAGCTTGGATGACATGTTCAAAATCTTCAAATGAAAACATCATTTCTTTACTTTCATCCAATGTAACTTTCATTTCCATATAATCTTCTTCGTCTTCCATATCAGCTGGCTCAGTTTTGGTAACGACTATTAACATGCCTTGTGCCTGCAAAAGATAAACTTGCACAAGCAACACCCCTGTTAACTCAACCCCGAGTTCAATTCCCGCGTCATACATCATATCGCTGAAAATCCGATGGACTCTCGGAAGGTCACTCCATAATTCTTCTTTTGATAAACCTCTATCCAACAAATCATCAAAGGTGAGAAAAATTTTAAATTTTTCATTTGTCATTCTTTCAACTCGCACATGATCGCCCCCCTGTCACAATATGTGTTATCTATATAGTATGATGACTGATGCGATTATGGCACCTTTTTTCGAATTATATCTAATGTGTGTATACAGGGGCAACCTTTTTACTTAATCATTCATTTTCATTGCCGCTAATGTTTAGACAGCCAAGCTTCCCAATCTTTTTTAGTGTTACCGACAATGAAGGGCTCCATTCGCTTTTTTTCAAGTTCTGATAACTGATCATAAGCCATTCCGCCCAGTCCTATTTTCAACTCAGGAAACTGCTTCTGTAAAGATTCGGCCAGACTAACAGTAATAGGAATATTCTTCTTTAAAGTACAGGACATAAACATATACAACGGTTCTATTTCGTCTATAACGATATCGATGTCGCCGCCGGCAATGCTTTGTCCCAGGTAAATGACATCATATCCTTTACGTTTCATAAATAAAGCAAAGATCAACAGTCCAAGTTCATGACGCTCATTCGGACCGCATACGAGAAGAGCCTTAGGAAGCATTGCATCTGTAGGTATGGAGAGAAGCATCATCCCCATTCTGGAACGGAGGAAATGGCTTGCAAAATGTTCATGAGCACTGGTGATCCGGCTTTCTTCCCAAAGGTCTCCGATTTTCACTAATAGTGGCCCAATAATATCAATAGCTACTGTTTCCGGGGTAAACAAGCTGAAAGCATGATCCAATTTTTGCTGTGCTTCACTCTCTTCAAATGATAACAGTGCATTAAGAAGATCATCTCCCAAGATTTCTAGTTGATTACTGCTTTCCGTATTACTTGAAACGTTCACTGCACTTTCATTGCTTTCAAGGAGGGAAACTGCCTGGGATATAGTGAATCCTTTATCCACTTTTTCCATTAGCCACTTTAAGATTTTAATATGCTCATCTGAATACAAACGATGTCCAGCTTCGTTTCGTGATGGCCGTATCATTTGATACCGGCGCTCCCATGCTCGAAGAGTGCCGGGCTGAATTCCCACCATTTGAGATACAGCTTTAATATTATATTTTGCTTGCTTTGTCCCCATTCGTTTTCCTCCAACTCTTTCCTTTTTCTATAATTATATATGAATTATTGAGAACGTGTAAAATTTGTATATTCTTTATATAATATTTGAATAACCCTGTCAGGAGGATTTAATGGTAATGGAATGAAGTTCTGCTCTAGTTCCCAGACGCAAGGGTAGCAGCGATGTTCCATACCCCTCACTTATCAAAAGAGGAGGGATTTCAGATTCAAACCATCCGCCTCTTGTATAAGGACCTAAACCAAATAAGCGGATTTGACCACCATGAGTGTGTCCGCTTAGAACAAGAGCAAATTGTTTCTGATCTTCATGATTCATTTTCTGATAGACGTATGGATCGTGGACGCAAAGTATTTGATAATTGATTTGCTCTTTAATGTAGGCAGCCTGGCGTCTGGGCTTCATAAAATAAGGATCAATCCCACTTAATACAAACTCAGTATCCGATGGCAGGGTTACTACATAATCAGAATTAGAAATGACATGAATTTGATACTTATCAAGCACATCCAGAAGGTTAGCTTTTTCCAGTTCGTGGTCATTATTTCCGGGAATAAAATAGACAGGTGCTTTCCACTGCTTTAATTTATTTAGATTATTTTTCAATCTAGTAAGAGGTGTGCGCTTGTCAACCAAATCTCCGCCAATGATAACCACATCTACATTTTTCAACTTATTGAGTGTTTGTGTATTTATTTCACGGTTATGAATATCGGAAATAAATACAATATGCAGCTCTCGAAAATAAGGAAAGAATGGATCCTTAATCACATGCTCATCCAAGTGGTCGTTTTCTGCCCATAAATACATTCCTGCAAAAAACAACAACCCCATACTTGCTACTATTATGACACCAGTTAACACTTGCTCCACACTCCCATGATTAGAGTAAAATCAATCGTACCACAAAGATAACTCACAAAAAAACCGCTATGACCAAGTCATAGCAGTTTAATCTTTACACTTCTTTCACGCTTAAAATTCTAAATCCAGTCTTCTCCAGCTTGTTTGTGAATTGCTCTATATTATCTTTCTTCTCCACCTTTAGTACGATTCTTCGGGCAAGTTTATCCGTTTCATCAAAAGTAGCCAGAGATATGACATTTTCATGATAGCTTTTGATAATGTCGCCCAGTCTTTCAATTCGACCGCTCGACTCTTCCGATGTAAAAGCGATTCGAATGCCTCTTTTTTTAGCTCCAAATGCACTTTCAAACTGCTCAATTACATCAAAACGTGTGACAAGTCCCTGAAGATTTTGTTCTTTATCAACAACTGCCAGTAAAGGAAAACCTTTAAAAGCTGGTAATGTTCGTTCAAATACTTCCTCGTCATGGATATAGAAGTCATGATTTTCAGCAATGTCTCCTGCGGTCGTTTGATTTAAAAATGATTCTTTACTTTGCTCCGCATTAAAATATGCCCGATAAATAATTTCTTTTGAAACCATTCCTATGAACTTTTGACCATTAAGTACAGGCATGGCCTGGAGATCGTACTCATTCAATAATTCTAAAATGCCGCTTAACCGATCCTCTGTCTTTGCAGTGTATGATCGATGTGCAGGTTTCATAATACTTTTCACAAACATACGCTCACCTCTTCATATTCTATTATACATGCATTCTTCTTTAAAGCATTTCTCTAAAGACCGGGTTTATTCCTTCTTTTATTCGAATAGGACATGCTGGAGGATCATAAATTTTGATAATGAGCTCAGGAAGGGGATATAAATGTTTACTTTGATTAAGTGTTATCAACCATATCATGGTCCATTTGATCCATGTTCACCTCGAAAAATAGCTTGCTATCAAACTCCTCCCAATCTTTATGTTGGATTTCAGCAGCCAAACCTTCCCCAATTCCCATTGGAAAAAGCGCTTTACAAAGGAACGCTTTGGCCCTGCTTTTACGATCCGTATCCAACACCGCTCGGGAAAGGAGATCATTCATGAACAATCCATCCGAAGCTGCATCTAAAAGATACGAATTAATGGAAAAAATTCAAATGGTAGACTTTGCACTTGTGGAGCTCACTCTTTACTTAGATACTCACCCTAACGACTCTCAAGCCATCCAGCAATTTAACCAGCTCGCGGTTCAAAGCAGAGATTTAAAAACGAATTATGAAAAACATTTTGGACCATTGCGGCAATATGGGGCCAGTTTCTCAGGCTATCCCTGGGATTGGAAAGATAGTCCCTGGCCGTGGCAATTGTAAAGACGAAGAGGAGGGATTTAATGTGGTACTATGAAAAGAAATTACAATATCCAGTTAAAGTAACGGAATGCAACCCAAGACTCGCTAAGTATTTGATTGAGCAGTATGGAGGGGCTGATGGGGAGCTATCTGCCGCGCTTCGTTACTTAAATCAGCGTTACAGCATCCCTGACAAGGTAATTGGTTTACTGACTGATATAGGAACAGAAGAGTTTGCCCACCTGGAAATGATTGCTACCATGATCTATAAATTAATCATTTCCAAAATGCAACCTTTATTATGTATCCATTAAAGCCCCACATATGCCTTACATCCCCTGAAAGCTTACTTCAAGTTCTTCTTATCTTTCAATATGTTTACCCTGTCAATTTCCTCATTTACTTTTTCAAGAACCTCTTTAAAGAATCCAAACATGTCATCTTTATAAAGGTTAAATATGTGTTCCCGTCTTTCGGCAGTATTTTCTTGCACTCTCATAAATAGGTTATTTAATTTAAAAAGTGTATCAGCATCTAACTTTGTAACATAATACTGTATCATAAGTTCTTCTAGTAAGTCACTCTTATTTTGGGTGTTTTCAGACACTGCATTAAAAAGACCACCATAGAACTCAAAGCATTTTATCAGGTCAACTTGCAACGCTACATCTACCACCTTATCTAAATAATCTTCAGTTTCAGGTAATGACATACGATGGTAAATATTAGTAAATAGTCGGCTTCTATCAAAGTCATAGTACAATACTTCCAAATATTCTTCCTCAGTATCAAAATCTTCTCTTTCTGGAACCTTAACCTTCAAGATTCCCCTTTCAACATTTTCTCTAATTTTTTCCAACTCAACTATATATCTTTCCAAAGCTATTTTCGCCCTCATTAATGCAGGTAATTGATTAATTTGTTTTATTATATGTTCTTTTTCTAACTCTTTATTTGCTTGTTTTTCTACTTGTGAGTTCGCCACTATGTAAGCTACAAAAGCACTCAATATTCCACCTGAATAATTGCCCCAAAAACTTATCCAACTATCTTCATTTCCTTGTACTCTCCATCCAGAAAATTGTAACGCCGTATAATTAAAGATTATAGGAAAAAATAAAAAAACACAAAGCACCCACCAAAATTTCTTATTTTTTAAAATAGACAAGTAACCTTCCCCAATCTATATACAGTTATACCATCATTTTACAATAAAATGGAAAATAAAACATAAAAAAAAGACCTATTCAAAAAAAAAACAGGTCTTTCTTATCTAAGTTTCTTCCTTATTGCTTCGTATGCATAGTCGTTTAAAACGTCTTCTAAAGTAGTTCCGTATAATTTACATAAAGCTTCTACCCTCTTTTTAGAACCATGCCCATTCTCTAAATGATAAATAGGTTCAGCTTTGTTTTTCGCTTTAATTCCTATTTTCTCCCCTGCATCCTCTGCAAGTATCTTCTTTTCATTCCTTATTTCTTTTAATCCCTTGCCTATTTCCTTCTTTATATAATAAGGAAGTTTTGTGTAATTATCAGGTGTAATTTCCATTTCTTCATTAGAAGCTTCCTCAAATTCAACAAAGTCTTCAACCTGAATATTAAAGGTTTTCGCAATTGCCATTGCTAGTTCGACACTAAAGGTTTGAAGTACATTTCTTTCTAATTGACTGTAATGGTGGGTGCTTATATTCTGCCCCTTCTCCTGAAGTGAATTAATAATGTCTTCTTGCTTTAATCCCCTTTTTTTCCTTATATATTGTAAAACAGTCATGTCTTTATGTTCTTTTATTTTGATTGGCATGGTGTCACCCCACTCTGTTATGTATTATCTCATTATAAAACAAAAGAAAGGACAATATTAGTTTGCCCTTCCAAAAACTTGTGGCGATACGATTCCTTCAAATTGCAGTGGAATAATTTCACCATCGTATATTAGTTGTCCTTTGTATAATGGACTTTTAACAATTTTTTGTACTGTGGCATGGTTCCAATTCTTATTAGAAGGGGCAGGCGTTCCTTTGTCATTCATTTCCTGTGCAATCTTTCTATAACTCTTTCCATCATAAGCCCTCATTTTGAATATCTCACGAACAACAATAGCTTCTTCAGGTTCTTGATATAACTTTCCATCATCAGATACATTGTAGCCAAAAGGCTTCTTAGAGATATAAGCACCTGCTTTTAATTTAGCTTTCTTTCCCATGTCCAAACGTTCCTTAATATTTCTTCTGTCAATCTCCCCAAAGGTACTGAACATTTGGAAGCAAGCGTGTCCAATGTCTGTACTGGTATCTATATTGTAATTAGTGATATATAGATGAATAGGTTTTTCAAAGTCTTCTCTTAATGCGTAATATGTTTCCATCATCACCCTGAAATTTCTGCTAAACCTATCAGGGGAATAAACAAAAACCATATCAAATTCTCCTGCTTCAGCATCCTTCATAAGCCTTTGAAGTTGTGTCCTTTGCTTGGTTGCACCTGATTCACCTACTTCACGGTACACTTCCACCAGTTCACATTCTAGGAACTTACATGCTTTCTTACATTGACGTTCTTGTTCCTGAAGGCTTACACCTTCCACCTGCCCCTGTGTACTTACACGGCTATATATTACGGCTTTCAAACCCTTTGCTTGCCCTATCAGCATTGCCGTTCACCCTTTACTAATTACTCGGTTACAATTCCAATTTCAAACTTATTAGAATATCTATCTACAATACCAACTACAACTGTAAAGCCATTTAAGAAGGCATATATTTCTTCCAAATCATCTGTTGAAATAGATATATGTTCCCCAATTTCAATTACCCCTTCATTATTGAAGTCATAGGCTACGGAACCCCCAACTACATTTATATTGCTTGCAGTGCCTACGTTTTGAAAACTAATATAGTCAGCAACCTTGTCGGATAACTTGTAAAGCAAATCTTCAAGCTTTCCCTTTGATATATCTTCAGATTCACTTGTTAGTTGATAAACTTCTGTCAATGGCTTGTTTTTTTTCATGTCCTTTTCATTTAAGAAGCTTGTGACTTCCCTAATCTTCTTTTTATCTTCATTAATTTCTCTTTTCTTTACCTCTTTCATTTCAGGCAAGTTTCGATATTCAGATTCAATATCTCTAACTCTGTCATTATTTTTCTTAATAAGGGTTTGCAATAAATCTTCTGCACTTGCTGCCCCTTCTTCCTGAATCCATTTTGAAATACTCATTTCCTTCCCCCCTAGTGATTCTATAAAAGATGCTTCAGCTTTCTAGTCCTGAACTGAAGTCAAGGTGGTTGAAACCTTATCTTTATCAACTTTCTACCACTACTTTAACATGGTTAAATTATAATTTCAACATGTTTGCAACAAAAAAAGAGTACTTCCTTTAAGGAAACTACTCTTAAACTTCTGTCCTTTCGAAAATACGTTGAATATGTCATATTTTTGATTATTATTGCGGATAATTACGGAAAATTCATTTGCCTTAAGAAAAATAACTTAGAATTGAGGCTTGATATTCTTAGGCATAAAAAATAGTTCACTCTCCAAATCAATTCTCAAATTTCTATTATTTTTAAAGTAATTAACAAGAGTACTACCTAATGTTACTAAAGCAACATGATAACTTTTCATTTTATTCTTGTTTAGATAATTATTAAGTTCAGCTTCGTGAATGAGTTTATGTCTACTTTCTACCATTTCCGATAATATTGATATCAAACTATTATCTTCATCATTTATTAAAACTTTCTCGGATAATATATCTTTAAATAAGTCAACATCCACATATCTAACAAATGCTTTATTTGCTGAATTGAAATTTTGAAAAGAATATTCTTCTATTTCTATATCAATAATTGTTTTATCTCTATTTAGTAATTCTTTGACAGTTGAATATGGAAGTTTTCCATTCTTTTTATAGATTAAGTTTTCGGCTTCTTCATTGGTTTCAATAAACCTATACAGAAATGTTCTAAGGAAATTTTCCATAATAGAAACAAAAAAAGGTAATAAAAGGTTGTTGCGTAAAAATTCCTTCTCAAATATTGGAGGCATTCCAATTTTAGTGTACTTATGTAACTCCTCTAAATCGGCATCTTCAATTAAGTAACTTGTCATGAGTAGATTCTTTTTAAAAGTGGAATATGCATTACCACAAGCAATTTCGGTTTTAGAAAGTTTAGGATATTTATTTTCCCCTAGATAATCACCAGCTTTGTTGTCATATAAGAAACCACCATACTTCTCTTCAAAAGCCCTTATAGTGTCTACTTGTTTCTGAACATCATTATAATTCTTCACTCCAGATACATTGGCAGTTATTATAGTTCTATGTTCTTCTTCACCTTTATTATTGGTTCCATACCCAAAAAATACGGAACACCCACTTATTGATACGTA
The DNA here is from genome assembly GCF_052246795.1 of Halobacillus sp. K22. Lineage (NCBI taxonomy): Bacteria > Bacillati > Bacillota > Bacilli > Caryophanales > Bacillaceae > Halobacillus > Halobacillus sp. K22. Next base: position 47,646 of record NZ_JBQQCN010000019.1, on the reverse strand, counting down.
ATCATCAAACCAATGAAAATCATCTCTTTTATTATCCTTTTTATATCCTAAATTAAGAAGCATGTTTTCTATGATTTCCTTATCAATACGCTTTATTATCTCTATTGAAATTTCTGACGCCGCCAATACTCTCCCCCCCCTGTTCGCTGCATATGGTATCTTTTGTTTAACTAACTTTTAATTACACAAAAATTAATCTGCCTTTATATTCAATTTTTGTTTTATCTCTTCCCATTCATCTGTGATTTGCGGTTTAATTTTATAAAACAATTTAGTATCTTGTTTAACGCCTGAATATGCTTTAGCAGCTTCATACTTTACAAATGCATCTAACAGCAATGCTGATAATTTATCATTTTCTTCTTTCTCTCTGTTTTCATGATAATAAAAGATAGTGTATAAATTATTGTAGATAGACAAATTTTTCGCATGAAGAACTTCTAGCCTAATATGTGATGTAAGCAAAGTGCTTGTAAATAGAGTTTGGGCTACAATTGATAAAAGTTCTAAATTAGTTGTTCTTAAGGTAAATACAATCACCAAAATCATTAAAAAGCTACCTATTTTTATTCTCTCACGAAATACCATTTCTTTAGTCACGGCTTTTGAATTCAGGGCATTTTCAAAAACATTTGCCCCCAATTTTAATAATGAAGGTTTAAGATTGTTATTGTAATATTTGTTGGTATGTTCATTGTCTAAAGGGACATTAAAGGAATTTGAAAGAAAATGAACTCTTCGCTTGTCTTCAACTTCGGGTATTTTAAAGATACTTAAGTACCCCTCAGCAATAAAATAAAAAAGTGTTGTAAGAATAAATATGAATAGTATAGCAGACTTAAAAATCAAAAAGTCTTTCAAAAAATAAGTGGAAAAAGATAATAGCACGTTTATTACAAATAGACGGTTGACCCACTTTTTCAATACTTCTATTGGCTTATAATGTTTGTCTAATGAATCATATCTTTCATCCATGATATATCCCTCTTATATGTCTGGTAGTAGTTTCTCCATTTTATGTTTAGCCAGGGTATTATAACCTTTTTCCTCAAGCAACCTAACTTCTTTAATTATATGTTTCGCCCTATCCAATCTATCTTTTTGAGTTTGTGAATCATTATACTTAGGAACAATCCCTTCGATTGAATCGTAAAGAAAATATTTTAATAAGTGCTTATTGTTGTAGTCAAACCTTTTTACTAGGAAGTCTTCCATTAGATATGAAGAATAGTAACTATCCAACTTATTCGTGTTCCAATATTTCATTAATCTAGTCAAAGGCTTTATATGAGAATTATTATAAACATTTACCCGTGTTAATTTTTCATTGAATCCCAAAGGGTCTGTTTGCATCCACTCATCAGTAAACAAATTTTTCTTTGAAGGGATAAAGTAGTTTCCCCATATATCTTGAGTAGCTGGCACTAATTCAAATTTTATATGATTTAACACAAGAACCATTGTGGGGCTATCCCTATGTATATCAGAAGTCTTATAATGGAAATGCATAAAATCCTTTAAATACTTCATTAAGGTATTTGGCTTATAGTTGTTAGGGTTTTTAAAAACCACCATGTAGTCTACATCTGAATTTGAATCTGCTTTTCTGGGTAGTATTGTACCCCTTGTATTAGAACCAAATTGAAAATGTGTATGTAATTTGTCTTTGCCGAAATAAGAATTTAGCCGATTTGACAACGTTACTAAAGATATTTTTATATTTTCCTTTTCAATAGGAGATAACACTAGTTTGCTAGATAAGGATGTAAGATAGTGATTTACTGACACAATTAGCCCCCTCAATAAAGTTTTTCTATATTCCATTATAAACCATATTAGTATATTATGTAATTTTTTCATTCTATTTGCGATAATTACTAAACATATTCCTTTCAACTTCTTAGTGTGACTTATATCATTTGGAGAATACTTTTATTAACCGCCTCCCCCTCTCTGGTTATGCATAAGGGTTTTTATATTAATTCTTAGGAATTCAAGTTGCTTTAGCCTGCCCCTTATACTGCAATAAGCCCTGCCTATTTCCCTGACAAGGGCTAGGCATGTTACAAGAATAGCCCCACCTGTCAAGGCGGAAATATGCCCTACCCATGCACTAGAACTGCCTGCCCTATTACTAGAAAGTTTGCTTATAAATTCAAATAAAACTTTGGCATAGACTGCCTAACGTTCTACTTAGAAAAAGTTTGAAAGGTCTGCACAATTAAACCATAAAAATGTACTGAACTTCCTAAAGAAAAGTTAATTTAAATGGTAGATAATTTTAGTTTAATTTTGATAGAGAAAGGCACTCAAAACCCGTTCACAAAATCCATCCAACTCTATACACTAAACTTACTTCATGAATGTCTAACTGAACTCATTACTTCTTTCATTATCACTTCTAAACACTAACAAGCTTGAAGCATTGGCAACACTGACTAAACTGCTTATAAGTGGTTACAATCTTACGAGAACTTAACCAGTAGAGGGGGTGCCAGTGGTGGGGTTACCCTTGAAATAATTAGCGGATTTCACAAGTCACACCCGCAGTCTATTAAGTGCATAGCAGGTGATTTTTTAACCCCTTTATTTCCACCTGTTCCCAATTGTATATATATTCAAATACTTGAATAAAGGGTATGTTCACAAGAACATGGGGGTATTCATTTGTTCTGAACCCGTACCCTTCTTAGGCAGTCAATGCCTAAAAATCAATGACCCCTGAACCCCATTAGATTTTTCTAGTAATAATTTAATTCAAAAGGCAGATAAGGGGCAGGCAGGTTTAAGGCATAAAAAAAGCACCCTTCAATCAAGACAAAACACTCGATAAGGATGACCCCAAATGCCGTATTAGATTTTTCCAGCCAGTAAACTGTACTAGTAAAAATAGAATACCTGTTACATTATCCAAATATTCACAACCTTGACCCTGTTCTAATTCCAAAAAACAAAGCAAACTAACATTCACACTCAAACATGCCATTCAGACTTCACAGGAAGCCCACACAGATTCCTCACTATCTTTCGAGGGGTAATATAGCACCCCACCCTTAAAAATTCTCACAAAATCTACTAGATGCCTTAGAATTAATCACCTGATTTTTCCGCCACCAATTCCACACCCTAACCTGCCGTAATAACTGCCATTCAGAAGCACACAGAAGCCATATAAGCCATTCTATGCCCTGCCTGAATACTAAAACCTAAACCACCTAGACAACTACGTTGTAAGCCTATGGCTTCAGGTTCTCTGTTAGTTCATAAGGCAGTACAGGGGCAGGAAGGTAAAAGGTCTATGACGTTCTAACTCTCTTGACTATATACTAACCCTGCCCCTTTACCTAAAAGAAAAGTATATAAAAGAAAAGGGTGTTCCCCTTCCCTTACTCTGCTACAAGAATGGGGCAGCTTAACTGCCACAAATTGACAGGAAAGAATTACTGAAAAAACATTGACACTTGAACAGAAATTGTGCTACCCTGTTCCGTTCTCTCCGAGAACGGTTACTACGTAACTAGGTATAGTAATAAGGTCAAGTAATAGGTCATTGAGGATAACGCACTCTATTTTTTGTGTCAAACTGAAATTTCTCAAAAAAAATTAAAAAAAGTTTCAAACCTTGCCATGACAACGTTCAGCAGGGTTTTTGTTTTGTTATTGGCTTCAAAATGTCCTACACAGGCGAATATTTTACAACATAGGCGGTACATCAGCGAACTCTTAAGAATAGGGGCAAAGAAAAGCCCAGAAAAAAAGTTTAAAATTTTTTCAAGACTGATATGACGGGGTTCAGGGCACTTTACTTGCCTTTCAGAATCTCAAAAAGGGCTACAAGCTTGAACATTTTATAGTAGAGACAAAAACACAAGGAACACCGCAAGGGCTTGAACCCTTCACGGCAGTTCTACCAACTAGGTGCAGACAGTTAAGGGGCAGGACACACTGGCTTACTGGTCAAGCTTCAAAACTGATTTGATAACTCTTGATAGGGTTCATCAAACAGGGCGAACTTGTAAAACAAGCTTCAAGGCTAACTACGGTTCAGCCAGTCAGGAAGCAAAACTGATAGAAACACAATTAAATAGCATCTTTAAAGCGGTTCAGGGCAATCCTGAAAGGCTTCATAAGGTGCTATTTTTTATATACACCTAGTTCGGTCTTGTCAACCGAACGACCTCCACTCTTTTAGGTGTGGAACTCCATAAATTTCAGTTCTAGGTGCTTCGTGGCATCAGCAGGTGCCTAGAACCTCTTTCATTTTTATCTTTTAGCTTTCAAATATGGTGAATTTTCTTTTGAAATTCATTTAAGCATCCTTTTGTGAAGGAAGGTAGTCTTTTTGAATTGGTTTGAATATGGTGCAAGGCTACCCTATCAGTCCTTGCCACTATATTTGAAGGCTAAAGGGCTTTGGCTTTCAACTTACAACTGAATATCTTGTGTGTTTATCAGGACACCGCAGGGGCTTCCACCACCCGTGAAGCTTCTGCACTACATAACATATATAACAGCATCCTGTCAAACACTATAACAGATTCACTATTTCATAATAATAATAAAAGCACTTCTTTTTTAGATTCAATATATACATAACTAAACTTAATAGATTTCAAGGGCGAACCGCATAGGGGCTTTAGATGTTTTCTAGCCTTAACTGCCCCTTCCCTTATCTCTATAACTTTAGTTGTGAAATATTTTATCTGAAAAGAGGTGCTTTTTTTATATGTCTAATAAAGAAGAAATTCAAGGAATCATCAAGCTTATGGAACAGTACGAACAGGGGCAGAAGGAAATGAACAAGGTCAATAATGTGGAACCGTCAAAGTTCAGTGAACTTGAAGCGGATTCACCTGAATATGCAACTCTTCAACTGAAGAATGGAGAAGTTCTAAACCTTCACTATAAGTCAACTGCTTTTGAAGAAGTCAAAAAGGCAGTTAATGGAGAAGAAACAAAGAACTTTATCCGATTAGGTGACGGGGTGAACATGTTTTCCGCTTCAGAAATTGCAAAGTTCCGTGACATTGACGAACACAAGCTTCAGGAACACTTAATTAATCAGAATACTACTTTACCTGAAGACGAAAAGAAGTATGAAGAAGAACTTAAAAAGGAAGCTGACAAGGCTTTCAATGACAATTCTGATTCAGGTATGAAAGAGTTTTCTGACGGTTCCTATCGAGGTGACAAGTAATGACTTATGAAGAATTTGAACAGTTTTTAGAAAATAAGAAAGAAGAAATTGACGATAGCAAGGCAGAAGCTTTTACAGAAGCTATGAAAGCTAAATTTCAAGAATATCAAGCCCTGAAGGAAAAGGCTGAACAGGTTGAAACCTTCAAGGAACGGGCTGAACAGGCTGAACGTCAAGCAAAGGCACTAGAAGTCGCTGAAGAAGTTGAAGACCTTCAGGAAGAAGGCAAAGTAAACGAAAAGCAGGTTGAACACCTGAAGCAATTACTTGTTTCTATGACTAAAGAACAGAAGGAACATTTTGACGAACTCATGGAGAACCAACCAGTTTAAAAAAGTCTTAAAGAACAGGATGTGTAACCCGTGTTTTTCCTTTTTTCATTCGTTGGTATCAGTTTATACGTTATGAGTGAAATTTGTAAGGAATTAGAAGAATCAAAATAAGATTTTAAGAAGGAACTGGACAGATAGAACGGGTGGGCACCCTTAAGCCTGCCCCTTGTACCAGTCTTTGAATATACCATTTTAGAAAGGATTTGATTTAATGCGTAACACATGTTATGTGCAGGATAATATTGCCATTATTGAAGTTGTGGAAGATGACAGAAAGCACAAAGTAATTATTGATATTTGCTTTTTGCCTTTGGTTCTTGAAGGCAGTCCAGAAGCAACTTATGAAATTGAACGGGAAAAGAAAAAATCTTCACAGAATCAACACGGAACATATTACAAGAAAGGGCAAATAACAGGTGTTTTTAAAAGAGTGCAACACAATCAAAAAGTTTACCTGAAGAACATTACTCTGAATCCTGATTCAGATGAACAAGTTCACACGATTGAAAGTCCTTTGAATCTAACATTTAGTAACTTGCTTTTGACACGGAATTAAAAATACATTTTTGGAAATAAGGACAGGCGGTTAAATCATACAATTTCTGTAACATCAAAGAATTAACAGGAGGGGCAGATTATAGAATGGAAGTGATAAAAGAGTCTCCAGTAGTTAAAAAGCAGATTCAAGGAAAAGAACTAAAGGTCAAACAGGAAGAAAACACCTATCATGTGGAAGGGCTTGGAAAGGTCACTAAACACGGTGAACTTGATTTATCAAAATTTATAGATGATGTTATGGATTCATAGCATAAAAAAAGGCTTCCCGTTATATTTGGGAAAGCCCTGTTTTTTTGTTTAATTCAAGCACTTGAATTTCCTTTAAAATGAACATCCATTTCTATTTTTGCTTTATGGTTGCCTACTCTTACATACTCAATATAATCAATGTGTTTCCTTAATAACTCGTTTATCTCTTTAGCTTCTGAATCACTGGTTCCATCCAGAAAGCTTCTAATCTTTTCTAAGCTTTCTTCTAGTTCGTCAAGGGCTTCCCCTTTTGATTTCTTATTTAGCTTCTCTATTTGCTTCTCTGTGTCTTCCTTGTATGACTTCAATTGTTTTATTTCCTTCTGTGCTTCTTCTTCTGTATAGATTTCAGCAATAAAGCCTTTTTGAACTTTCTTTATCTGTGCATCTATCTTCTTAACCTGCCCCTCTAGCTGCATCTTTTCATCCAGTGGGGTATCTTTGGATTCCTTCAGGTTCCCTTTTATCTGTTCAAGATACAATTCTAATTGGTTTACATAGTCTTCAAGCATTGAATAAAAAATCTTCTCGAAGTTATCAAGCCTACACCCTTTATTCTCGCATGTCGTATAACTTCCATCTTCTTGATAATGTCTAGTTTGGCAGGAAGTAACCCTTAACTCCTTCCCTTTTCTTCTTTGGAAGGAATGAGTTCTACCGCATAAACCACACCTTATAAGCCCTGTGAATACTTGTTTCCCAATTCTTGCAGAAGGTGCCCTTTGTAGTCTGCTTTTCCTTATATCTTCAACCCGTTCCCATGTTTCAGGGTCTATAATTGGTTCATGGGCTTCATCAATTACAATTGAATCCGCTGATTTCACTTGCCGTGGTGCCCCTGAAGGCTTTTTACTTGTCTTTGATATTTTGGTCTTGCCGTAAATTACAGTGCCTTTATAAACAGGGTTTGCAAGAATAACTGATATTCTAGCCTTATCCCACTTACTGCCTGAAGGTGTTACAAGCCCTTCAATCTCAAATTGCCGTGCAATGTCTGTACTTGATTTACCTGCTAGGTAAAGGCTATATATCTTTTGAATAACTGGTGCACGGTCATCAGGTTTCAGCTTCTTTGTCGTGGGGTCATATTGATAACCTACGGGGGTTTGACCGCCTACCCAATTTCCTTCCTTTGCAGACTGCCTTTTACCTCTAACAAGTCGCTTCTTAATGTTCAGGTATTCTTGTTTGGCAACTATGCTTTGCATATCGGACATTAAATCATCTTCCTGCGTTGCATAGTCATATATCTTACTTGACGTAACCACCTGAACCCCGTAATTTGTGAGTATATCTTTAATATGTGAAAATCCTGAAGTAGTACGGCTTAACCTGTCTTGGTCTGTGACCACTACCGCATCATAATGAAACCCCTGCACCCTATCAAGCATTTTATTTAATTCAGGGCGGTTTATGTCCTGTGAACTTCCCACTTCCTGAAATACTTCATATTCCCATCCACTTTCATCACACTTTTCAATGAGAAATTGTAACTGCCTTTTGATACCTTCATCCGTTTCATCAGGTCTTGATTTCCTGCTATATATGGCAACCCGTTCAATTTGCTTCATTTCCTGCCTGCCCCTTTCACCTTAAAAATACCGTCATATCAATCTTCTAGGGCAATTATAGCATGGTTGCATAATAGTTTCAATCTATAAATTAACAAAAGATGCTACCCCTGAACAAATGAAAGAAGCTGGTTTAGGTGCTCATTATGCTAACCACGATCATGCCCTGTTCTATAATAACGCGGCCGGGAGTCCGTGGACAGCTACTTATATCCAGGCAAAAGGAGACCCGATTGCAGATCTCTACGAAGACATCGCAGCCGAAGAAAAAGCAAGAGCTACTTATCAATGGATTATTAATATGTCAGATGATCCTTGTCTAAATGACAGTCTTAAATTCTTAAGAGAAAGAGAGGTTGTTCACTCTCAACGATTCCGTGAAGCTGTGGAAATTCTTAAATTTGAGAAAGATCGAAAGCAATTCTTTTAAAATATCATAATAAAGCCCTGCCTTTTGTAGACAGGGCTGTTTCATTTTCGTTATTATTTTTCTACTTTAGAATCAGCAATAAGGTGACGAAAATGAATAGGAAAATAATGATATAACGAACCCATAGAGGATTTACTCCCCACTTGGCCAAAAAAGTTTTAGATTTATCTTCATCCCGGCGTGGAGGTAAATCCAAAGTGTTCATAGTTTCACTGGTTAATCTTTTCTCATTCACATTCCTTATACCTTCACTCTGATGGGATTGAGTCATTTGATTCCCCCCTATTCCCTAGACGTATCCACATGGCAAGGACCACATCTATAATAAAATGAGCAGTAATTGTAACCAAAAGGCTGCCTGTTAATTCAAACATATATCCAATAAAAAAGCTCACAAACAATACAGAGATTAAAAGAACGAATTTTGATAAATAACGGAAATGCAGAAGAGCAAATAATAAACTAGCTGCCAAATACCCATATTCCGTATGTAAGACACCTCTAAATAACATTTCTTCGCTTACAGCGACTAATAAAGTAACTCCAATGATACCTGGTATGGATCGATTTTTAAATACTTTGTTATTAATACCACCATCATCGTAATATTTTGGGGGAAGGGTGGTCATCAATATAAAATCGATCAACAGAACAATTACCCCTGGCAATATCCCGAACCACACCCAATCGGTAAACGTTACTTGAAATATGGATTTCCATTCTGACCAGAAGGAGTCAAATAGAAAAAAGCTTCCCAGTATAGAAAGAATTAAAAGTAAAAGCTGAGTAAGAATCAGTTGAAGCGTGACTTCCTGATCCGTCATCAACTTAATAACCTCTGCCTGTTTTTTTCGTTTCATACCTCGCCCCCTGTCCAAAGATAATTGCTAAACGTTCTTTCCAAGAATCGATAGTTTCATGGACCTCGGTCTTTTCAAAGTTCAAAGTATCCATAGTAAATCCACAAGCATCGCAGCAGGGTACTATGGGTTCACGAATATCTTTTTGAAAGGATTCATATAAACTCTTTCTTCTACATGCAGTTTGATGTACCCACTGGAGCATTTCGGTTAATTTTCCCTGTTTGTAATTCCACCTCGTGTTTATTAAAGTCTCCAGACTATGTTCAATAACAGTTTCTTTAGGATCTTTTAAAATAGTTCTCTCTTCCAACACTTTATATTCTTCCAACTGGAAGCGTAAGAAGTTCCATTGAGACTCGGATAACTCCAGTCGTTCTGTCAATTTGTCGTCCGGAGGTATTACAGTATTCTCCTTCCATAACGTATTCAGATGACTTAACACACTTTGCACCAGATCCATTTGCGGCAATTCACTTTCGATTAACATCTGAGGAAGATAGTGATCCTTTGGACCATAAAGTACTAAGCTCGCACAGGGCTTCCCATCTCTACCAGCTCTTCCAACCTCCTGGATGAATGATTCCAGCTGGGAAGGCGGATGAAAATGAATAACCAGGCGGATATTAGATTTATCCACTCCCATTCCGAAGGCGCTCGTGCAGCAAATGACATCGAGTTGATCATTCATAAATTGCTGCTGGACCAGCATCCTATCCATTTGATCCATTCCTCCGTGATAAAAAGCCACCCTTTGTTTGAGCTTAGTCTGGAGTGTATAAGCTGCTTTTTCGGCCCATTGCCTGCTCGAAAAATATATCATCGTAGGTACTGCCTGATCGGAAAGTAGCTGAATCAATCGATCTATTTTTTGATCAGGGGCTGCATAGTGCTCAACCGCGAAGCTTACATTCTGCTTGTCCATTGGATAAATATGTTTTTCCATTTGAGGACGCTTTAATTTATCCATAATATCAGTTTGAACTTCCGGTGTTGCGGTTGCACTTAAAGCGAGGACCGGCGGTTCGCCCAAATCGGAAATGGTTTGATGCAATTTTAAGTAATCCGTTCTAAATTCATGGCCCCATTGTGATATGCAATGAGCTTCATCAATAACAAACAAACTAACGTTAAGCTTCACAAGATGCTGTTTAACCCAATTATTCTGGAGTAATTCTGGGGACATATAAATAAGATCATATTGATTCAGCTGTTCCAACGTTTTTCTGCGCTCTGCACGATCCATAAAACTATTTAATGCGACGACTGACTTATAGCCTGATGCTTTCAACTGTTTCACTTGGTCAATCATTAAAGAAATCAAAGGAGATACCACAATTGCAGTTCCAGATTGGATCTTTGCGGGCAGCTGATAGCAAAGGGACTTACCTGTGCCAGTAGGTAAAATCCCGAGAACATCGTTACCAGATAAAATGGACTCGATAATTGGCTTCTGTCCTTCACGAAACTGAGAAAAACCGAAGTGTTTTTCTAATTGAAAAGATAAATCATACATCTGCATAAGATTGTCCTTTCGCTGTTAACTTATTACCTTTTGCTAAAGCCAGCCTAATTTGAAAATAATTGAATTGACCATTAAGAGCCTGGTGAATTTGTTTTAAACGCAAAGTTTTCATATGATCAGCTGCTGTTAAAATTCTTTGCTGATCCTTATCACTAAGAAAACGGTCAATTGAAAAATCAGGTATAACAAGCGCTGCTTCAACTATATGATCCTGAATTGTACTTTTTTTCAAACGGCGTTTATCCACAATCGCTTCTAATGTCCACCCTTCCTTTAAATAATGATACGTATGCTTAGCTGACTGAGTGATCATAGTCTCACAATCTAAACCACTAGTGCAGGCAAAAAGAAAAGGATAGGACCTTGGTTCTTTTTTAGCTTCGTGGAATAAATAATAAAGTACATGCTGAATACATAAATAAGCATCTTCCGTTGTAACCTTATATTTATGCTTCAATTGTTCATAAGTAAGCCCTATAACTTCAGCCCCGCTCAACCGAAAAGTGAACAGTTCTGACTCTAATTGGGATCGGTTATTCAAAAGAGCCAAAATTTCATTATACATTCCTTCGACTTCTAAATGCAGGTTATGGGGAAGAGAAGCATAGTAACGTTTAACCCACCTTTGCGCTTTTGGGTCTTCGATAACAGGGATAAACGAATAATTGCCTGCATGAATTGAAGTAATAGTTTGTATAACAAGTAAAAGTCTGTATTCAAATTCCCTAATATTACGGTGATCATTCATTCCGCTAAAATATTCAAATGAAGGCCCTCGATAATTATCAAGATAGCGAACCCCTTCAGGTGTAATGATTGGTGATGTTCCATCTTCCAGATAAATTAAATGGTTGTTTTCGATGCGCTTGAATCTCTCTTCAAATACATCACGATCCAACCTTTCATATATGCCAAAATAACGTTCTAATGCGTAACCCTTGGCATCCTGCAAAGTTTGAGACGAACGTTTTCCTGTTAATAAGTTATATATTCCGGAAATCGTTCGTTCTCCATTTAACTTTCGTACACACGTCAAAAGAATAACTGTAAACACCCCGGTTTCCTCCTTCCAGATGATAGGGAATCTACCGTTCGTGTTGAAAACTCCTGGCGGGAGTTTTACAATAACTATGTACCCTATTTATTTTCAATTTTCCTCTTCGTGAGTGAACATACAAAGGAGGATCATCATTCGTGGCTAAATATACGATGGTTGATCAAGAAACGTGTATCGCATGCGGTGCTTGTGGAGCAGCTGCTCCTGACATATATGATTATGATGACGAAGGGATTGCTTATTCTGTACTCGACGATAACCAGGGTGTCTCGGAGGTACCTGAAGTCTGGCAAGACGACATGGAAGATGCTTTTGATGGCTGCCCTACGGATTCTATTAAAATTGCAGAATCACCTTTCGAAGGCGATGCATACAAGCACGAATAAAAATAAGGACCTCTTCGTTATGCGAAGGGGTTCTTTTTTTTAGTGGATCCTATGTGTTACTCAACTGCGCAAACCTTTTGTAAGCTTCTTCCTCATCAAACGTAGAAAACCATCGAATATATTGACGATCTATGATTCGGAAATGCTTGCTGATCATATTTTGCTGCAGAAAAAAATCGTCACTTTCATTGAGCGAGGTCCACCAGACCTTTCTTCCCATCGTTTTTCCCACCGGACGCTCTACTTGATGGTGGGCAATGGTTTCCGTAATCTCAAGTGGTGCATCACCAAGTACACCTTTTAGAACCTCACTATCCTGAAAAAGAGCACACACGGCAACCACTGTGGTCCAGCCCGCAACCGTTCGTCCCTTCTCAATTTGGACAAGAGTTTTTTTAGACAATCCAAGCACTTCAGCCATCCTTGTTTGCGTATAGCCATATTCCACACGTATCAGTTTTATTTTTTCAGACACTTGGACCCTTAACTGATCTTTATCCATCTTATATCGTCCCCTTTATAACGTCCTCCTAATTTTAACATGTCCACTCCCCACCTACCTATTAAAGTGATCAAAAACCCCGTATCGATAATACGGGGTTTTAGGTTATTGATTCACATCTATTGGATTGATAAAGGTGGGTACCGGGACAGGTTCGTTTAAGTTGTAGTATGAATTTATTTCCTGATTTATATTATCAAAGATCACTTCATTAAAACCGAAGTTCTCAGCTGTAGCTAACACCGCATCAATCATCATCATTAATTGCTCATCGCTTGCCCATGAATCGTGTTCAACAGTCACCGTTAGAACAGATCCTTCCGCTGCAACCGAAGAGAATGTTACGTGATTTGGTACAGCAGAAGCTACGTTGTTATAAGTCTGCTTTTCTTTCATTCGATTTAACGCATCCTGAATGGAGAGCTCTCTCTCTGCCTTTATAGGAACAAGAAATTGACGCTCGCTGCCCTGATCGCTGTATATTTGATAAAAATATCGTTTTTGTTCAACGACAGGAAGGGTGTTTATTTTTCCAAAATTGCCAAGGACGACTGGTGATCCACTCTCAGTCTTAAGCTTAATGCTTTTCACATCATAAGGGTACAATCTCCAACGGATACTCTCAGATATAATGGACGTGTAAGCACTGCCGCTTATGGAAAAGTTATCCGGAAAGATTACCTCAGCCTCGTTTCTTTCTTCATCGATATCAAAGGTTAAATCCTTGAGTAAATCTTCAGCCAGCCCCCACTCTTCAGCCTTAACGAGTGACGAAAGGTTTTTATCTTCCTGGTCATCAGGTTTTACTACTGTAAATGGTACGACTACCTCTCCATTTTTTCCAGGAAGAACATAAGACTCCATACCAGGAGAAGGGTTCGGAATTGTATAAGCTGATTCTGCATTTTCAATCGATTGAGCTCTTTGCTCTTCAGAAGGAAAATTATTACCTTCCTCTCTATTGACATCATCTTGTATTGAAGGTTTTTGTTGAGTAGTTTCTGCTTGGTCTTGAGCACGCTCACTTGCAGACTCAGTGGATGCTTCTTCCTGGTCTGATGACCCGCTATATTCATTTGAAGGTAGTGAACTCAAGAAAACAGGGAGAACAATTGCAAGGATAAGTAGTACAGCAACTGTAGCCATACTTGGAGTTATCCAGGGAGCGATCTTTCTTTTTCGTTTATTAAGCTTAGGCTCTATGGAGCGATAAAGATCTTCTTTGCTTTGCTTATCTTCTATCTTCGGAAATTCCTCTAACAGTTCTTTTAATTCATCTTCACTATAAGATTTACGCTTCACGCTGTACCCCCCCTTCCACGGGCTTATCCATGATCTCTTTCAAGGCTTTCATTCCTCGATGCTGAGTCGTTTTCACTTTACTCTCGCTCCAATTTAATATTTCTGCTGTTTCTTGTATAGACAGCCCTTGTATGAACCTGAAAATAATTACATTTCTTTGATCTACCGTACAGTTATCCAGTGCTTTATAAACTTGCTTCATTTCATCATTTTGAATTGCAATCTCATCCGGCAAAGAAGCATAATCTTTAAGCTGCTCCCCTTTTTCATTCCAATCAAAAAAATCCATAATTCGATTCCGTTTGCGTTTTTGCTTCCGGAAGTGATCAATCGCTACATGCCTCGCTATGGATAGCAGCCAAGTTTTTTCAGTACTCCGCCCGTCAAAAGAATCATAAGATTTAAGCACCTTTATATAAACTTCCTGGACAAGATCCTCAGCTAGATTGCGATCTTTGACCATGTAGATTAAATATTGAAACAAATCATGATGATAATTATCGTAAAGTTCGTCAAAGAACGTTTTCACTAATGGTACCTCCCACTTATCTATTTAGTCGTTATATGTATGAAAAAAGTTACATCACTATCTTAATATGAGGATTTAAAAAAAGATATAAAGGAAGGGCCCTTAAAAGGGATTTATAAATAAATGGATCTCTTAGACGTTCGTGTTAATTTTCACCAATGGCTTATTAAGCTAAAGGGCCGGATTGTGGAAGACTCAGTTTCGAGATATTTTGGGTCTGTTACGTTAGTTGGTGGAGGGCTGGTGGGGAAATAGCTCGCTTTCCTATGGGGGAACGGTGAGCTTCCTCGCTCGTTTCACTCCCTGCGAGATCTCACCTAGTCCCTATTCCCATGGGAGTCTCGCCATTTCCCCACCAACCCAGCCAAGGAGAATAACGGACCCTCTGAAAAGAGAGTATCCTATCCTCCTTACCCCGCCTGACTGCTTATATAACAGGCGATCCCGCATAGTTCCAGACTGGAAAAGTATTTACGCCCATGTGATTATTTCTTCTCAAACGGGTGAAGGATGAAGCCGTTTCGAGTTTCTGATTCGGCCAGGTCCGGAGGGGAACGGGGAGACTCCTGTGGGATCAACATGATAGGTGAGACCCCGGAAAGCTTTAGCTTGAGGAGGCTCAGCACATGCCCACGGAAAGCGAGTCGTTCCCCGCAGGACCTAACTCTCTCACTAGATATCTCGAAACTGAGTCTTCCAGTAACGGGAGCTTTACCTTAAAATTAATACGGAAGTTTAAAGAGCCAAATAGAAAGAAAAAACACAGGCGTCAGGGGATCCCTGGCATCCTGTGTTTTTAAGAACGATAATTCGTTGTTCCAACATACGGTGTTTGTTCAGTTAGCCCATTTCTCTTTTTGTACCGTTTAAACAATGTGCCTAAAACGGGAGAAAGAAATAGGATGAAGATGATATTGGAAATAGCATGATTCAGATCGTAAGGCAGGCCTGCCAAATAATAACCCCAGAAAGGCTGACCGATGGAACGCATGGTAAGGGAAATTACCAGCCCGAAGAATATACCTGAGAGAAATCCATATATGGAAAGGCCCCACACCGGGAAACTTGGCTTATACTTTCCAATAACGCCCGCAAGCAAACCGATGATTGACCATGCAAATACCTGCCATATAGTCCAGTAGCCCATACCAAGAAGTGTATTCGATACGATGGTTGTTAGGAATGCCATGATTAAACCGGCAGCGGGTCCCATCCAGAACCCTGTCAAAATGATAATTGCAGTGACCGGCTGCACATTTGGAACATGGCTTAAAGCAATTCTGCCTGCAACAGCTAATGAGGCAAGCATGGCAATTAAGGTAATTTTATAAATATTCATTTTCCATCATTCCCACGAATGATAATCAAATACAATCTCGTCGCCTTGTTTTAATTCGTATTCGTTGGCTCCTACCTGGGCTTCCTCCCCATTAATGGTGTACATCCAGGCCATTTTCTTTTCTTGATCTCCTGATATTCCTTCAATACTATTAATAAATCCGTCGCTTTGCTCCACTTCAAAATTATCTTCCATGACATTTAACAGGGTAGCGCCTTCCTCAACGGAAAGTTCTTTATCAGCTAAGGTTTCTTCTCCATTATTTTTGGAGATCTCTATTTGAACACTGACTTCCTGTTTTTCCTCTTCCTGAACGGCGTTAGCTTGCTCCTCTTTCTGTGTTCCACACCCGCTTAGGGTACCTGCCGTTAATAAGACCGCCACAATTAAAGCATAAAGTTTGTTCATCTTGCTTCCATCCTCTCATTTTTTAGTAATGGCTTTTTCGAAAGGACGAATGGACAACCTAACACTATGTATCCATCAAAAAAAGCCTGCCTTCGTTAAAGGCAAGCTTAAGACAAACCAGATGGTTTTAATTGAAATATTTACATAGAACCGATCGGTTGTCTCAAACGCTCAATCCCCGAAGCTTTGAAACATGGGATCAGGCAGGTCTACTGACTTGTGCGTCATCCTACTAAGGACCCTTCCCGTGCATTTGCACAGTGGAGCTTCCTTTTCGTCTTCACATACAGTTGCGAGGACAGTCCCGGCCTTTCACCGGGTTCCCATTTTAAGCCTTTTCAGGCACCTGAATCCACTCAATATAAAGTTATATACTCATTAATAGATTAACTCACTTTTTATCATTTAGCAACTTAGTTTTCGGTCAAATCTACCCTTTTGGGGATTCTGAAAGAAAAAGTTGTCCCCTCTCCCACTTTGCTGTGTACGCTGATCATACCATTATGTGCTTCTACAATATTTTTAGCAATGGCAAGTCCTAGACCAGTTCCTTTCTTGTGCTTAGATGCTTCTCTTTTTCTTGATTTATCTGCTTTGTAAAACCGCTCGAATATAAATGGCAGATCCTCTTCAGAAATTCCCTGTCCAGAATCATGTACAGATGCGGCCCATTCATGACCTCCATCTTCAATTATAACTTGTACGGATCCATGCTCAGTTGTATGTCGAATAGCATTATCAATAAGGTTTGTAAATACTTGTTCAATCCGATCCGCATCAAAATCCAGCCAGTCTAATTTTGAATCTACGTCTATCATCAACTCCACCTGTCGTTCTCTGGAAAGACCCTGAAACTTCCTCTCGATCTTATCCATGTAAGGAGCAATCTCTACAGATTCCACGTATAAATTAATATGACCTGCTTCCATACGAGCTAAGTCCAATAATTCATTTACCAGCCTGCCAATTCGTAAGGACTCATCATGAATGATCTGGGCGAGTTCATTCTTGTCCTCTTTACTCTCTGCAACATCGTCTACTATTGCCTCACTGTACCCTTGGAGCATCGAAATGGGTGTTCGTAGTTCATGAGAGACATTCGCTATAAAATCTTTGCGCAGTTTATCCAGTCTGCGCTCATCTGTCATATCTCTTAAGACAGCAACCGCACCTCTAATGGTGTCTTTATCATATAATGGTGTCATAATAATGACCCAGGAACGGCCTTGCAAAGATACTTCTGTCATTGCTTCTTGTTCTTTAGATATCACTTCATCGAACAGTTCATAAAGAGGAGCCGGAAGATGGGTTGTATCCAACACCCCTTCTTCATCATTCTCAAATTTATCGGCTTCCAAGTATTGTTGAGCAGGAGGGTTAGAAATCAGCACTTCTCCTTCACGATTAATGGTAATAACGCCATCTGCCATAGAGCGCAAGATGCTTGAAAGCTGTTCTTTTTCCTGATTTAAGGCATTAATATGAAATTTAAGCTGACGTCCCATACGGTTGAAAGCCATAGCAAGCTCTCCTATTTCATCGTGAGTCAAAATAGGAATCTTCGTATTAAATTCTCCTTTTGCCAGTTCAAGAGCCCCTTCGCGCATTTTTATCAGCGGAGAGGTGATCCGTGTAGATAAGAAAAATGCAAAGATCGTCGTTAAAATAATGGCAATCCCTGCTCCGAGGAAAATAATTTTGGTTGTTTGTTCAGAAGTTTCCTCTATGGTATCCAAGGACTGATAAACAAAAACGGCTCCATTTCTTTCCGTTAATGGAGTCCCCACCACCATAACCTCTGTATCAAACTCCCTTATTTCCGTAACCTTTTTCACATCGCGCCCTTCACTGATTACTTTCGATAAATCATTGTCGGAGGAGATCCAATTATAAGTCATTTCAGGTAGCGTCTGTGATTCGCTGTCACTAATTATTACTTCGTCCGGACCATAAGTAATCATTGCCCGGCTTGCAGGGTTCTTAACAAGCGCAGTAGTAGAAAGAAGCAAGTTTCTATCTTCATATCTCTCTACTACTTCTGTAATTTTAGAAGCCGTTTGAAGTAACTGACTCTCTGCTTGTTGGATATGATAATTCTGAAAAAATTCTAATAGTAAGACCGTTAGAATAAACAGGACAAAGCAAACAAGGAATAATATAGTAAACCACAGTTTACCTACTACACTGCGCCAGAACATTATTCTCCACTTACCTCGAACTTATAACCAATGCCCCATACTGTAACGATCATCCCCGCAGCATCAGCGGATACCTTACTCAACTTTTCTCTCAATCTTTTCACATGTGTATCCACGGTTCGAAGGTCACCGAAAAATTCATATTGCCAAACTTCTTTGAGAAGCTGTTCTCTGTGAAAAACTTTATCAGGGGACTGCGCCATGTAATTAAGCAGCTCATACTCTTTGGGAGTCAATGCTACTTCTTTTCCGTCGGCCGTTACACGATGAGCATCATTGTCGATGGTCATGTGAGGGAAGACCAGGACGTTCCTTGCAGAAGTATCCGTTTCCAAAAATTTAGTAGAAGAAGCGCGGCGAAGAAGAGCTTTCACTCTTAAAACTACTTCTCGCGGACTGAATGGTTTCACAATATAATCATCAGTCCCAACTTCAAAGCCTTGAACTCGATTTGCTTCTTCACCTTTAGCCGTAAGCATAATGACCGGTGTCGCTTTCTTTTCCCGCAGCTCTTTACAAACTTCTATGCCGTCCATACCAGGAAGCATTAAGTCGAGCAGAATAACATCGTAATCCACATCAATTGCTTTTTTTAAAGCTTCATCTCCATCTGCTGCTTCGTCAATAATATAATTTTCCCTTTCTAAGTACATGCGGATCAAACGTCGAATACGTTCTTCATCATCAACTACTAATATTCTGGATTCTTGTTCCATAAGTCTAACCACCCTTAATTAATACTAATCGTCACATTACACAAATAAAAATGGCAGGGGGGGTAAAAACCCTTCCTGCCTTTAAGAATAAATCATGCATAGGAGTGAAGTCCAGAAATCACCAAATTTACCGCAATTAAGTTAAACATGATGATTCCAAAACCACCAACGGCAAGCCAGGCAGACCTCATTCCCTGCCAACCTTTTGAAAGCCGCAAGTGTAAATAAGCCGCGTAGAAAAAGAAGGTTATCAAAGCCCACACTTCTTTCGGATCCCAACCCCAGAAGCGATCCCAGGCTTGCTGGGCCCATATCATGGCAAAAATAAGAGCACCTAAAGTAAATACAGGGAACCCAATAGCGACGGCACGGTAGGAAACTTCATCTACCAGTTCTGGATTTACTTTCTTCCTAAGCAAAGGCTGTAAGAAAGCTGCAACTCTTTTTCTCATCAGGAGTCTTGCTGCTCCATAAATTACGAGACCGCCAAGCAAGGCTAAGATAAAGGTATTTAGCTTAACCGCAGCATCCTCACCACGCATCCACCCCGGTGCCTCAACAAGGGGTTGCATAGCTTCCTCGGTAACCAGCTCTCCATCTGAAGGGCCGATAAAGGCAGGCATCTGATAAGTAATTTCCGTCTGCTGACCTTCAATTGGCGCTTGAAAAACCGATTGATAATTGAATGCACTAAAGGTAGACGATAGAACGATGAAAGCTATCACTGCAGCTATCGTATAAATGACGAACTCGAGCCAGGATGTATGCTTGCTGGTTTTGGACTGATCGACCTGGGAGATTAAGTAAATCAATCCAGCTACGAAGCTGACTGATAAAATACCCTGGCCAAGCGAAGCTGTAGTAACATGGATATAGAGCCAGTGTGATTGCAATGATGGTACTAGTGGAGAAATCTCAGTCGGAAACATGCTGGCAAAAGCTATGATTAACAAAGCTGTAGGCAATGCAAATAGACCAAGTAGATCCACTCTGTAAATAAAATACAGTACAATAAATGCAAACACCAGCATCATCCCGAAGAAAGTGGTGTATTCAAATAAATTACTAACTGGTGCATGGTGACTTGCAATCCATCTTGTTATAAAATAACCTACCTGGGTTATAAAGCCAAGAATAGCAATGGATATACCTATATTACCCGCTTTTCTGCTTTTCGTTCTCTTTTTGTCCCGGATCGTTGCCCCAAAGAAAAAAGTTGCGATCAAATAAAGGAAAAAAGCAGCATATAGTAAATTTCCACTAATTGCACTTAAATCTCCCATTTTTATCCTCCTCAAACACTAATAAATTCTATTCTTTCATTTCATACTGATCCCGGGGCTCCTGAATATGAGTTCCAGAAATCACTTTGTTTATCTCTTGTCTAAGAGCATACCAGTTCTTGTTCGTGTGCCCGGCAATCCATACTCCATTTCCCTTAGGCTGAAGCCAAATCCTCCGGTGGTTCCAATACATTCCCTGGATAACGCCTATCATAAAAATGGCACCACCCAAAGCAATAAGCGGAAGCGTGTGATCCTTCTTAACAGTGAGTCCTGTTACGTCACGGACATCGAAATTGACAAGTCCGATTTTATAGTTGTTGTCTCCACTTGCATCCACATTCGCTCCAATTCCTAGAAAGCTAGTTTCTGCTGCTTCGGAATCAGGAGGGTAAAGCGTAAATACAAAAGCAGGGTTTTTTGGAAATTTGGATACAGATACAGGCGCGCCATCCTGCATTTCATATTCAGGGAAATAATCATCTATCTCCACACGATAGCCGCTATCGAGAGTATATTCATTTTTAGGATCAGTCAAATCAACCGTAAACTCTCCATAGTTTGTATCTTCATTTCCTTTATCATGAATCTTAAATGTCATTTCTTTAAACTCATTCAACTGATAACTTGCTTGATAAAGAGCAAAATCATCAAATTTAATCGGATGGTTCATTTTAGCAGAAGTATCTTTAAGTTCTGTTAATTCTGGTTCCTTTCCAGGGACGATCTCATCAGTCCGTTCATAAATAACTGCGTTAGTCTGAAAGGTTTTTGGAATTGGTCCGCCTTGGTTTTGAATCGCTTCTTTAAAACGGGCATCTGTTTCATCGTTCTCATCGTAGGTTTCCAGGATAAAGTCTTTATTCTTTATATAATACTTACCTTCTGTTCCTGGAATCATGGAAGTTTCACCTTCACGTATCCATATGAAATCGTCAATATAAAATGCCGGAACAAACCGCAACAATGATCCTATCAAAAATATAATGAGACCTATATGGTTTACGTATGGCCCCCAGCGGGCAAACCGATTTTTTTCAGCAAGAATGTGACCATCCTGCTCGGAAATTTTAAATCGACGCTTTTTTAAATTCTTTTTGTAAAGCTCCAAATCTATCTGATTGGACTCTGTCACACCAAAAATACGTTGTTTTTTCATGAACATTTCATGGCGTTTTGGCTTTTGTTTTTTCAATGTCTTATAAAGAGGGAAAAACCGGTCGATACTGGCAATGACAATTGAAATACCAATCATGGCAAGTAACAGCATATACCACCATGAGCTAAATAAATTATGAAAACCAAGCTGGTAATAGATCTGTCCCAAAAGACCATATTGATCTCTATAGTGTAAAGCCGGATCTACGTTCGGAGGTATGTACATTTCCTGTGGAAGAATGGTACCCACCGCTGAAGCAATTAACGTAAGAACAATCAGCCATACACCAACCTTCACAGAAGAAAAGAAGTTCCAAATTTTGTCCACAATGGTGCGGTTATATGTTTGAGACCGCCGGGCACTGCCATCATACCTCATGTTTAAAAGCTTTTTATCTTCGTTCCCATTGATATGCTGGTTCCCTTCAATCGGCTTCCCACACGCTTCACATAGAACCGTCCCTTCCGGGTTCACATGACCGCACTCACATGTAATTTCATTCATATTAAAACCTCACAATATCAAGTAAACTCTACTCCTCAGGTACAATCTTCTGTAAATGGCCTTCCAATTTACTTAGCGTAAGTGGGCCAATTACTTTCTCTACAATTTCACCTTCAGAGTTGATGAATAAAGTCGCAGGGAGATTGCTCACGTTGTATAAATCCATAACCTGTCCGTTTTTATCTTGTAAAACCGGAAAGCTTAAACCATATTGGTCTATAAAATTCTGTACGACTATTTCAGTGGAATCGAGGTTAACTGCCAGGATTTCTACCCCTTTTTCTTTAAACTCAGGATATAATTCTTCCATATACGGCATTTCATCTTTACAGGGACCGCAGTACGTGGCCCAGAAATTAACCATAACTCCTTTTCCTTTTAAATCATTTAAGGATATACTTTCCCCGTTACTTCCAAATTTCTTCAGTTGAAAGTTAGGAGCTTGCTCTCCTTGAGCTATCACAGACTTCTCTTCTTTTGCGTTGGAAATAAGAGCAAATATAACCAACCCTGCCATTACGGCCAGAATAACTGTACGAAAAACGAGCCTTTTTCGCTTTTTCTTTAGTGTTTGTTCCTTCATATCATTCACTCCCAACTCATTATAACATTGATTGGAAACGGAAAATTTGAACGTTATTCAACATTTTTTTCTGCAAGCTGCCGAAGCTGCTTAACTTCGTGAGGTTTTAATGGACGTGAGTCTCCAGCGTTCATTCCATGTAAATCAAGCGTACCGTATCGTTCACGCTTAAGCTTATCGACAGGGTAACCTAGGGCTTCAAACATCCGGCGTACTTGTCGGTTTTTTCCTTCATGAAGAATTACTTGTATAATGGCACTGTTTTTTTTCGGGTCAGAAGAATTAATCTTAGCGTGGACAGCTTTTAAGTACTCTCCATCAACGTTTATTCCTTTTTTCAATTGCTGAAGCTGCTCTCGTGATGGAATTCCTTTGGTTTTTGCAATATACACTTTATCCACTTCGTGCTTTGGATGCATAAGAAGGTTGGCGAATTCGCCGTCGTTCGTTAAAAGGAGTAAGCCAGAGGTATCGTAATCCAGTCTTCCAATTGGAAAAATCCGCTCATCCACTTCCGGTAGATAATCGGTGACAACTTTACGGCCTTTATCATCGCTTACACTTGAAATAACACCACGGGGTTTGTAGAGCAAATAATAAACCGGGGCCTCTTTCACAATTGGCACTCCTTCTACCTCAACGTCATCATTCGAACTCACTTTTGTTCCAAGTTCCTTAACTACTTCACCATTCACTTTAACCTTTCCATCTATAATCATTTGTTCTGCTTTTCTACGAGAAGCTACACCTGCATGGGCGATTACTTTCTGCAGTCTTTCCATTTCCGCCATCTCTGGTCACCAGCCTTTTCACTCTTTAATCTATACACAACAGGAAGCCACGCTGATGTATTCCAGCGCGGCTTGTCAGCTCCTTAACATTATACACATTATATCTACATTTGCACAAAAAGTCATCCTATCAACTAAATAGGATGACCACAACTACTATAGAAGCTATTATACCAACCAAATCGGCCAATAGTCCAACCTTTAAAGCATCTCCCATTTTTTTAATTCCGACGGCCCCAAAATATATAGTAATGATATACAATGTCGTATCAGTACTACCCTGCATGACCGAAGCGAGCTGTCCGATAAATGAATCCGGTCCGTATGTTCGGATGAGCTCGGTTGTCATGCTTAAGGCTGCCGTACCCGATATGGGGCGTATAAAAGCAAGAGGAAGTATCTCTTCAGGAAATCCTACCGCTCTTGTTACAGGTTCAAAAAGGTGTAAAATAGCTCCCATAGCTCCGGAAGCTTGAAAAATAGCAATTGACACCATCATCCCTAATAAAAAGGGAAGTAATGATATAGCAATTTGAATACCTTCTTTACTGCCTTCTACAAACACCTCGTAAGCAGGAACTTTTTTAAGAGTTGCTGTAATGAGTACAATTAATATAATACCCGGGATTAACCATATGCTGATCATATCCTCATCAACCTTTTTCTGCGATAATAAAAATATCGATCAATTAAAAGGGCAGCACATGTTGAAATTATAGTTGCAAGAATAGTTGCACCTACAATGCTGGTAGGGTCTTCTGATCCGTATTTCATGCGAATAGCAATAACGGTGGTTGGAATTAAAGTAAGAGAGGATGTATTAATAGCTAGTAACGTTATCATAGATCTGCTGGCTTCCTGTGAGTCTGACAATCTCTTAAGTTCATTCATTGCTTTTAAGCCCATGGGAGTGGCTGCGTTTCCCAGTCCGAAAATATTAGCTGTCATATTTGAAAGAATGTAACCAAGAGCTGGGTCGTTTTCCGGAATATCTGGAAAAACTTTTCTTACAAAGGGTTTGAATAACTTAGCTAATCCTCTAAGTAATCCTGCCTCTTCCGCTATTTTCATAAGTCCAAGCCAGAATACAAGGACTCCGGCAAGACTTAGTGTAATCATGACAGCTTCATCAAGAGTAGAGAAAATTGCTTTGTTCACAGCCCCCATTGTACCGTTAAAAGCTGCATAAACAATTCCTACTACAGCTAGCAGGGCCCAAATTAAGTTGACCACGGCACCACCCCCGTAATCCTCCCAAGAAAACTTTTCATTCCGGATATAAGGGATTTTTTAGGCCGTTCATGCCATACTGATGCTTGAACGAGAGGAGTCTCCCCCACCATAAATTGACGCATACCCGCTAGATTGTCCAGTTCGACTCCATTGTATCGATAGAAAGTTGCTTTTACCTCTTCTTTTTCAGCTGCAGTAAGTGGGAAGTAAATATCACGTGGCAAGTAGTAGCTCTGGCCATTGGTTTCAACCGTACCTTCGGATTGAAGCTTAACCGTTTCAAAGTTGTCAAATCCCCACTCAAACATTCGCTGATGATCGTTCCAATCGTCTG
Source organism: Halobacillus sp. K22 (assembly GCF_052246795.1). NCBI lineage: Bacteria > Bacillati > Bacillota > Bacilli > Caryophanales > Bacillaceae > Halobacillus > Halobacillus sp. K22. The sequence continues at coordinate 22,600 of NZ_JBQQCN010000019.1, read as the reverse complement.
GTGCATTTAACGTTACAGCAATTAATTCCATGCCGTCTTTCTCAGCACTGCTTACGAGGGTTCGTCCTGCTTTCTTAGTAAATCCAGTTTTCCCTCCATTTGCAGGTGCATAGTATTTAGTTAATAATTTATTTTTGTTCATCCAGGCATAGTCTCTGTTTTCAGAACGGAAGGATTCGCTTCCGGTAACTTCGCGGAAGGTTTCATTTTTCATAGAGTAAGCCATTAGTAAGGCAAGGTCATAAGCACTTGATAAGTGCTCTTCCCCATCCAGACCGTGAGGATTCTCAAAGTTACTGTGATTCATACCAAGCCAGAGAGCTTTCTCATTCATCATTTGCGTGAAACCTTCCACGCTTCCGCCTACATGCTCGGCAATCGCAACTGCAGAATCGTTTCCTGAACGCAACATTAAACCATAGACTAAATCCTTAAGAGGGATCTTTTCATTTTCGGTCAAATAAATAGAAGAACCTTCTGTATGTACCGCTCGACTGCTCACTTTTACTTTTTCTTCCATTTTACCTGATTCAATTGCTATAATTGCTGTCATAATTTTAGTTGTACTTGCGATAAGGGACGCCTCATAAGCATCTTTTTCATATAAGACGCGGCCTGACTCAGAATCCAGTAATACCGCATGCTCAGCAGAAACGGATAGGTTTGGATTTGCTTGGACTGGTTTAACTATAAAAAGTGATATAACCATTGCTAACGATAAAGAAGACAATATAAGCTTTTTCAACCGGGGGACCTCCCTGTTTTGGTCATTTGATTTACCTTATGCTGCCCGGTACAAGCTTATGAGTACTGCCTTCTATATCTAATGATTAAGCTGCCTCAGCTTCTCGATAAGAGGAGAGTATCCTTCTATTTTTTTAGTCTCTGTTAAACTTCCGTGCTAATTTTAAGGTTAAGCTCCTGATACTGTAAGACTTAGTTTCGAGATAACGGTTAGGAGGGATGTCCTTCGGGGACGATTTCAGCCAGCTGCATCGCCTATTATTAACGGAACATCTTTATTATTAGGAAGGCAAATATATAAAAATAAATTAAAAAAAGCGGCTTTAGCTCTAAAGGTTTTAGAGCTGAAGCCGCTTAGAACTATGTTCACTGACTGTTTGATAGCCGTGGGGCAGTTTAATTTTTTGCCTCTTTCTCTATTCATCTGTTCCAGTAAAATTACCAAAGAAAAGATCTGCTTCTTCTTCTAGATTTTCTGCTTCTTTAAGTTCTGAAAGTGGCGGCAGTTCTTGTAAAGAAGTAAGGCCAAAATAAATTAAGAAATCCTTCGTCGTACCAAAGAGCACCGGTCGGCCAATAGCTTCTTTCCTTCCTTTTTCCTCAATAAGCCCTCTGTTAACCAGCGTCTGCACCGCGCGGTCACTTTTAACTCCTCTAAGATCATCAATTTCTATTCTTGTAATTGGCTGCTGATAAGCAACAATGGCGAGCGTTTCAAGAGCTGCCTGGGAAAGACGAGTGTTTCCCGGTGAATCTATCAGCCGCTTATAATAAGAGGCATGTTCCGGCTTCGTGGTAAGATGCAGGACACCCTGTGAATCCATAATGGTAATTCCTCTATGAACGTGCTTATACTCTTTTTTCAATTCTTCTATTATGGCATTTAACTCTGTTTGTTTTATTTCTAAAACATTGCTTATTTTTTTGCGGGTTATGCCCTCATCACCAGAGGCGAACAGCAACCCTTCCACTACAGCTTTGTATTCCTCTAACTCCATGGGGCATCCTCCATTTTAAATACAATTAATTCTTCAAAATGCTGCTGCTGCACACAAACAATATCATTACTTTTCATTAACTCCAAGATAGCCATGAATGTAACCACTATGTGCGGGCGGGATCGTTTTTTAAATAATTGATAAAAGGAAGTTCCCCCTTCTTGCAAATCAACTTGAGTTAGAATTTCTTCCATTCTCAGTTGAATAGGGACCTCATCCCGTTTAATTTTTGTCTCTTGAACTTGTTCCTCAGCTTTCGTTCTGGAAAGCATTTTACTCATAGCGTGGATCATATCATAAATGGATGCCTCTCCAGGGTTGATGGCCGGTGCTTCTTCTTGAACTTCCTCCTGACGCATGGGTGGTCGAGTGTAGATTCTATTCGCTTCTACTTCTTTCTCTTTCAATCCTTCAGCTGCCTGCTTATATTTTCGATATTCGATTAGCTTTCTCATAAGCTCTTCACGAGGATCCTCTTCAAAGCCTTCTTCATCTACTTCCTCCAGAGTCGGATTAGGCAGAAGCATCTGACTCTTTATGGCAAGCAGTGAAGCAGCCATCACTAAATATTCACTGGCAAGGTCTAATTCCAATTCTCTCATCGTATGAATATAATTCATATACTGATCGGTTATTTTAGAAACCGGGATATTATAGATATCGATTTCATAGCGATTAACTAGATGTAAAAGAAGATCCAATGGGCCTTCAAATCCATCTACTTTAACTTGATAGCTTTTAGTCATCGTATTCTTCCTTTGTTATTAATTGACGAATACCATCGTATCAAAAAATAGTGAGTAAGTGAATTGTACCCTCCAGCTTGTTGTACAGTTATTCGGTCATATACAATAATGATAAAAGGGAAAATGTTTCGGAGGTTTCGTATATGTATTCTGAGAAGTATATAGAGTTCTTAGCTCATTTTCATGGAACGAGAGATTACTTTGAGTGCCATGAAGTTCTGGAAGAACATTGGAAATTAGTTGAACCTAAAAACCGACTTTCTGTATGGGTTCTACTCATTCAAATTGCTGTTTTTCTGTATCATTATCGGAGGGGTAATTTGCGTGGAGCGCTCACCCTTGTAAACAGGTGCTTAGAAAAGCTTGAACCTAACATTTATAACATTGAAAAACTAGGTATATCCTTTTCTTTATTATCTAATAAATTGGAAGAAATGAAAACACAAATCGAAAATGGTTATTCTTATAGGAGTATGAACCTTCCAATTAAGGATGAACACTTGATTGAAGAGGTACAGGTTTTATGTAAAAAATGGAATGTTACTTATGGAAGCCCGAGTAATTTAGAAGATAATTTTTTAATTCATAAACACAAATTAAGAAGAGAATAATAGTTCATCACAAATAAAGGAGATGTCTACAGACATCTCCTTCCCTATACTTGTGAAGAAGGTCTATGTGCCTCACACTTTACCACAAATGACTCCGTAGCTTCATCAGCACATATTTCATATTGATTGCCGAAATTTTCTTGAATACGCTGAATCATTTGTCTTCCTATACCTGAGTTTCTATGAGATGGGTTAACAGAGACATGCTGAATGACCACTTTCTGACCTTCTAGTCGTATACCAATGGTGCCAAGAATGTCTTCATCTTTCCATAAGAATAAATTCCAATCTTTATTGGTCTCATATTCTTTAATGATTTCTTGAAGCAGTTTTAAATCGGAAACCTCAGGCATAAAAGACAAGAGCCCCATCGCAATTTTTTCAAATGATTTTTTATATCGTATTAACATAGTTACCCCTCAATTATGAAAATAACTTTTCTTAATCTCTACTATAGCATGGTGAAGTTAACACTATAGAGCCGTTATATTTCTTACCAGCACTGGACTATTGTACAATTCCAAACCAGTAGTAGATGCCCCAGGCAAACCCTAGTACAAGCAGAACAATAAACAGTGTCCAATTCTTCTTTCTCATTCAGCTTCCCCCGAAATGTTTGGATTCACATACAAAATACACAATAACAAATTCAGTTGAAGATGCAACCCTTTAGGACTTGGCAGCTCCTAAGTATTGAAAAAAACGGTAACCATCTGATTTTCTGCCTTTAATACAAAAGGGAAAGCTGTTGACTATGGCAAGATATCCGTTGAACATACAGAAGTAAAAAAATCCTTCCGATTGCTCTGCTGCTGGCCCCAGAAAAAGAAGAAAAGCCACAGTTCCGTTTAGCAGAGGACCACCTGCACTTATCCAAGCTTTCTCTTTAACGGCAAATGATGGAGTCTTCTCGTTTATCGAATGTCCACCATTAAAGAAAATTAAGCGAACGTATACATGCAGTCTTCCGAGACGCAATTTGCACACCTGCCTACCTGTTCCTATAATAATATCGCTTTTTTCAGCACGAAATATCATCGCTGACAGGACATGACCCATCTCATGAATAAAAAGACTAAGTGGGGCTATTAAGAAAATCAGGAGAAGTACATCGACGACCATGAATGTATTCCTTTATAGGCTTACTTGTCTTCCACTCTAACCTTGTGCATAACATCTCCAGGACGTACGCGGTCTACTATATCGACACCTTCAATTACTTGACCAAATACCGTGTGTCGTCCATCCAAGTGTGGCTGAGGAGAGTGGCAGACAAAGAATTGACTTCCTCCAGTGTCTTTACCGGCATGAGCCATAGACAAAGTACCCCGACTATGTTTATGCGGGTTACCTTCCGTCTCACATTTTATAGTATATCCAGGGCCTCCTGTTCCATTTCCGTTAGGATCTCCCCCTTGGATAACAAAATCAGGGATAACCCTGTGGAAAGTAAGTCCATCATAAAATTCACTATTTGCTAATTTTTCAAAGTTTTGTACCGTGCCTGGAGCTGCCTCATCATATAATTCAATTAGCATTTTTTCTCCATTTTCAAATTCAATTGTTGCTTGTTTCATAACTTTTTACCCCTCTCTGTGCAAATAAGATAAATCTAACCTTGTCAATTCCTGATAGCTCTCTCTGCGTACGACCAACTGATGGTTGCCATTCTCAACAAAAACGACAGCTGGCTTCTGAAAGCGATTGTAATTGTTTGCCATAGAATAACCATACGCTCCTGTGCTAAAAACTGCAAGTAAATCCTTATGTTCGACTTTTGGAAGTTTAGTGTCCCAGATCAGCATATCACCAGATTCACAGCATTTTCCTGCAATAGCGTATTCCTGATGGTTTCGTTCGTGCATTTTATTTGCTAAAACAGCTTCGTACTTAGCTTGATAAAGCGCCGGACGGATATTATCTGTCATTCCTCCATCGACCGAGACATAGGTTCTAATTCCTGGAACGTCTTTGATGGAGCCAACCGTATATAAAGTAGTTCCAGCTTCTCCTACGATGGCCCTGCCTGGTTCAATCCAAATTTCAGGAATAGGATAATTGTAATGTTCAGCAAGCTCCGTCACTTCTTTTATTAAGGAGTGGGCATATTGATCTAGTGCTAACGGCTGGTCTTCTTCAGTATATTGAATACCAAATCCTCCCCCTAAATTCAGGACAGAAGCCTGGTAGTCATACTTCTCGAACCATTCATTCAGAGCAGAAAAGAGCTTACGAGCAGCCATTTCAAACCCACTAGTCTCAAATATTTGAGAACCAATGTGGCAGTGCAGCCCCTTCATATGAATTTGACTGGCTTCAGTAACTTTTTGAAAGGCTTCTTCTGCTTGTCCACTCGACAAATCGAAACCAAATTTTGAATCCTCCTGACCGGTCAGGATATAATCATGGGTATGTGCTTCTATTCCTGGAGTTACACGAAGTAGAACGTCCATTTCCTTTTGCCGTTCCTTTAGAATTGCATTCAGTAGTTCAATTTCATAGAAATTATCAACCACAATACAGCCTATTTTATTCTCAACAGCCATTTCCAGTTCCTGAATACTTTTATTATTTCCATGCATGTGAATTTTTTCAGAAGGAAAGCCGGACTCCAATGCCGTATGAAGTTCTCCTTCTGAGACAACATCAAGACTTAAGCCCTCCTGGTGAGCCACTTCAAGCATGGCGATTGATGAAAAAGCCTTACTCGCGTATGCTACCTGGGCAGGAATGCCATAATCCTTGAAGGTGCGTACGAAAGCCCTTGCGTTCGCTCGTATCTTATCCACGTCATATACGTATAAGGGAGTTCCATACTGATCGGCCAACTCTTTAGCCGAGATACCGCCAATTAGCAGCTCCCCTCGCTGATCTGTTTCATAATTCATTAAAAACACCGCCTTTTGTAGCTCCTAAAAAGAAAATGCTCCTTCAAAAAGGAACATCTCTCAAGTTGATTTATTTTAATTTATCACATTGATAAAGAACCGGCAATATGATTAAGACCTTTGCCTCTGATTATTCTGGGGATGAACAATACTAGGTCTTACTTTCAGCGAAGGCATAGACATACGTAATACAATTTGAGTAGCTGCTTTAGCGTTAAACGGGATAAATGGCCAGAGGTAAGGAGTATTTAATGATTTAGTACGAGCAAGTATTATAATGTATAATGTCATACCAATCATAAATCCTTTAATACCGAATAAAGCAACAAATATGACCAATAGGACGCGGGACATTTTATTAGCTACAGAAAGCTCATAGCTTGGAGTAGCATATGAACCTATAGCACTGACAGCCACATATAAAATAACTTCGGGCACAAACATCCCGACATCAATGGCGATCTGCCCTATTAATACGGCAGCAATTAAACCCATGGCGGTGGATAATGGCGTAGGCGTGTGGATGGCTGCAATTCTCAGCATCTCCAGTCCTAAATCTGCTAATAAGATTTGAACAATCACCGGTATCGTACTTTCTTCATTTGGGCCAACAAATGAGAGTTGCTCGGGTAACAAATCAGGTTGCATAACGAATAGCATCCACAGAGGCAATAGAAACACTGAAGCAAATATACCGAAAAACCGGACCCACCTGACGAACGTTCCGACAGCCGGTGACTGACGGAATTCTTCCGCGTGCTGTACATGGTGAAAATAAGTAGTAGGAGTTATGATGATGCTTGGGGACGTATCCACCATAATCACTACATGCCCTTCAAATAAGTGAGCGGCTGTAACGTCTGGTCTTTCTGAATACCTTACGAGCGGAAAAGGATTCCGGCCCTGATGGACTAGAAATTCTTCCAGTGTTTTATCAGCCATGGATAGCCCATCAATCTTTATGTTTTTTATTTCCTTTTTGAGAAGCTTAACCAGCCCTGGATCTGCTACATCCTTAATATACGACAAGCAGATATCTGTTTTTGAACGCTCTCCTACTTGCATGATTTCATGCCGCAAGCGTTCATCACGGATTCGCCTTCTAGTTAGTGCAGTATTTTCAATGATATTCTCTGTATAACCATCCCTAGATCCACGAATAACTTTTTCCGTGTCTGGCTCCTCTGGTGTGCGTCCAGGATACGAACGCACATCTACAATAAAGGCTTCTGTCTCCCCTTGTACGAAGATTACAACTAAACCAGATAATAATTGAGTGATACATTTTTCAATTGAAGAAACTACTTCAACTTGCTGGTGAGGGATCTCATCTTTGATCTGCTGAAAAGCCGAGCGTTTCTCACTTTCGTCTTGAAATTCATTAATTTCAAACAGCTGCCTCATCAGTTCGACGATAATTGGGGTTTCACATAATCCGGTAACATAGTAAAGATTAATTTCATGATTTAGCAGGTGCAACGTCCGAAAACCTATATCAAATGATTGATCGACACCCACTCGCTCATTCATTACTTTTCGATTTTGTTCCAATTTCATCACGATTGGTGTTTTAACCGGCTCAGCCAAAGATGCCACCTCCCTAATTACTTGCTATCCTTTCGGTTTAAAAAATACAGCTACGATAAAACCAAATAATATAGCTGATGCTATACCTGCGGATGTTAACTCAAAAATACCAATAGCTATACCTATAATGCCGTGTTCATCCGCTTGCTCCATAGCTCCATGTAAAAGTGAATGACCGAAGCTCGTAATTGGCACCGTGGCACCTGCTCCTGCAAATTCAATCAAATTATCATATAAGTCAAATGCATCAAGAACCGCACCTGCTACAACGAAAGAAGACATAACATGAGCTGGAGTTAATTTCGCAAAGTCAAGTAACAGCTGTCCAATTACACAGATTCCTCCACCCACAACAAAAGCCCATAAAAAATTCATTGAGAAAGTTCTCCTTTCGTTAAAACTACAGCATGAGCGATCCCAGGGATGGATTCTTTCTGCTGCATCATTGTTGGACTCATTAGAGCTCCAGTTGCGACGATTAATATCCGCTGATAAGTACCCAGCTTTAAATCATCCAGCAATTTACCGTAAGTAACGACGGCTGAGCAAGCGCAACCGCTCCCCCCGCTGAATACAGGCTGGTCACTATGATAAACCATTAAACCACAATCCTTATGAACAGGCGTGATATCATATCCATCCTGTTTCATAAGATCACGTAAGATCGGCGTCCCTACTGAAGATAAATCCCCAGTTGCAATGACATCATAATCTTCAGGCACTCTTCCCATATCTTCCAGATGAGTTTTAATAGTATCCCATGCTGCAGGTGCCATCGCAGACCCCATATCAAATGGATCTTTAATTTTGTAATCCATTACTTTTCCAATAGTGGCTGCTTCAATTTTAACCGGGGAAGGAGTCTTAGATACTAACGCCGCTCCACTTCCTGTCACAGTAAATGTTGCGGTTTTTGGTTTTTGTCCTCCGTATTCAGTGGGATATCTAAACTGCCTTTCCGCCGTAGCATTATGAGAACTTACTGCTACCAACGCATGTTTTGAGTAACCAGATTCCACTAGCGCTGCTGCCGTAGCTAAAGTTTCCATGCTCGTAGAACAAGCACCGAACATGCCGAGTAAAGGGATGCCTAATTGTCGGGCAACATAGTTTCCAGTAACGTTTTGGTTCAAAAGATCTCCTGCTAAAAATAAATCAACGCTCGATTCGTCTACTCCCGCTTTTTGAAGACAAGAATGAACGGCGTCTATCATTAACCGACGTTCCGCTAACTCCCAGTTATCTTCTCCGCAGTGAAGTTCATCGTAAATATGATCGAAAGTGCTGCTTAAAGGCCCTTGACCTTCTAAAGGACCTACGACTGTACCTGAAGACTGTATATAAACAGGATTAGTAAAAGACCACGATTGTATTCCGGTTTTTCCCATGTTGTACTCCTCCTAAAAAATAAGCGACCAAAGATAGCGTAAAATACCAAGAATATAAGCGGCCACTACACCAAAAACAATGACTGACCCAGCTAGTTTGAATAAGTTTGTAGCTACACCCAGAACTAAACCCTCACTTTTATGCTCAAGTGCTGCAGAAGTAATTGAATTAGCAAAGCCGGTAACCGGTACTGCTGAACCTGCTCCTGCAAACTGTCCGAGTTTATCGTAAACCCCGAATCCTGTAGCGAGTGCAGACAAAAGGATTAACGTAGCTACAGTCGGATTGCCCGCATCCTTTTCGGAATAATCAAACCAATGGACATACATTTCTGTGAGCAATTCCCCCAGTGCACATATTAGACCTCCGACAATAAAGGCCTTAATTACGTTAAGTACATAAGGAGGTTTGGGTTGATAAGCTTTCCTTGCCTTTTCAAAGTTTTGTTCATTAAGTTTTTGTTTGTCCAAAGTACGTACCCCCTCAATTTGATAGGTGATCATCGAACGAAGATCAGCCACTGAAAAAGCGAACCTGCAATTTTTCCAAGCACGAGAGCCATAAGCAGAGTAAACAAAAAGCCATCCACACCTACTCTTTTAAATAAAAGTGGAAATACATTTAATACCTCTGTCAAAGCTGCTGCCAACATTCCGATGAATATTCCGTGAAATAGCCCCCAGATAACGAGGCCTATGATAGAAATTTGTATGGGGCCATCTCCAAATGATAAATATATCCCAAAGAATACACCTAGAATCACGGCGGCCTCGTACAGACGCAGTTTAGACTCTGAATGACTGAGCTGCATTAATCGAGGTACAATTCCTAATACAGTTAGAAAAGCAACGAAACCGGTACCCACGGCTATACCAGAGGCTAGTCCGATAAGTGCTTCAATGATCTGCATCCTGTTTTTCCACCTTATTTTCTTTTACAGCTACGTACCTATCTAAATCCTGCTGATAGTTAAAGATTTCTACTTCCATAGGACTCGGCTCTTCATTAAAACGTTTTTGAAACCAGTGGTTAAAGAAGAGGATCATGCCTATTCCCAGGCCCAGGGAGTAAGGCACTTGAATCCATAAAGGGTGTTCTTTTTCTTCTCCGGTCAGCATGAAATGAAGTTTTTGCTGTACAGCTTCCATGCTTACGTCATAATGAAAGTTCATTATGGCCATAGCCGCTCCGATAAAAAGAAGCAGCCAAATTCCTGAAATCAGTAGAAGTGAAGGCTGCTTTTTATGTTTTTCAACGTGAACGACACATTGGCTTGGACCGAGCAGTTCTACTTCTACTTGAGGAAACTTAGAGAGAACCTGTTCAATAACCATAAATCCATCAATAACTACTATATTTTGGTCATCGGCTTTGACCTTGTGAACAATCATATTTGGCAGTACAGTTTCGTAACGTCTGGAACCAGTGATCCGGGCTATATCTCCTAATCGTATCGTCGATGAAGGGTCTATATTAATCGATTGTTTGATACGGATATACACAGGAGTCGTCATAATTTCGCCTCCCTGTCTGTGGCTTACGCTTATTATGTGTGTGATTGGAAAAAAACATACAATTACACACAACAAAAAAACTGCGCTCTATTTGAACGCAGTTTAACTCGTATCATTCATCGTCTGTTTCATATCAGCCAATATTTTTTTCTCAAGTCTTGATACCTGAACTTGAGAAATACCTAAGCGTTCGGCTACTTCCGTCTGGGTCTGGTCTTTATAGTAGCGCAAGTAAATAATCAGACGTTCTCTTTTTTCAAGCCGACTTAATACATCCTGCAGGGTTATTTGATCAAACCAGTTATCTTCCTCTTCTGCAATTTGGTCGACGAGTGTGATAGGGTCTCCTTCATTTTCATAAACCGTTTCATAAATGGATTGAGGAGATCGTCCAACTTCCTCCGCCTGGACGATTTCTTCTCTTGTCATTCCAAGAGCTTCAGCCAATTCATTCACCGTAGGGGATCGACCGAGAATTTTCATTAATTCTTCTTTTTTACCCCTGACTTTATGATTCAGTTCTTTTAAACTCCGACTGACCTTAACGGTTCCATCATCACGTATAAACCGCTGAATTTCCCCAATAATCATTGGAACGGCATAAGTCGAAAAACGCACATCATAACTTAAGTCAAATTTATCAATTGATTTGAGCAAGCCGATACAGCCAATTTGGTAAAGGTCGTCTTGATCATATCCCCTGCGTAAGTATCGCTGCACGACCGACCATACCAATCTTGTATTTTTTTCGACTAGAAAGTCTCTGGCATCCTGGTCTCCAGCTTGGCTTCTTCGGATCAGTTCTTTGACATTTTGGTCGGATAAGCGTTCTTTAGTGGTATCACTCATAGCGACCGCCTCAATTGCAAAGAGCTCTAGTTGACGTGAGCTGCTTCATCATACGGATTGTTGTTCCAATATCTGGCTCAGATGTGACGTCCACCTTATCCATGAAATTTTCCATAATAGTAAATCCCATACCGGAACGTTCCCATTCAGGTTTTGAGGTAAAAAGAGGCTCTTTAGCTTCTTCAATGTTGCTGATTCCTTTACCTTCATCTTTGATAATGATTTCAATTTGTTCACCGTCAATTGCACACGAAAGCATAACTTTCTGATGGGGGTTTTCTTCATATCCATGGATGATGGCATTTGTCACAGCTTCAGAAACAACCGTCTTAATATCAGTAAGCTCTTCCATTGTAGGATTCATTTGACTCACAAACGCGGCTACAGCCACACGTGCAAGCGATTCATTTTCACTTACACTTAAGAACTCGAGCGTCATTTCATTTCGCATGAAGCCACCCCCAATAGTTCAAGAGCATGCGATTCGCTATCAACCAGCCTCATAATCTTAAACATTCCGGATAGATCAAATAAACGTCTGACTTCTGGAGATATAGAGCAAATAATCATTTCATTCTCTAAAGCTTGGACCTCTTTATATCGTCCAAGCATGACTCCCAGGCCTGAACTATCCATGAAGTTAAGTTTTTCTAAATTAACAACTACATGGTCCACCTCGTTCTGGTGAAGCTGATTCCGCCAGGCTTCCCGAAATTTAGTGGTTTCATGATGATCAAGCTCTCCCTCCAGGCGAACGACCAATACGTTTTCTTTACTTACAAATTCTACGTGAAGACTCAATTGTTTTCCTCCTCTAACTTATAAGAGTCCTTAAGTCTTTCGTAAAACTTGCAGCTTATTCCTGCTTAAAAACAATACTAGTGGCGAAAAGCTAAAACCTCTGAAAGCTCGTCAAATTCCTCCATGAACGTTCCCATAAGTTTATAAAGCTTGCTTTCTCTACCTTCTCCTTCGTTTCCAAACGCACTTTGGCTACTTCATTTCCATCTTTTTCCACGATGAGCCATCCCATATGGTCCCCTCTGGATAAAGGCAGCTCCTTCTGTTCCACTAATTTAATTTTAGTGTCGTATTCCTCTTTTTTCTGAGTCTTTTTCTTAAGTACAACCACATCTTTTTCAGGGGAAAGCTTAATATTTTCAGGTTGACCTCTGGTCAGTTTCATTGTTTTTAACGTATCTTTTTTATCGTATAACTTTACTCCTTCATACTGTCCGAATCCATAATCAAGAAGGCTTGTAACGTCTGAATTACGATCTTTGGGTGTTTCCGCCCCCATTACGACTGCGATCATGTGCATGTCATCCCGCTTAGCTGAAGCTGTCAGACAATATTTTGCTTCAGAAGTGTAACCTGTTTTTAAACCATCCATTCCAGGATAGGATTTAATTAGTTTATTTGTAGTGACCAGCCAGAACTCATTATCCTTGCCTTTTCGTAAATAATCATCATAGATACTTGTGTATTGAGTTACTTCATCGTGGAGTAAGAGCTCACGGGCCATAACAGCCATATCATGAGCTGTACTATAATGGCCTTCTGCTGGCAAACCGGTCGGGTTTTCAAAGTGTGTATGTTTCAGCCCCAGATCCTGGGCTTTTTTATTCATTTGATTGACAAACTCTTTTTCAGACCCTGCGATCCGTTCAGCCATTGCCACACTTGCATCGTTGCCAGAAGCTACAGCAATCCCTTTTAACAAATCCTTTACGGTCATCTCTTCACCAGCTTCCAGAAAAATCTGGGAACCTCCCATTGATGCCGCATGTTCACTGATTCGTACCTTTTCCTCAAGACTGATGCTCTCCTTCTCCAGTTCTTCCATTATAAGCAAAAGGGTCATTACTTTTGTCATACTTGCAGGAGGAAGTTCCTTGTGGGCATCTTTTTCGTAGAGCATCATTCCACTATTTTTTTCTAATAGTATAGCTGATTTAGCAGAATTCACCAGATCTGGTGCAGATTTTTCCTCTGCTTTTATAGATACTGGCTGTAAAATGCTGAATGTTACCATTAAAATAATGATGGAGCCGATGAGTTTTTGCATAAAATTGACCTCCAATTTCTGTAAGTGCCCCTATTTTTCCCTTTATATGGTTTTCTATACAGAGTTAGAGGAAAGAAAAAACAAGGCACAGATCAGGATTCTGCGCCTTGTTTTTTAACGTTCTATTCTTCTATTTGATTCCTGTTTCAGCCAATGACGGATGCCTTTCCCTGCGTACGGCTCATCTTGAAACCTAGGTGTTATATGCATATGAGGGTGGAATATATGTGGCCTTCAGTTTCAAGACAATAGCCTATATTGTAACCAACAGGATTAAGTTCTCTATCCAGCCGCTTATTTACCATATGCATTAAATCAAATACAATTCATTTGTGACTTATAGGAACAATTAGTCCCAAGCCAGTCAAATTTTTTTGTTTTTTTTGCAGAAATAAACAGGTCTCATTTTCTATAATGATCTGCTGGGATGGATCCAATTCAGGGTAACAAAAAACACATGATTTCAAATTTCTGACTCTTTCCTACTCTTCTTTCGATATGAACTGGATATTTTAAAGCCTACACTAAAGGTTGTTTATGTTATTAAAAAAGCTCTCCCACTATAGAAGCATTTAGTGGAAGAACTTTTTTCGAGAAAGTGTGTCTTAAAGAGATTAAAGGTTTTATTTTATAACTGTATAAATAAGAGTAGGCTTTTCAACTGCAGTTTCTGCAATAGAATAAGCATCTAAGACTTTAGTAATAGATGATTGAGGATCTTCCTCATCGCTATGAAGGACAACGAGTGATTCTCCTTCCTCCACCGGATCTCCTATTTTTTTATTCAAGGTAATGCCAACCCCATGATTAATCTGATCATCTTTAGTAGCGCGGCCGGCCCCAAGGTACATAGCTGCAATTCCAATGGACTCTGCATCAATAGCAGCTATATATCCACTTTTCTCTGCTTTCACTTCTATTTTGTATTTAGCTTTCGGAAGTTTGTCTAAGTTATCGATCATGGATACATCGCCATGTTGAGCTTCGACCAGGTTCCTCAGACTTTGAAAAGCTTTTCCATTTTCCAAATTCTTAGCTAGAGCTTCATAAGCTTCTTCATAAGAATTGAATACTTCCGCAAGAACTGTCATATGAGAGGCAAGTTCTAGAGATAGTTCTCTTAAATCTTCTACATTCTTTCCTTGCAGAATTTCAGCAGCTTCTTTAATTTCATTAGCATTTCCGACTTCAAATCCAAGCGGCTGGTTCATATCGCTGATTACCGCAACTGTTTGGCGGCCAAGATTGTTACCGATATTCACCATTTCCCGCGCTAAATTTTCTGAATCCTCAAGGGTTTTCATAAATGCGCCCGACCCCGTTTTAACATCTAAGACAATGCCGTCTGCACCAGATGCTAACTTCTTACTCATAATAGACCCGGCTATGAGAGGCAGGGAATCAACAGTTCCTGTTACATCGCGCAGTGCATATAATTTTTTATCGGCAGGTGCTAAATTCCCTGTCTGACCAGCTACTGCCAGCTTATGAGTATTCACATTATGGATGAACTGGTCTTTTGTCATTTCAATTTCCAGTCCCTTAATTGATTCCAGTTTATCTAACGTTCCACCTGTATGCCCGAGGCCACGTCCAGACATTTTTGCAACTGGAACACCAACAGAAGCAACTAACGGACCTACAATAAAGGTAACTTTATCTCCGACGCCGCCAGTTGAATGTTTATCCACCTTATGTCCTTTGATAGCGGAAAGATCAATCGTCTCACCGGAGTCCACCATAGCTTGAGTCAATGTAGCTGTTTCCTCCTGAGTCATTCCTTGAAAGTAAATAGCCATCGTTAGTGCTGAAGCCTGATAATCTGGAATCTCCCCATTGGTGTATCCATCTACAAAGAAGTAGATTTCTTCTTTACTTAACTCGCCGCCATCTCTTTTTTTAACAATGATATCGTACATTCTCATTTAACTCACCCTTTACTATTTATGTCTTCAGGCTGGTAATGATTTTAATAGTTCTTTCACAAACCCAAGGAAGTCCTCTCTTACTTGAGAGGTGGTCTCAATAACTTCATCATGTGTGAGAGGCTGATCTAATATTCCAGCAGCCATATTGGAAATGCAAGAGATCCCCAGTACGCGAATTCCAGAGTGACTAGCTGTAATGACTTCCGGTACGGTAGACATCCCTACAGCATCTCCGCCTAGAACACGAAGCATTCGAACCTCAGCACCTGTTTCATAAGCTGGACCAGTGTTACCTACGTAAACACCTTCTTGAACGTTAATATCAAGCCTTTCAGCACTCTGCCTGGCATGCTCGATTAAGGCACGGTCATAGGCTTCTGACATATCCGGGAATCGTGGTCCCCTTTCATCGTCATTCGGACCGATAAGAGGGCTGTCTCCCATGTTGTTAATATGGTCAGTAATGATCATCAGGTTACCAGGCTCAAAAGATTCATTAATCCCTCCGGCCGCATTAGTCACAAATAAGGTGTCTATGCCGAGTTCTTTCATTACACGTACAGGAAAAGTTACTTGCTGCATATTGTACCCTTCGTAATAATGGAAGCGGCCCTGCATAGCAATAACTTGTCTTCCTTCTAACTCTCCAATAACCAATTGTCCCTTGTGGCCGGACACAGTTGATTCAGGAAAATGAGGAATATCTTTATAAGAGATCCTCGTTGGATTTTGAATTTCATCAGCCAGCACCCCTAAACCCGAACCAAGAATTAATCCTACGGTCGGCTGAACATTTAATTGTTTCGTCAAATATTCTGAAGCTTCTTCTACATGTAAATGATACATAATCGCCCTCCTATTTAATATCGTTTAAAAAACTAGTTCCATGCTCAGGCATTTTAATTGAAAAGTTTTCAGATATTGTGGCACCAATATCCGCAAAAGTCTGACGCTGCTCTAACTCTTTTCCACCTTCAATTCCATTATGATAGACAATTAATGGTACAAGCTCTCTAGTATGATCCGTACCATGATGAACAGGGTCATTGCCATGGTCTGCGGTTATTATCAAAAGATCGTCCTCATTTAATAAATCCAGCACTTCAGGAAGGCGTTCATCATATGCCTCAAGAGCTTTACCATATCCTTCTGGATCACGGCGATGACCAAATTTCGCATCAAAATCTACAAGGTTTAAAAAGCTCATGCCTGTAAAGTTCTGCTTCATCGATTGAACAAGCTTATCCATTCCATCCATATTATCATTCGTACGAATCGCTTCTGTTACCCCTTCGCCATCATAGATGTCGGAAATTTTACCGATAGCAATCACATCTAGTTCTTCGTCTTTCATTTCGTTCATAACCGTCCTGCCAAAAGGTTTTAAAGCATAATCATGACGATTAGATGTACGTTCAAATGAACCCGGTTCTCCCACAAAAGGCCGAGCTATTACTCGTCCAACCATATATTTCTCATCTAACGTGAGCTCACGGCAAAGTTCACAAATTTCATAAAGCTCTTTAGGGGGAATTACATCTTCATGAGCAGCGATCTGAAGCACAGAATCAGCAGAGGTATAGATAATTAAATCACCTGTATTCATGTGATGCTCACCTAGCTCTTTTATAATCTCGGTTCCGGATGCCGGCTTGTTTCCTACAATGCCCCGCCCTGTTCTTTCCTTAATTTCATTAAGCAGTTCATCTGGAAATCCATCAGGAAACGTGCGGAAAGGCTGATCAATATATAAACCCATGATTTCCCAATGACCGGTCATAGTATCCTTACCATTAGATGCTTCTTTCATAGTAGTATAATGGGCTTTAGGCTGTTTTGCGGGCTCAATTCCCTGAATCTCGCTAATATTGCTTAATCCAAGAGATCCCATATTCGGCATATTCAATCCATTCATATGTTCGGCTATGTGACCCAGTGTATGTGCTCCTTTATCATTAAATTGTTCAGCGTCAGGAGCCTCTCCGATTCCGACCGAATCCATAACTACTACAAATACCCTTTTAAATGGTTTCATTAACGATCCCTCCTATATTTTACTTTCCCATAACTTAATTATTTTACGCTATCATTTTAAGATGTAGGATGTCAGACAACTAAAAACAAAAAAGTTTATGCCCGAGGATGATACGAGCGATAAACATCTTTTAATCTTGTTTTAGTTACGTGTGTGTATATTTGAGTGGTAGAAATGTCAGCATGACCCAGCATTTCCTGTACAGCACGCAAGTCTGCTCCATTTTCTAATAAATGTGTAGCAAATGAATGTCTTAACGTATGGGGTGTGAGTTCTTTCATAATGCCAGCATCGCGGGCAACCGCTTTCAGTATTTTCCAAAAACCTTGACGTGACAACTTATTTCCATGATGATTCACAAACAATTCTTCTGTCTTTTTGTTCTTGACGAGCGCCCCACGACCTTGCTCCAAATAGGTTTGCACAGCATCCTTTGCCATTTCCCCTAGTGGAATAATCCTTTCCTTAGAACCTTTGCCTAAACAGCGTACAAATCCCATAGTAAGATGAAGATCACTTACTTTTAAAGATACCAGCTCTGTAACACGAAGCCCAGTGGCATAAAGCATTTCCAGCATGGCCTTATTTCTCAATGATAAAGGGTCCTTCGCTTGCACACTTAGGAGTTTGTCCACTTCTTCAGAAGACAGTACTTTTGGAAGCTTCCGTTCTTTTTTTGGGGTTTCTATATGGAGACTGGGGTCTTCATTCGTCAACCTTTCTCTAATTAAAAACTGATGGTAGAGACGAATGGAAGATAGCAGCCTTGCCACTGTAGCAGAGGACCGCCCTTTATCATTCAAGTCATGCAAGTACTTCATTATATGAGATCTTGCTACTTGATCCCAATCTGAGAGATTTAGATCCTGCTGTAAAAACTGTTGGTATTGCGTTAGATCACGTTTATAAGATTGGATCGTATTCGATGATAAACCTCGTTCGACTGTCAAATAGTGAAAAAAATCTTCTAACGCATAATCCATGCCCCATCTACTCTCCTAATTGAAAGAATATCGACAGTCGATCCGGCCAGCGTTGCTCCAGCGGATGGTACACCTTTACTGCCGCACCACTCGGCGGATCATACCGATGCTGCCTTTCATACTCTTCATGTACAAGACGGAGTGCCATATAAAAAACGCAAGTACATAAAGCAAATACAATAAGAACCTTAACTACATCCTGTATATTTTGACGCAATTGAACCATCCCGCTACCCCTTTTCTAGAGCCTTTATGTAAAAGGATATGCCCAGACAGTTGTCAAATATACATGATTGTCCTACCTACGATAAACCTACACGATTTCTAGCAGTTTGTAAATAGACCCAGCCTCACACTATCTATTGAAAATAACAGAGTTAAGACGAAAAAAGCCACTATGTAAATTCATAGCGGCAGTGCATTATTCTTCTTCGTTTTCCTTTGATGACGAGGCGGCTACGGCTTGTTTCTGGCAAACGCGGCAGACCCCATGAAACGTTAAACGATGGTCTTTAACTTGAAAACCCCATTGTCCTTCTACAAGCTTTTCAACGTCCCCTAATAAATCTTCCTCGATTTCCTCTACCGATCCACACTCTATGCAAACTAAGTGGTGATGAAAGTGTTCCGCTCCTTCTTTGCGTAAGTCATAGCGGGAAACTCCATCTCCGAAGTTTATTTTATCGACAACTTTCAATTCGGATAACAATTCCAGCGTACGATATACAGTAGCCAGACCGATTTCGGGTGCTTTCTCTTTTACGAGGAGGTAGACATCTTCTGCACTTAAATGGTCTTCTTCATTTTCTAAAAGCACTCGAACAGTAGCTTCCCTTTGGGGTGTTAACTTATAGCTCTGGGAATGCAATTGCTTCTTAATTCTCTCAATACGATGCTCCATATCGTTCGTCCCTCCCTCGTAATCAATTTAATTATAAGCAGAGTCAGAACGAGTGTCAAATTAAAATTATTTTAATCTATGATTTAAAATCATTCTAAACTGAATATGATTATCACCATTAAATTAATGATAAATCCACTTCAATACGTAGTCAAGAATGGTATTAGAAAAAAATACTTCTATGGTTGAAGCCACAACCAGGATGAGCATTAACGCACCGAAAAACACGCTGTAACGAGCAAATCCTTTAAGGATGGGCTGGTGTACCCTTCTAATAAACAACTGTTTACAAAGCGTTAAAGAAAAAATCAACGCCAGTGATCCTGCTATTAAGTATACAGGTATGATGAGTAGATTCTGTGGGGCTATAGCTGCTGAAGAAATCAAGAGACCATACCAGCCCATCTGATTAACTAAAAACCCTACAGAAAACCCAACAACCAGTCCTTTAATAAATAATAAAACAGTAATAATAGGCATGCCTATGACAGAAATACCTAATAAAAACAACAACAGCATGTATTTTAAGTGGTAAAGGATGCTATCTTTCCACAATGTAGCTTTTGTAGTTCCATTCGTGGAGATATTCTGTTCAAAGAATTGTTTCAAATAGAAAAAGAGATCCTGCTTTTGAACAAAATTCATGCTGTTAACAATCACAGCCCCAAATATAATTCCCATAATGAATAAGACAAATATGAAAACGAAAATATTTACATGGCTTTGGATCTCTTTTCCTGCCACCCGCATACCATTGTGCATGGAATCTCCATCCTTTCTCATAACCGGTCTATGACCAATCTATGAAGGAAAAGATAAAAGTAGACCATCATTTCATTGTCTTTACCGCTAACGTTCTCATACATTCCCCTGTCTCCAGAAGAAAACAGCGGACATCCATTTCTCATTATCCAATACCATATACAGTGAGCTTTAAGCCCTTGATTACCAGGAAGATTCATGATGAATAACTTCCATTCTTGATCTTAAATTTTTCTAGTAAATATTCATAGAGTTTACCGCCAATAACTGGAAGGAATAAAAGAAACAGCTTTCATCAGTGAAATGCTAATAAAGGATCTGAAGATAACAGGTATTTTCCATACCACGGGTGTTTCCTTGTCTTCCTTGATATTTACCAACAAAAGATGCTGGAAATCACCTTCAATCCAGATAGTAGGTTTTCATTTAGTTGATGCATCGTTCACCTTTCAGTCCTGTCCTGCAAACTATGTATCTTAACCGATAAAGGTTAAGGATCACTTAGCACCTCGAAGCTTCCAGTATAGAAGAGCGTAAGCTGTTTTAGCATCTTGGATTCGTTGGTCTTTTTCAAATTTTTCAGCTTCCTCTAGAGTTAACTCCATAAGCTCTACGAATTCGTCCTCATCCCCATCAGGTCGTTGATCAAGGACCTTAACTTGATCTGTGAAATAAATATGGACAATTTCATCAGCAAAACCAGGAGAAGTATAAAAAGATGTAACCCACTCCAAAGAATCAGTGGTGTATCCTGTTTCCTCCTCCAATTCCCTTAGCGCACATGTCGAAGCTTCTTCACCAGGCTCAAGTTTACCAGCAGGGATCTCCACCAGGCTTTTTTCCATTGGTTTTCTGTACTGCTCGACGCATATTAATTTACCTTCATCAGTAAGGGCAATCACTGCGACAGCTCCCGGATGCTTAATCAGCTCTCGTTTAGATGTATTTCCATCGGGTAAAGTAACACTGTCAATATTTAATTGGACAATCTTTCCCGTATAGATCGTTTCTGTATGGTAAGTTTTCTCTTCAAACTTTTTCACAGTCTCTCATCCTCTCCATTAATCTATGGATAGTTTATCATATGATCGTTTGAGAGACAGAAGATTCCGCGGGATTTTAATAAGAAATCAGAAAAGGATGATAATATGAAAAAACGTCAAATTGGAAAATCCGACTTATATGTATCCGAAATCAGCTTAGGCTGCATGTCTTTAGGTACAGACGAGGAGAAAGCAAAATCGATCATCGACAGAGCAATTGATGCTGGAGTAAATTACTTAGATACTGCTGATCTTTATGATTTTGGCACCAATGAGAAAATTGTCGGCAAGGCCATTCAGGGACGAAGAGACGATCTTATTATTGGATCCAAGGGGGGAAATAACTTTACCCCAGGACAGGAAGGGTGGACGTGGGACCCCTCAAAAAAACACATTAAACGTGCTGTGAAAGACAGTTTGCAGCGTTTGGGCACTGATTATATTGATCTATATCAGCTTCATGGTGGTACAATAGAGGATCCTATGGACGAAACAATCGAAGCATTTGACGAACTTAAACAAGATGGACTTGTCCGCGAATATGGAATATCCTCTATTCGTCCAAACGTTATACGTGAATATGTTAAAAAATCAAACATCGCCAGTGTGATGATGCAGTATAATGCTTTAGATCGCAGACCAGAAGAAGAAATCCTGGATTTGCTCTCTGAGAATGATATCAGTGTACTTGCAAGAGGTCCACTGGCCAAAGGAATGCTATCTTCAAAAGGTCACCAAAAAGCCAAGGATGGATTTTTAGAGTATAGTCATGAAGAAATTCTTGCACTTACTGAAAAGTGGCAGGATTATGGTAGTAATGAAAGAACACCAACCGCCCTGGCCCTGCAATATGTTCTTCATCACCCGGCTGTGGCTACGGCCGTATTTGGCGCAAGTTCAGTAAATCAGGTAGAGGATAACTTAAGCTATTTGGAAGCTGAACCACTTACGGAGCAAATCTTCGGTGAGATTCAAACCATGACGAGACCAATTACCTACCAGAAGCACCGTTCAAAGTGATAAGATCCGAATTAAAGAGTAAAACGCCGAAAGACTCTTTGCTTCTTTATATTTGACTCTGTTAGACCTCCGTGTTGATCTTAAAGATAAGCTCCCGTTACTGGAAGACTCAGTTTCGAGACAATTGGGCCCGTTGCTCTAGATAGAAAGGGGTTGGTGGGGAAATAACTCGTCTTGTTCCATCACCCAGACACTCGAGACATAAGCCGCTCATCAATGGATGGAAAAACCGCCATCCTTTTGATGAGCGGCTTATGCTGGTCGTGTCTATCGGGGTGATTCCACATTTGAACACTTTCCTATGGGGGAACGGTGAGCTTCCTCGCTCGTTTCACTCCCTGTGGGATCTCACCTAGTTCCTTCTCCCATGGGAGTCTCGCCACTTCCCCACCAACCCACCCACAGGAGAATAACGAACCCTGCCAGAATAGAGTGTGCTCTTTTTCTTAACAGGTCTTAAATGCTCCTATGACAGGTTATTCCCCATCTTTATAGCATGACAAATCCTCATGCTCCCATGCTCATTTTGTGCAT
>NZ_JBQQCN010000018.1:0-86301 GCF_052246795.1 Halobacillus sp. K22 | reverse complement strand
TCGGATTTTCCGTGGCAAAGATTCTATAGTGCCTCACGGGGACACGGAACTTAAACTTGGGGACCGTCTCATTGTGACGGGTTCAAGTGAGTATGTAGATGAACTGAAAATGGATCTTGAATATTAATGGTGAAATCAATCGGTGAAGTTTGCTGATTATCATTCATGAATGTTCCCTTTCTATCAAGCAATCTGTTAAACTACGGTTATAATTGTAAGTGTACATGATTCTTCCAGTAATTTTAAGTCAACTTAATGATTTAATAAAAAGAAAATACTTTCGTTGACAAACGCCGAGTTCACAATTAAGATTAAACGGTCAAAAACGAATAGAACGTCGAGGAGGGGAGCTATGGAACACTTAGATGACCAGGAGCGCCAAGAGGTCTGGGATACCATAAAGGATGCGCTTTTTAACGATCACATTGACCAATTCCGCGCCGAGTTTCTAGAACTCCACCCTTATGATCAGGCCATGATTTTTGAGGGATTAGATGTTGATGTTCGTATGCAGATTTATACGTATCTTTCTCCTGAAGAAGTTGCCGATTTCATGGAGCACATTGATTACGAGGAAATCGAGCCGTTTTTCTCTGAAATGGATCCCAGATTTGCTGCCCAGGTATTCGCAGAGATGTCTACGGATGATGCGGTGGATATCTTTAATGAACTGGACAAAGACAAAGTTGCCAGTTTCCTGACCATTATGGATAAGGAAGCAGCTCAGGAAATAAAAGATTTACTGCACTATGAAGAGAAAACTGCAGGATCCATTATGACGACTGAATTCGTCATCGTTGAAGCCGGCATGTCCATCAGGGAAGCTATGCTTCATCTTAGAAAAGAAGCCCCTGATGCTGAAACGATTTACTATACGTACGTCATTGATGAAGACAAACGTCTGGTCGGTGTTATTTCGCTTCGTGATTTAATTATTTCAGAAGACGACTGGCTCATTTCGGACGTTATGAATGAACGTGTCGTTTCCGTTTCCGTAGCCGAAGATCAGGAGGAAGTGGCACGGATGGTAAGAGACTATGACTTTCTTGCCCTGCCCGTTGTTGATTTCCAGAATCACCTTCTCGGTATTATTACAGTCGATGATATTATGGACGTTATGGAAGAAGAGGCAAGCGATGACTATTCCAAGCTCGCAGGTATTTCTGACGTAGACAGTCCAGATGAAAATGCCTTTGATTCAGCTAAAAAAAGGCTGCCCTGGCTGGTTATTCTGCTATTCTTGGGCAGTGTAACGGCAAGCCTGATCGGCCGTTTCGAGGATACGCTTGATAAAGTAGCGATTCTTGCGATATTTATTCCGCTCATTGCCGGAATGGCTGGAAATACAGGCACGCAGGCACTTGCGGTAGCAGTACGAGGAATTGCGACAGGTGAAATTGATAAACAAGGGAAGACTAAAATGATGCTTCGGGAAGCCGGAACTGGATTGATTACGGGGATTTCCTGCGGGGTCATCATCACACTCGTCGTTTATTTCTGGCAAGGGAACATCTTTTTAGGTTTGCTCGTCGGGCTTTCCATTTTATCGACGTTGATCGTAGCCACTTTGGCTGGATCACTCGTTCCTCTCATCATGCATCGATTTAATATCGATCCTGCTGTTGCATCAGGACCATTCATCACGACGATTAACGATATCATCTCCATACTGATTTATTTCGGTATGGCGACAGCATTTATGAATTTACTCATCTAGTGGAAGGAGGGCGAGTATGGAACATGGAGCTTCAGTAACTTCCTTAGTTATTGTCATACTAGCTGCATTTATCACTCCCATCTTATTGCATCGTTTTAAACTGAACATGATCCCCGTCGTAGTCGCTGAGATTATCGTCGGGTTAATAATAGGAAAAAGCGGTTTCGATATCGTTGAACAGGGAAGCTGGCTTGAGATTTTATCAACACTCGGGTTCATCTTTCTCATGTTTCTCAGTGGTCTCGAAATTGACTTCTCCATTTTTGCCAGAAGAAAGAAAAGGGCTAAGCCCGAAAATAAAGGTACAGGGGCCCCAAACCCAGTTATTGTTGCTTTAATTGTGTTTGTCGGCATATTCGCCATCTCCCTGGGCTTATCCTATCTATTTGTGCTGGCTGGCTTTATAGACAATGCCTTCTTGATGACGCTGATCATTTCTACCGTTTCGCTTGGCGTCGTCGTACCTACGCTGAAGGACGCACAGATGATGAAGTCCACGATCGGCCAGACCATTCTACTGGTTGCTGTTATTGCTGACTTGGCCACTATGATTTTATTAGCGGTCTTTGTATCGCTTTACGGGGAAAGCCAGGGAAATACATGGCTGCTGCTGCTTTTATTTGCGGTCGGTGTCCTGCTATATTTTGTCGGCAAACAGTTCCGTCATCAGTCCTTTGTGGAAACGATGGCCAAAGGTACCATTCAAATCGACACACGTGCTGTCTTTACGCTGATTATTCTGCTCGTAGCCTTATCAGAAACCGTGGGAGCCGAGAATATCCTTGGTGCTTTCCTGGCGGGTACCCTGGTATCCCTGCTATCTCCTAACCAGGAGATGGTCAAGAAATTAGACAGCTTTGGCTATGGTTTTCTAATTCCGATTTTCTTTGTGATGGTCGGGGTAGATATTGATATTTGGAATTTGTTTACCGATAATCGCGTGGTCATATTAATTCCATTATTATTCATAGCTCTGCTCGTATCGAAAGTCGTACCTGCGCTGATTTTGAAAAAATGGTATGATACGCGCACGGTACTAAGTACAGGATTCATTCTTACGTCCACGCTCTCGCTTGTGATTGCGGCTGCAACGATCGGTGAGAGAGAAGGCATGATTGATGCCCAGATGGAAGGTGCGCTCATTCTAGTAGCGGTGCTCACCTGTCTGGTCGCTCCGATTGTTTTTAAGAAAATTTACGGCAAATTTGAGGATGAACAGTCTAAGACGGTGGTATCCTTTATCGGTTCCAACCGGATGACGCTGCCTGTAGTCCGTGAGTTGGATATTAACTCGTATGAGACGCATTTGTATCATACAAAAGTGGATAAAATTGATGATAAAATCAGCCGCTCCTGTTTTGATATTAAGGAACTCGATGGCTATAATGTGGAAGCTATGAAAGAATTCGGGGTCTTTGAAGTTGACCTGCTGGTCGCTTCCACGGGGGATGAAGAAAAGAACGCGGAAATTGCACGTTTTGCGAAAGAAGAAGGAGTGGAGCGGGTTATTGCCCGTGTAGAATCTCCAGAGTTGACCTCCGAGCTGAAAGAGCTTAAGGTCAGCGTATTCTCTGTATTCTTATCATCCAAAGCTCTCTTGAAGGCAATGATTGAGGCGCCAAACGTCGTCGATATCATTACCAAACAGGAAAGTGCCCTCTACCAGATCAACATGAACAATTCCTCCTATAATGGAGTGTATCTCCGTGAATTCCCGTTTACCGGCGACGTGATCATGGTTCGGATTTTCCGTGGCAAAGATTCTATAGTGCCTCACGGGGACACGGAACTTAAACTTGGGGACCGTCTCATTGTGACGGGTTCAAGTGAGTATGTAGATGAACTGAAAATGGATCTTGAATATTAAATGATCAGGGGTCTCCTTTCGTTATGAAAGGGGGTCCTTTTTTATGGCGTGGATGTGTAAGGCTATGTGTGAATTGCGCTGTGGCGGAGAGGGAATGGGCCGTGGTGGAACGGGATTGGGCCGTGATGGAGCAGGATTGTGCCGTGGCGGAGCAGGATTGCGCTGTGGCGGACCAGGATTGCGCCGTGGTCAGAGGCAATGTGCCCTTCCCAACAGGAATAATAAGACGCATTGTGAAAAAAAGCCGCTTACGTGAAACGCCTATACTAAAAAAACGTAGGTAGAGTATGGAAGTTAAGACAGAGGAGGAGAATGATGACAGTACTTGTTGACCTGCTCCTGTTATTGGTGGAACTTACTATATTTAAGGTGCAGGAAGAAGATATCGAAGAAAATCTGAGGGAACTGAAAAAGCGTTCCTGGTTTCAAGACTATCTCGCTGATGAAACGAAAAGACAGCAAATCATCCATGATCAAAAAGACAGGCGCGTAATTGGAAGGTTTTCCACGAAGAAATTAAAAAAAGAATCGTATCAGGCGTATTGTCAAAGGAAACTAGATCGTGCGCTCCGGTAGAAGAATTTGGCCGCTTGAGCATGAACCTCCTTTAAGTATGGAGTTTTATGTTAGGCTTGAGAAAATATCAGGTTTTTAATTAGAAGGAGAAGGTCGCGGTAAAATGATAGAAGAATTTAAGGAACAGATGAAGCTGCCGGGTGCACGTTTGGGTGTGTCCATAGCAGCCATGGTATTTATAAGTGGAGTTCTTACTAAGATTTTTACCTTACTTTTTTAACACACACGCTGATTATCATTCATTGAACTCAATGGTTTTTCTAATCTCTTCTTCAACCAGCGCCCATGCTTCTTGAGCTTTGTGCTCTGGCCCTAAGTGGGTGAACGCGTGATAGCAGTCTTCAAATACTTCGTGTCTCACGGGCACACCGGATTTTTTTAATTTGTCTGCATACGTTTCAGCTTCTTGTGAAAAGGCGTCGTATTCCGCGGCAATTACAAGTGCTGAGGCAAGCTTGGCTGTATTCGGAGCTAGAACGGGAGAAGCCAGCGGATTTTCAGCCTGATTTTTCTTCGGGACATAGCACAAGTTTAAGAAATTAGCAGCCTGCGGAAAACGCGCACGACCGGGGTCGCCTTCAGGTTTATCAGCATGCGGAGTGACGAAGTCGAGCATGGGACAGATCAGCACCTGCAGGAGAGGTTGTGGTTCGTTCCGCTCCTTAAGTAACAGACAGAGCGCGGCCATTATATTTCCGCCCGAGCTTTGCCCGCCGACCATTATTTTTTCTGGGTCAATTCTAAGATCATCTGCATGGTCTTTAATCCAGTGCAGCAATTGATAGGTTTGCTCTACAGGTTTTGGAAAAGGGGATTCCGGCGCTTTGGCATAGTCTACATTAATAACGACGCAGCCCGTGTTGTTGGCAATTTGCCGGCAGTAAGGATCGTCCATCTCTTTGGAATTCATGATGAACGCGCCGCCGTGCAGGTTGATGTAAACAGGCAGATTATTTTCCTTAGCCCCTTTTGGGTAATAGCATGAGATATATGTATCTTTCACATCGGTTTCAACGAGAATGTCCTTTTTTTCCTGGACGGTTTGGATAGGAACCATGGGTGTGTTGAGAGATTGGTCAGAAAAGAAACGGAGTGTATTGGCTATAATAGACTTGTACATAATGGACCCCCTGTTTTTTTAATTGCATATACCCGGCATATAAGAAAGATAATCATGGCGGGACGCAAGCTATAAAAGACGAACACGATGATAAGCAGAATCTTCGCAAACAAAAGTTTACATATAAAAAAAGCATAAGCTATGCTTAAGTAAGATGAGGTGATCGCCATGTGGTTCATGTTCCTGGCCATAATTACAACCCTGCTGCTCTTTTGGCAGCGGGTTTCCTTTCCTATAGAAGAACCAAAAGGAACGAGTACATATTCGATAATTATACCAGCACGTAATGAAGAAGAGAACTTAAAGCGTTTACTTCCTTCCATTCTTGATAGTAAGAGTGAGCAGAGGGAAGTGATTGTCGTGGATGACCATTCGGAAGACCGCACCCGGGCAACGGCAGAATCCTTTGGGGTAACAGTCATCAGCAATCCGCCTTTACCGGAAGATTGGATGGGGAAATCCTGGGCTTGCTATAACGGGGCGAAAATCGCTAAGGGAAACACGCTCTTCTTTCTTGATGCAGACACCTGGTTCTCCAAACACGGGCCTGAAAAAATCATCCAGTACGCCGAGAAAAAGGGACGGGATGCCTTAGTTACGGTGCACCCGTATCACTACATGCATTCATTCTGGGAAAAGCTGTCCTCCATTTTTCATTTGGTCGTCTTTGCCTCAACCGGTATTACGACGATTGTGAAGGATCAAATCAGTAAGCATGGAGGCTTCGGTCCCTGTTTAATTATTCCAGCGGAGACGTACTGGAAGCTGGATGGTCATCAAGCCATTCGGAGTGAAATCGTGGAGCACCTGGCTCTAGCCAGACGCGCCGAAACCAGAGGTATTCAGACATACGCTTATAGCGGCAGGCATGTTGTAAACATGCGCATGTATGAAGCCAGTCTGAAAGCGGTAGCGGAAGGCTGGTCGAAAAGCTTTGCTTCTGGAGCAAAAACGGCATCACCGTGGATGACGGCTGCAACAATCCTGTGGATTACGGCCATGATCTCTTACCTCCTCAACATTCCTGAAATGGGGTGGTGGAGTGTCATCGGTTACGGAATACTTGCGTTCTGGCTCCAGCGAACGCTTCGGGAAATGGGGAATTTCAAGTGGTATGATGCGCTCCTGTTTCCGTTGCACTTCTTCTTTTTTGTACTGCTGTTTGCCTATTCGCTCTTGAAGACCTTCTTTTGGAAGGAATCTACCTGGAAGGGCCGCAATATAACCAGAAAGAATAAAAGAGGGTCTTCCTGATGATTACCAAGATTATTATTGCCTGGGTAATCATCCATATCGGTGTCAGTGTGCTCGTATCTCAGCTGCCTGCTTCTATGGTTTTATCTTTTTCAAAACTGTACCAGTTAAAGAAGTGGGAGCGAAACGGACGGGTTTACGAACGATTGAAAATCAGGAAATGGAAGCATGTCCTTCCAGAAGCCCGAAAATGGGTGAATCAGGGAAAGGGGAAAACGGCGGTCCAATTGCGAAACGAAAAAGATTTCCAAGCTTTGGACTTGCAGACCAGCCGATCCGAACTCTCGCACTGGGCGCAGATCCTGCCGTCCCCGCTGTTTTTCTTCTTCCTGCCTGTCTGGGCCGGGTGGGTTATGATTCTCTATGCCATTTTATTTAATATGCCCTTTATCATTGTCCAGCGCTATAATCGCTCCCGATTAGAACGATTCAGGAAGATTTACCAAAAGAAACAGCGATGAAAATATGCACCTGCTCACAAAAAAGGACGGAAAGCTATGTTACACGCTTCCGTCCTGATTTATTCATTTAAAATTGTTTCATATTCTTTGGATCGGCCGATTTCGCTGCGGCGCCTTCAGCTCTGTAGATTTCTTCCATTGCCTTCTGCTCATCAACGACAGGAACAAGGCGTGTCTGCTGCTTGCGCTTTTGTTCAAAATAAACGGACAGGACAATCAATCCAGCTGGTAATAACAGCCATAACCACAACATCAAATCCCGCCTTTCTTGGATCTATACGATCCTATGTATTGTATTCCCTTCTGCTCAAAATTTATCCCTCCTTTTCATGGAAAATATGCCATTTATGTAAAATGAAACTTTTGAAACGTGCAAATCGTACGTAAGGAAAGGAAGTGATCAGCTATGATGAAGCTTATGTTTATCATGGGCGCCCTGGTTATCCCGGTTTCATTATTGTTTGACCAGGCAGCTACCGGTTTATTAATGTCCCTGTTCTTCATGCTGGCAGCGGCTTATTTCAGCAAACCAAGATTTAATCGTTCGAAAGAAGACTAAATCTTCATTAGAGGGATTTTTTCATGGAGGTCGATAAAATGAAGAGGAATTACGTTATCACGTCCGTTATGATCGGACTGGCCGTGTTCGTCATCAGCTGGCTTGTTTTAGCAGCCTTAGGCTCGCCTGCTCCTTATCTGGGAGGCTTAGTCGTCGCTTTTATTATCTTTGAAATCAGCTTTTACCATTTATTTGCGAGAAATAGGGAGGGAAATAATTGATCTCTCTAACGGGTGTTCCATCACGTTTTAACTGTAATCTGAAGTTTATAGAGCTTAATCAAAAGAAGGGGAAGGATAAAAGATGAGTTATAAACCACAAGGATACTCTTCCGTGTCTCCTTATTTAATGACGGATGATGCCCATGCCCTTATCCACTTTTTAAAAGAAGCTTTTGCTGGAAAAGAACTTCGACGCTATGAACGTGACGATGGATCCATCATGCATGCAGAGGTAAAGCTTGACGATTCAGTTATCATGATCGGCCAGTCTGCTGAAGGATGGCCGGGCTATAAAGCTCACATCCACCTGTATGTCCCTGACTCCTTAGCAACTTACAGACAGGCACTTGAAGCGGGCGGACAATCTGTGCAAGAGCCTGGAAATAAAGAAGATGACCCTGATCGCCGCGGTGGTGTCTCAGACCCGGCCGGGAATACGTGGTGGATTTCTACCCAAATGTCGGAATAAACAGGACTGTTTTTTATATCTGAACATAGATCGGAAACTACCTCAAACGCAATGCCTAGCTGAGGTATTGCGTTGCGTTTTTAGTTTATATGTAATATATAAATTGCATTATGGAATATATATGTTACTATGATGGCGGAAGGGATCGATCAATATGGAAAACAAGGTAAAGGTATCACGTGTAGGTGTTCACCTCACCCAGCAGCAGTTAGCTGAGAAGGTCGGCGTGACACGGCAGACGATCAGTTTAATCGAGAAAGGAAAGTATAATCCAACGTTAAAGCTATGTCTTGAGATTTGTTATGCGGTTAATAAGACCCTGGATGAGGTATTTTGGATAGAGAAGGGGAGCGGATCCAATGGAAAGAATTAAAGATGAACGGCTGCAGTTGAGAAATTTAAAAAACATTCGAATCGTCTATATCATACAGACATTTGGAATTTTAGCCATCCTTGCCTACGATCTTGTAACGAAAGGTATGGATGGAATGACAGAAAATCCTTTGTGGGCCGTTTTTATGATTTCAGCCGTTGTGAATGCATATCTAATGATGAATATTAGTGTAGATCATGAAAAGCAAAAATCACCACAAAAGGGCCTGTACATATCTTTAGCTGTCGTTAGTATTATAGCTATTACAAGCGGAGTATTGGTGGCATTAATCGGAACGAATGGAATAGGGAGCGGCTTCTTAATCGGAGGCATTATTTTTGTCTGTTCTCTGGTCCCAGTGATCTATATTTACGTATTAAGAAAGAGAAAGATAGACGAAGCAGATGAAGAGGAGCTATCCAGCTAAGTTCCACATTGGAAAGGACAGAAGTTCTGATCGTTCAGAACTTCTGTCCTTTTTTGATATTCGGGTTGATAAAAAGGAACTTTAAGTGTAATATTACACTAATATCGTTGAGGGGATGATGTGTATGTACTTAATTCCACTTGTTCTTTTTCTATTTCCGATGCTTGCTTTCGTGCTGGGTGTTCTAGGGCGTGCTTTTTTCCAGAAGCTATATGTTGCGCCTGTAATTGTATTTAGTCTTTCCCTGTCAGCCCAATTTCTTTATTTAGATCATTGCTTTTTTACAAGAACGTTGATCTATACAGCTCTCGCTTTCTCAGGAGGAATAATCGCCCATGTTCTCCTCCGGAAATTTCAGCCCAGCCGCCAAGTGAAAAAAATAGCGGGGATCATTCTTCTAAGTACTGTCTTTATTCCTGTGCTGATTTTTGCTGGATCGAGACCTGTAAATGCCGTGCTTATGGAGAAGAAAGTGGAGAATCACCTGCAGGAAAAAGGATACTCATCCAGGGACATTGAATCGATTGAAACCTATCATAATGGAAAACGTAATACCAGTCGCACAAAGCCTACGATTGCGGAGGTTGTTTTTATAGATGATTCCGCTCATACATACCGTTATATTGAGTTAAAAAAAGAAAACAAAATCGTTCAGATGTGTGAATATGAGAGGAGGCCGAACTTCTTTACAAATGAGTACACAAAAGAGCGGCCGTATATGTTGAGAAGCTGTTATGAATAAGGTGGCAGAGTTCGGAGAAGTAGCTCAAAGTAAATGTCGAAGCTTCCTTAATTCTGCCTCAGGCCGAAAATAAGATCCGTAGTATCATTCTTTAAATTCTCATTAGGAGGGCCTTTATCAAATTTTCAGCTTATTTTTTAATAGTAATCGGTGGTCTTTCCACAGCATTCGGTTTATTTCCGGTTATTTTTCTATACCCCTATAAATTCAGTTCAACTTCAAATTATTTAACTTTTGTTCTTTTTCAAACAGAGGATAGATGGTTTTGGCAAATAGGAATTTTAGTATTGATTATAGGAATGATTTTATTCTATAAAAACAAAGCATAAAATAGCGCTTTTTTTACTAGCCGACTAAGAGAAGCGGTTATAACCGACTTAGAAACGGGAAAAAGACATACCGGTAAATGGCAAAATCGTTCTCTAACCGTGAGTGAAGATTATACCTGGGTTTACAGGTTCAGACCACTCTGGGCTTCGCCCCAATTGGATGAGTAAGGGTTCTCAGCGAATAATTGTATTTTGTCATTTTGTATAATAAAATAGGAGCAGGTACTAATAACAAATCCCAATTTTAGAAATCACCTCAAGGAGGGCATGGAATGAATTTATCATTAGAAGGACGCACCTATGTCGTTATGGGCGTAGCCAACAGACGAAGTATTGCATGGGGCATTGCTCGCTCTTTACATGAAGCAGGCGCGAGACTTATTTTTACTTATGCATCGGAACGTTTTGAGAAATCCGTTCGTGACCTGGCAGCCACGCTCGAAGGGGAAAACAATTCCCTATTTTATGAGTGCGATGTAACCAATGATGAAGCCATCATTCAAACGTTTGAAAATATTCAAAATGATGTGGGCGTCATTCATGGACTGGCTCACTGCATCGCCTTTGCCAACCGCGATGAGTTAAAAGATGAGTTCCTGAACACAAGCCGTGACGGATTCTTAACGGCTCATAATATCAGTTCTTATTCTCTTACCGCAGTGGCACGTGCCTCTAAGCCGCTTATGTCAGAGGGCGGAAGCATTATCACAATGACGTATCTCGGCGGCGAGCAAGTTGTCCAGAACTACAATGTGATGGGCGTTGCTAAAGCAAGCCTTGATGCAAGCATGAAGTATCTTGCCAATGATTTAGGCAAGCACAATATCCGTGTGAACGCGATTTCCGCAGGTCCAATCCGCACGCTTTCTGCGAAAGGTGTAGGCGACTTTAACCAGATTCTTCAGGAAATTGAAGAGCGTGCGCCGCTGCGCCGTCCAGTTACGCAGGAAGAAGTCGGCGATACGGCTTATTATCTAATGAGTGATCTTTCACGCGGAGTAACAGGAGAAGTTATTCATGTGGACTCCGGCTTTAATATTATCGGATACTAATATAGAAATCCCCAGGCTCTTATTAAAGAGCGTGGGGATTTTTTTATATCCACTCATCAAATAATGGTTTTCCGATACTGCGTGTTTATGTGTATTCTTTTTTAATTGAAGCTCTGTTAAACTTCCGTGTTGATTTAAAGTAAAGCTCCCATTACTTGAAGACTCAGTTTCGAGATAAACGGGGACCGTTACTATATTTGGAAGAGGGCTGGTGGGGAAATCACTCGCTTTCCTATGGGGGAACGCTGGCTTCCTCGCTCGCTTCACTCCCTGCGGGATCTCACCTAGTCCCTTCTCCCATGGGAGTCTCCTCATTTCCCCACCAACCCGACGAAATCTAGTGAACGGACCCTGCTATAGGAAAAGAATCTTCCTCGAATGCTTCTATAGCAGGGTTTCTACAACATAGATGATCCTTGTTCATTGGAAGGCGTTTACGCAGAAAATTCCGAGCTCTCAATGATCGCAAAGGGGCGGAAGGGAACGGCGAAGACTCCTGCGGGATGAACATGATCGGTGAGATCCCGGAAGGCGAAGCCTGAGGAAGCTCACCACATGCCCGCGGAAAGCGAGTCGTTCCCTGGAGCCCCTATCTCTACAAAATATCTCTAAACTGAGTCTTCAACTAACCGGTCCTATTGTGTAATCAGCCTCTTATGAATAATCAACAATAAACTTTAACAGAGCCTTAATTGAAATAATTCAATTGATCAATGAATATAATGGTTATTGTATCAGCACCTGCCCCATAGGCTGGCACTTTACGGAAGATCAGCCTAATGCTCCAGTTGTTTTTTCTAAAAAGATTGTAATAAAGCGAGAATTAATGTCGAACTTGGGCGATTGTGAACATGCTGTCCCACTCAAGCATATACATAGAACGATGAACCTATATAAAAAGGAGAGATCCGGAATGGCTGAAAACACGGAAAACAAACGAATGGCAAAGCAACCGATGCTTTATATTGCTCAACCTAATTTCAAACCTGCAGAAGTATCTATGCAGACCAGCTTTCGTACTCAGCGGAGCAATCCTGCTCCAGCTCCTGCTGAACAGCCCGCCAAGTCAGAAGCACAATCAACCTCTCTTCACGAAAAAGAATTGAGGCTGAGAAACCAGAATAAAACGCCGAATGCTGCCAGTCCATCAAAAGCAAAAGAGGATGCACCTGCCGAGGAGGCAGAGAATAAGGAGCAGTCTGAATCTTCACGAGACAGGAGACTTCGTTTTCATGAACTATCGCTTGAGGAAAAGGTGAACTACTTCTTCACGCTATCGCCGCACGTGCCAAAAATGAAGTGTGAGGTCACGGCAAATGATGATAATAAGTACAGGGGCTACATTACGGACTACAAAGAAGGAATTGTGCACATGAAGATTTTTCAGCGGCCTTTTCAACAAGAAGTTCCGTTTAAGGACATTACCGATATTCGATTAATCGGATTCTAAGAAAAAAACCGCGCTTCCTCAGCGCGGTTTTTGTACGATCATTATAGTGCTGCTGTTGCAGGCAGGCAAGTCACGTGGCAGAAGCAGTTAAGATCTACCGTAATACAGATGCCGGAAGCGCGCAGGTTTCTGCAGCTTTGGTCAGCTGGAGATTTCGGATCAAATCCATGATGATGATGGTACCCATCAGAAGATTCGTCTGCTCCTCCTACATTGTTGTGATGATGATTATCAGCGAACAATAACTCAACCACCGCACATCCGTCATGATCTACGGATTTAACACGGAAGAAGAAGCTTCCTCTAATCTCGCAGTCATCTCCACTTCTTTTCGAACCGTATCCTTTAAAAGGTTTGCAGCCATCTTTACAGTAAAGAATAACCGGAACCGTATCGAATCCAGAACCTCCGCCGGTATCCCCTAATAGATCAGCGATGGATTGCTCACAGCTCGTCATGCATTCGTGGATGACATCATTTTGAGCATCAACGATATCTTTAAGGATATCAATGACGCAAGAGCCACTATCATGTTTTTTACCACAGCTCATATTTATTTTCCCCTTTCCATACGAATTGACGTATTGTCTTTACTAGAATATGTTTTGACCCTTTGACGGTGTGGGCATTTGTCATATTTCCTGAATTCTGTATCTTTTTTCTCAAATATGGGCATTAGACCATACTCCATAGAGACAAACGCATAGAGTAACAGTGAATTCGAATAAGGAGATGAATAGCATGTCTGAGAAGAAAAGGGTCATTCGCGTGAAAG
This sequence comes from Halobacillus sp. K22, assembly GCF_052246795.1. Classification (NCBI taxonomy): domain Bacteria; kingdom Bacillati; phylum Bacillota; class Bacilli; order Caryophanales; family Bacillaceae; genus Halobacillus; species Halobacillus sp. K22. The sequence continues at coordinate 72,909 of NZ_JBQQCN010000018.1, read as the reverse complement.
ACCTTGTAATTGAAGCTGAAAATGTATTTATTGAACCTCAGCGTAAAGAACACCATGACCGGAAAGATCATCACGACCGTAACGACCGTGTAGATCCATTTTTCGGAGGTCGCCGTAGAAAAGATGAGGTAGCTGGTGAATCAAAAGATCGCCACGATGAATCTTCCAGCAGCCGGGGCGGATTTTCCTGGATTTAATTGAATAGATCATCAGCCACTACAGAGCAGCGTAGTGGCTTTTTCTTTATGGAGTTTTAGAATGTCTTCACTGGTTGGGGATGTTCATAAGTATTCCTGTAGTAGTGAAATTGCTTGTAGAGATAAGGAAGTTCGTTGAATAAATTAATACAGAGATTTTCCAATACCATGTTATGGGAGGCTGAGAAATGGAGAGTATTACATGGATCGAGTTATTACTGCTGGGGCTTGCAAGCTTCCGGCTGACACGGCTGATAGTCGATGATTTCATTATGGAATGGATGAGAAAACCTTTTTTTCATACACAAGTGGTCGAGGTGGAAAATGGGGAGAAGGAAGAATGGGAAGTACCGAATGGCTGGATCGGAGAGGGCCTGAGCTGTCACTGGTGTGTTGGTGTATGGTCGGCGCTTATTAATTTCCTACTATATTATTATATGCCTTATGGTTATTTTCTCGTGCTGATCCTGGCCATTGCTGGTTTACAATCGCTTCTCTACAAATGGAGTGAAAAGCTCTCATGAGTGAGAAAAAAGATAAAACAATCTTTGAAGTTTTAAAGGAGATTAATGTAGAAACTTCGAAAAATTTTGGAATTATAAAACAGCCTGAAAAGAAGTTCCAGGGCTGGGATAAGGACATTCAAGCTTGGGACCGTCGCTTTTCCAAACGGATGACCGATATGGAACGCTTTTTGAATAAGCAGATGGGAAAAGTCGAACGTTTTTTTGAATAAAAGATGGGTGTACGGTATACCGGAGAAGAAAAAAGGGTATGGGTCTACAGATGAGGAGGATTCATGATGGGATATATATTGCCGATTAACCATTATCAATATAAGGATTATCACGATCGTACGATCCAAACCGAACGCTCACCCTTTATGCTGGAACAAATTTTTAAAGCTACGCTTGATAACAGATTGAAAGAGCAGAAGCAGTCGCGAGAGGAAGATCGGCTCGAATATCAGGAAATGAGCCGCAAGCTTTTTACTTCAAAAGAGATGCATGCAGAGAAGAACCCGCGCCAACAAGCCGAGCCAGCTCATGAAAAAGTATATTCCGATGTAACAGGAAAAGGGAAACACTTTAGCGAAAGTATTTAGAAAAGCTAAAGGAGTTGATCACGTGTCTTTTCATCCCATCGATGAAAACTGCTATTACTATAGCGGTTCTGTTAATATCGGATACATCCATAAGGGAACAGACGGCCTGCTGATAGATGCCGGCCTTGATCGTTCCTCCATAAAGAAGGTGCTCAAGGAGCTGAACGAACGCGAGCTTCCATTGACGCACCTTTTTATTACGCATGCCCATGCCGATCATTACGGTGGAGCAGCTTATATTCAGCAAAATTACGATGTCTATACGCTCGCACCTGTCTTTGAAGAAGCCGTGCTGAAGTATCCGGGTCTTGAGCCTCTGTATTTATTCGGAGGCAATGATCCGCTAGAAGAGCTGCAGAACAAATTTCTGCAGGGTCCCGCGATTACGATTGATGAAGTGATCGAGGAGGGGGCGTTTCAGGCTGGAGCCATTGAAGGAATGACGTATCTTCTCCCAGGACACAGCTATCATCAGCTTGCCCTTCGTGTGCACGGAATTCTCTTTGCAGCTGACAGTTATTTTGGAGTAGATACCTTACATAAGCATAAGATACCTTACAATACCGATGCTGACCGCACGCTCAAGAGTCTGAACCGGTTGCTTACCATCTCGTGCGACGGCTACGTGCCCGGCCACGGAGAGCTGGAGCAGGATGCATCGGCTACCATTCAAACGAATATCGATTATCACGAAGATATCCTGGATACGATGGAAGACTTTATTCAGGCATATGAAAAAGGGATCAGCCATGAAGAACTCGTTGCCGCCATGTGTGAACACTATGGGGTAAAAGCTCCTCAGCTGTCCCAGTGGTTATTGTACCGCACGGCCGTAACGGCTTATGCTACGGCTTTAGTGAAGCAGGGGAGGGCGGTCCATAAAATTCAGAACCATCGCTTCATCTTTACTGCATTAGAAGCCGATCAAAAATAATTGCGGCTCGCCTTCTTTATATTCAGCGTAGAGCACATCCGCCGGTGAATTAAAATTTTGAGATTGAATCTGGCGCTTCAGCCAGGCTTCATTCTGGCCGATTTCCTCGAGACTGTCCCAGATCACTTCACCATCGCTGATCAGCGTTCGTGGAAGCGGAACAGTTTCAGGAGGCAGATTCATATCCCCTTTGGTTACGTTTTGGTACTGAGAAGACTTTAACACCGATACGGTGCCGTCCGTTTCCAAAACTGCATACTGCACTTCCTGTACCGAAAACACGTCCTTCGCGCGCAGCAGGTGCTGCAGCTGATTAATATCCAGCTTGCTTTTCTTTAGCTGCTCGCGGTCGATTTTCCCTTTGTAGATGATCAAGGATGGACGACCTTCCAACAGGCCACGGGTTGATTTATATTTTTCCGTAACAATTTCGGTAATATAGATGAGAACTCCCCACAAAAGCACCGCAAAGCCAATATCAAGGACTCCGACTTCCTTATCATATAAGGCGTTTCCGACAAGCTCTCCCAATACAAGAGCAGCGATAAAGTCAAACGCGGTAATTTGAGTGATTTGTGTTTTTCCCAATACTTTAGTGAGAATAAATAAAGCCAGGAAACCGAATAAAGTTTCCGCGGTAATTTGAAGGTATTCCATATATGATCACAATCCTCGTCGATTCATTATCCTTCATTGTGGTCAAAGAGGAAGGAATCTAAACGAAAAAAACCTGCCAATCCCGAGTGGACTGGCAGGTTTTTTCGATTATAGTGATTTTGTCATCGTGACGTGCGGGATGCCGGCATCCATAAATTCATCAGAAACCGTTTTATAGCCTAACGATTCATAGAATGCTTCCGCATGGGTCTGGGCATTCAGCTTCGAGGCCTGATAGGTATGATCTTTAATGAGGGATTCCATAAAGAGGATCATTTCTTTACCATACTTCTTACCTCGAAAAGGACGCTTTACACAGATGCGTTCAAGCTTTCCGTAGTCGCCGACGAATCGCAGGCGGGCGGCAGCTACAGGTTCATCCTGTTCATAACCGACCAGGTGAACGGCAGTATCATCGTGTTCATCGATCTCTAAATCCTCTGGCACGTTTTGTTCGTCAACAAAGACGGCGCGTCGTACATGAAACGCGTCGTCTTTCTCTTGTGGACTTGCAACTTGTTTGATCTCCAATTCGTTTATCCCTCCCCGAGACGGAAGGTTTCGTACACACTCCAGGCACCGTTCTCCAGCTGATAAAGAAGCTGGAAGCGGCCGATGTTGTCCTGAATATCAAATTTGTTCATGCTTAAGCTTCCGTATACATCGAAAAACTCATCATCCGAAAGCTTCTGAGCAATCGTAATGTGAGGAACGAATTTAAAATCTTTCTTCTCAGGAAGGCTGCCTGTATGAAGCTTATCATTCAGATCGAAAATCTCCTCCGAAGGCTCCACTTTCAAGTAAATGGTATTCGTTACCGGAGAAAACGAACTCACTTTGTAGATCCCGTAGGAAAAAGGCTCCGTGTTTTTCGCAATTTGTTTTAATTCTGGAATGATTTTCTCCTCAATCTCATTTTCTTCCGCATCGAATGGTTCTTTCAGGGTAATATGCGGCGGAATCAAAGCATAGTGCGGGTCATAGCGTTTACGATAAGAATTCGCGACATCTTGTACTTTTTTTGATGGAAATACTGCAATACCGTATCTCATGGAAAATACCCCTCCTGATTCTAAATTCACTTCTTTTTTAGACTTCAAAAATATTTAACAAAGCGCGTTTGAAATCCTTCTGCCACGTCCCCCACGTGTGATCGCCTTCAAGCTCGTGGAACGTGTAACTGCAAGGACGTCCAGTTAAGTAATTGTTCAAGTCACGGTTCGGCTGCAGGAAGTTCTTCCTTGCACCTTCCGTCGTCTCCACATCATACTCCTGATCACCAATGGTGTGGTAAATGGTTAATGAAGAAAGATCCTTCGCAGACTTGATGACTTCAAACACGTGTTCATCCACATAAGGGCTCTGCATAATCACATTGCCAAATACATTCGGAAACTTCACCGCTGTCATGAATGAAACTGTTCCAGCAAGCGAATCTCCGACAAGCGTCCTACCACTGCCCATATGATAACCAGGCAGCTCTTCATCAAGGAACGGAACCACTTCACGGATAAGGAAATTCACATATGCCGATTGTTTCTTTCCGTCCGGATGATACTTATCCTGACGATCATACTTGTCTCGATAATGAATACCAATGAAAATGGTATTCTCAATCTTTCCTTCACCGTGCAGTTCATCACTCAGTGTGGCCGCACGCCCAAGCTGGAAATAATCATTACCATCTTGCATAATACAGAAATGGTACTTATACAAGGGGGAGAAATTTTCTGGGGTGTACACTTTTAGTGTCATTTCTTCATCTAGATAGCTGCTATTAATTGTATATTCAGTCATGGATCCTTTTCTACCCATGCCGACCACCTCCTAACATGCAAATAAGCTCCTATAGGAATTCCCGCTGCCTTCTGTACATAAACGTACCATAACTATTTTATCATATAATGATGTAAAAAGTGGAGAAGACGAAGAAAGCGCTTGATAAATGGGATATTTAGAGGATATTTACATGAGCTTCATAAATAATTAAAATTCTGTTGACACGGATTCGGTTACGTTGTATATTATTAGTTGTCAGACGACATCTTATTACATACGATTCCGTAGCTCAGCTGGGAGAGCGCCACCTTGACAGGGTGGAGGTCGTTGGTTCGAGCCCAATCGGAATCATCCATACAAAGTGCGAAGGCGTTATGATCCGTATCCAGAGCGGGTTGTAGCGTCTTTTTCTGTTTTATAACTTTTCACATACAATAGAAAGACCCGTTCAATACTAAAGCGGTTTTACAAATAAACGAACACAAACTACCAAAGAGGTTCTTCCTCCATAGATAACTCAAGTGTAAAAGGGAACATGGCTATAACAATTAACTGTGGAACGAGGAAAATACCGAGGGACAGCGAGACTGACAAATCCAGGATTATAAGCAGAGGTAATAGTAATAGAGGGCTCATGCTATATAGAGAAGTTTTCTTCATACTAGCTTGAGTCTGGTATTGTTTTTCACCGCAGAATTCACATGCCACACCTCTTTGAAATTTGAAACCCATTTTCATGCAAGTGGTCCATGACCATTCGTTCCTACAATTACTACATTTAGGCATATGTAAAACTCCTTTAAAACTATAGTATTAGTGTATATACGGTTAACTGAAAAGAAGGTTTCACTATGTATTGTCTGGACGATTAACTTTATGGCTACCAGCTGCATCCTTTGAAATTGGTTGGTTACCAGTAGCAATAAGTGCGAAGAGATTAGGATCCATATCCAGAGCAGGGATAGGGTTTTTTTGTTATAGACGATTTGCAAAATCCTTAGGACTACACGGAGATTAGCATATAAAATAAACCATCTATAAAAAAACTTTTTGAAAATAGTATTTATGATTTGGATGGTGAAATTGAGAATGTTAGACTTAATTTATCTTTGAACCTTTCACAATGCATTGGGCATGCCCGCTGCGAAAGATTATTCAAAGGTGTGGCCTCACCTTCAATTAAAGGGTGGGGTTTTTTCTTTTAAAACTTAGATAAAGTAAGTATTATTAAGAAAGGCACTGGTCATTTAGAGCCAGTGCCTTTTTCTGTTATGTTATAGGTATCTCTATGTCTCTTTCTTACAACATAATTCATTGAGCCCAGGTCCTTTTTTCTCATTCTTCCACTTATTCTTAGATTGTTTGTCTTATGCCGAAAAAACTCTCGTGCTCCGTTGTAGGTGGTGTACCAGCGTTTACCGATTAGTTTAAAACCTCCATATTCTTTATCGGAGAGCTTTATTGGGCGGAAACACGTACCAAACACCTCATCTTCCCATTCAACGATCCCTAATGTTTCACGGTCATCCGTCCACATGTTACATAATTTTTTCAACATTACTCCCCCCGAAACTAACTTATTTCACCAAAAACCAGTCTTTAATGTGACACCTTTTTGATTTCGATAGTTAAATTGATGTACCAATGTACCACTCCTTGCTTTGTTAGTATTAACTACCTATACTTCCATAATTTTCGACAAATTTCCACAATTGAAAAATATCTTTAAACAGAAAAAAAAGAAAAAAACTCTTAACCTTTAAAATAGTGCATTATGTCAGATGAGACTGAGTGTACTGAGTTATGAAGGATTAAGTATAGAACATGCGACATACGCTTTAGGCGAGGTTGGTTTGTGATAGATAAAAGGGAGCAGCATTAGCTGCTCCCTTTTATCTATGAGTGTGTACTTTTACATATTTCTTATTAACCCTTCCTACTTCTGACCCTGTAAGGTTTAACACTTTTTTCTTGTATATTAATAGATGAATGGAATGAATCTTTTAGTCGAATTTTCGTACTCTTTGAATGCTTTCCCGTACTTTTTTCTTAAATACTCATCATGCTTTGGGATATTTATGAACACGAAAAAAACGAATAAAATAACAGGTATGATAATCGACCAAGCATTTCTCGTCATCAGCGCAAATCCTGTTACCCATACAAAATCCCCGAAATAATTTATATGAATAGAGTATTTAAATAGGCCTCCTGTATATAAAGCGCCTTTATTATCAACGTTTTTCTTCCATTGGTTTCTCAATAACTCTGAGACCGTATTAATGGCTGAACCAGAAATAAAAAGAAAAGTAGCAATAAAGTCAATATAATCAAGTGGTTTTTCAACTACGCCTCCCAGCATCGAAAAACCAATATAATAAAGAGCGAAAGCAAACGGGATGTTAACTGCTTCTCCCCATGTAATTCCACGTTTCAATAAATAAAATATCATAAAGTTCATTCTGAGAAAGATGACAAGACTAAATGCAAATAAGAAAATCCTGCGATAATAATCACCGATCGGCCATCCGAAAATAGAGTTTCCACCTAGAAAAAGGAACCAAAACGAAAATCCAAGAAAGACACATTGCATGACAAAAATAAAGATTCTTTGAGCCCATGATTTATTTTTACTTCCATACATAATACCCTTCCCTTTCAGCGGAGATTTCTATTATTAGTCTAAAAACATAAGGGCTCATTTTTTCCTTAAGTTCCTTTTCTTGAACTAAGATTGAAGTTATAAAAAACTGCAGAGCATTGTATGATAAAAGAAAACTAAAACAGTTAAAAGTCTCCCTTAAGATTACCGAACTTAAGGGAGGCTTTGTTTTATTCCTTACTTATTAGTCTGCCGTCACAGAACACTTAAAAAGTGCTACAACCCTAGAATCCTATTGTACTTTGTCTCTTTTAGCAAAATAATAGATAATCGCAACTAACTCAAGCGTTATAAAAAATCCATGTAAAGGGATTGTTTTCGGAAGATCATATACAGCAAAGAAATCTACAAACATAAAGTTAGCAATTAAAGGAGCTACATGAGCTAAAAGACCAATTACATCCCATTTCCAGGGGTTTTTATCATAGGAACCGATGACTAACGTAAGGCCTATCACAAACATTAATCCATATGCTTGAAATAACCCCACATCAAGAAATGGTTCCTCATATAGAAATCCTCCTGGTCCTTTTCCTGTGTAAAGGCCGTACGTTGTAGAAATAATCATAAATACAGTAAGGAATATTAAAAAAATACCATGAAAGCGTAGCACACCTCGATTAAATTTTAATGCACTCATTGTACTCCACTCCTCATCTATATATTTACTACATGAAGTTTTAAATCTAACCGTTTTCAGGCACCATAAGGACAAGGATCTTGATATTCTAAATTCTCTTGAAGGACGTTCAATTGGAATGCTAATAACACCTTTATTTATGCTTGTTCTTTTTGATATCCGTAAACGGTTTTATGCCAGGTAAAGTGTAGAATGAGCAGACTGCATGTGATGAATGCGGCTAGCAGCCACGTATATAGGGAGACAGGCTCATTCAAATAAAATCCTTCCACCAGCTTTAACAGCCAATAAAACGGATCGAACAAAGCTATGGTGTGCATTACCCCGCCCACAAATATGCCGAGTGCAGGAAGTGCAATAAACAATAGGAATGTCACCGGCTTAATGATTGCAAGCGCTTGTGATTCGTTTTTCGCATAATAGGCCATAAACATACCCGTGATGAGAGACAAGGTGACTCCCAGGGCCAGCACCCATACGCTTTCCCAAAGAGTTAAAGGGGCACCCAAAATCCAGGCGCACAAGATAAAATCGGAAATAACAATTACTGCGCTTATAATGAGCTTACCTGCCAGCATGAAAAACCGAGGTACAGGTTCTGTACGTTGCAAGTCAATTGTTTTATTTTCTTGTTCTTCGATAAGCTTAAATAAAAGAATCATTCCTCCTGCTGAAAAGACACCATAAAGAGTAAAAGCAAAAATGGTCGAGAATAAACGTTCACGTTCTATAGGAGAGACGATGTCCGTTTCTCCCTCAAGGATGGAACGGGCTTTTTGTACTTCTTCCTCAGTTTCCCTGCCATCTGTCATAAGTTCTCCATCTGGAAGGACGCCAATAGCTGTATCTACATCACTCACTCTTTGCTTCATATCTTCCATTGAGGCAACGGAAGTGACTTGCACACCCTCCGCATTTATATTCTCCAGGTTTTCCTGTTCAAGTACGACGAACTTAGGCAGGGTTGAATAAGATTCAGAAATACCTGTTGTACCTAAAGAGATCAAGATGGGAAAAGCAAATACAAGCAAGATAAACAAGTGCCGGATTGAAAGTGCTGTTTCTCTTTTAAGATTTGTGAAAAACATAATCTATTTCCCCCCTTATAATCGGAACCCTTTTTTATAGGTAACCTGGTAAAATAACGCGATAAAGAATACATAAACAATGATGGCGAAAAGGCTAAGTGCTAAAAGGGAAACCTTCGCGTAGTCACCGCGGACCGGATATAATAAGTTGTAAAACCCCTTAATTATATAGTTAAACGGATTGCCTGGGATCTCAGGAATATTCCACGCAGGTAAAATAAGACGCATTAACGTGGCAAACAACAGTCCTGTCACTACACTCCCTGCAACCATGACGGTATTTTGTTTCTTCACAAGCATCGTAAAGAAAACACCGGCACTGATCATTAAAATAGTGGTGAGCAACGTAAAAATAGTGAATTTAAGAACGACTATAGGTTCACCCAAACGCGTAGCCATAATCCCAATGCTTAACACGATCATAATTAACAGCAAGAGAAGATGCTTCCCCGTAAAGTATTGGACGATCGTGTGGCTTGTACGCATCACGTGTATCATTCCTGTCTCCATATCTTCGGCAATCTGCATGGCAGCGAGCCAGAAGATAATATCGACCATAATGGACAAAATGAGAATGGCAATCTTCCCGCCCCAGGCCTCCATCCAGCTAGCTTCATTGAATATGAGCACCAATACATTGTAAGTGATTATGATAAAGCCGATATACCCAAACAGAACAGCTGTCAGATTGTTTCTCCATAGTTTAAGAAATTCAAATTGAAGCATGTTATTCGCCTCCTTTTAGCCCTCGACCTACCACTTTAATGAAGATTTCCTCTAGTGTAGCTTCCTGAGAGTGAATGCTGCTCCAGTCATCCTCTTCAAGCAAATTTATTAATGCTTTTACGTCTGTTTCCCGGTTAAACACTCTTTCTTTTCCATCCTTTTTGACGATTACATTCTTTTTCCCGTAGCGGTTTTTATAGGATGGGGGTGTATCCGTTTCGATGATTTTTCCATTATTGAAAAAAGCGATACGATCACAAAGCTCTTCTGCTTCGTGCATATCGTGAGTCGTCAAAAACATCGTGGTTCCTCGTTTATTCATTTCTTTTAAAATACCGCGAATATGAGAAGCAATCTCAGGGTCCATGCCTGAGGTAGGTTCATCCAGGAATAGCAGCTTCGGCTCTGTCACCATCGCTCTTGCCAACACCAGACGTGTTTTCATTCCTTTAGAATATTCAGCTACTTTTTTGTCCTTCGCGCTGTAGATATCCACTGTCTTCATGATTTTTCCGATATCTTCTTTTGTATAACCGTAAAGTTTGGCGTGGTAATACAAATTTTCAAACCCCGTTAAGGTTGGATACACGACGTCACCTTCAAAAGAAATCCCGATTCTTTTATAAAACTCGTAATCAATGCTGGCTACGTCCCTGCCCATTAAAAATACTGTGTTCCGTTTTGGTACGAGGAGTCTGGTCAATAATTTGATCGTAGTTGATTTACCAGCACCACTTGGACCAAGAAAACCGAAGATTTCTCCTTCTTTCACGTCAAAATTCAGCTGATCCACTGCATTCGACTTACCATCGTAAGAAAACGAGAGATTATTCACTTCTATGGCATTCATAGCTTTCACCCGCTTTTTGTAATTTTTGAAACGAAAGCATTAAAATGTTTCATTTCTTGACTATATGATATACTACTAGTAAATGTTATGCAACGTCTGTTTTCATTTGTTTCAAAACTGTAGGAGGAGAGAAAGAAATATGGACGGATTTCAAAAACGGTCAGAACTAAAGAAAGACAAAATAAAGCAGACCACCATAGAACTGCTAAAAAAATATCCACCAAAAAAAGTAAGTATCAGGGACATTGCTTCAGCAGCAGATGTATCGATGGTAACGATCTACAATTACTTTAAAAATAAAGATGGTCTGCTTCTAGAAATTATTAGAGACCTTGTTGAAGATCAGCTGGACAATTCGAAAAGCATCATTTATGGGGAAGAGTCTTTCTTAGAAAAAGTCCAAAAGCTGATGAATGAGAAGTCGAACGTATTATCAGCATTTCATGAGGAATTTATTACTTATGTAATGAAAGAGGAAGAGATTAAACATTACTTGGAGAACGTGCATATAAAAGAAAGTTCTGTTTTGATCGAAGAGTTTATTCAAATGGGAGTGGAACAAGGGTATATTGATTCCGCCATTCCAACCAGTTTGATCAAGAGTGTAATTGAACTTTATCGGAGAGACCTTCAATCTGACGACGGCATCCTTGCTAATTACCATGATTTTCATCAGTTAAATAACCACTTGATCAACATAATTATATTTGGGATATCAGGAAAAAAATAAGGAGTAAGGGGAGACTGGTAAGATAATAGTTCTCCAGAGGTTACCAGGATACAGGGTGATCCAGCAGATTTAGTACTGTGTATTAAGAAATCGGTGCAATATTCCAACTGTCCTCTGGCTACTGAAGATATATCCAATGAGTAGGTTATTATAAGGTAGCTCTTCCTCTCGGTGGAGCGTATATACAGGCATGAGCCTGTTAAGCAATGCCTCAGCTAACCATTCATTTAATTTCCCATATAATAGCAGAAAGATAAAAAGCGGGGAATGAAGGTATGTCTAAGTCTAATGAGGATAAGAGTAATAACGATTTAGATGATTTCGGAAAACTGTCGTCTTATTTTGTCCCGAATATCGGTCAGCATAAAGATGAGCAGATATTATATGAAATGAAAGGATTAAAGCAAAAAGTTCTTTTTACTTCAGAGGGGGTGATTTTCACAATCTATAATCTCCCACCAGAACACATGCAAAAGACCAATAAAAGGGTAGACTACCTTTCTGGAAAAGAAAAACAAATGAAAGTAACCGGCGTCCGTCTTGATTTTCATTTCATAGGTGCAAACCTGGAAGTCAAACCAGAAGGAAGGCTGCAGGGTAATGGGAAAGTCAATTATTTTAGAGGTCACCAGCCTGATAAATGGCAAAGAAATATTCCCGTTTTTCAAGAGGTTGCCTATCGTGATTTATGGCCTGGGATTGATTTGATTTTTAAAGGTGAGAACGGACAAATTAAATATGAGTTTCTAATTCAGCCGGGGGCAAGGGTAGAGGATATTTGTTTTTCGTATGAAGGGCCAGAAGGGATAGAATTAGATAATAATGGCAATTTATTGATCCATACAGTTCACGGAACTCTGATTGATCAAAAACCTGTAAGTTTTCAAAAAATAAGAGATGACAAGTGCGCGGTGGAAACTAACTTTAACCTTAAGAACGAGGCACCTGGATACGGGATCATTCGTTTTTCTGTAGTAGATGATTATAACAAGACGATACCGCTAACTATCGATCCAGGCTTAGTTTATTCCTCTTATATAGGGGGTTCAAGCTATGATGAAGGGCGTGGCATAGCACTTGATGGCTCTGGAAATATTTATATCACAGGAGTGACAAATTCAGATGATTTTCCAGCCACTGTGGGAGCCTTTGAGTCCACTTATAGTCTTAATGGAGATGTTTTTGTTACAAAGCTTAATCCAGAAGGAACGGATCTTATCTATTCAACGTACTTAGGAGGCTCTGCTTTTGAATTTGGTATGGATATAGCAGCGGATGAAGATGGCAGCGCCTATGTAACTGGAATTACTCGGTCTGATGACTTTCCAGTAACAGGTGGAGCTTATGATCAAACATTTAGTGGATCTTCAGACGGGTTTGTAACTAAACTGGCTCCTGACGGAAACGCTCTTGTTTATTCTACGTATTTAGGAGGTTCCGATGATGATAGTGGAGAAGGTATAGCGGTTGATGCGGAAGGTAACGCTTATGTCACTGGATTTACAGATTCAGATAATTTTCCGGTCACAATGGCTGGGTTTGACCCGGATTATAATGGGGGCGGAGATGCTTTCATTACAAAACTAAATCCGGATGGATCTGAACTTATTTACTCCACATATATAGGAGGCTCTGCTTTTGATGCTGGATTAAGCATTGCGTTAGACCCTGATACAAATGCCTATATCACAGGCTACACAGCATCTGAAAGCTTTCCGACCACAGAAGGAGCATATGACCGGGAATATAATGGGGGAATATTTGATGCATTTGTTGCAAAATTGAACCCAGATGGAACGGAGCTTATTTATTCTACGTATATAGGTGGCTCAGAAGTAGATCAGGCATTAGCGTTAGCGGTGGATGCTAGCGGTCATGCCTATATAACAGGGAATACGAATTCTGAAAATTTCCCCACTACAGCCGGCGCGTATGATACCAATTACAATGGAGGTACAGACCTATTCGCGACAAAACTAAACCCAGATGGAACTGAACTTGTTTATTCCACGTACTTGGGCGGAACTGTGTTTGATGGAGGATATGGTATTGCAGTGGATGCAAGTGGAAATTCATATATAACAGGAGCTACTCAATCTACAGATTTCCCAACTACGGCCAATGCTGTAAGTACGATTCTGAATGGCGATCAAGACGTGTTTGTTACAAAACTAAATTCAACTGGAACTGATATTGTTTATTCCACGTATTTAGGGGGCTCAAGTTTTGAAGGGGGATTATCTATAGTAACGGATAGCAAAGGCCATGCCTTTGTAACAGGTTTTGTCGATTCTGATGATTTCCCTACCACAGCCGGTGCCTACAACACTCTCTATAATGGGAGCGGAGACACCTATGTTACTAAAATCAATACTCTCTCTGCACCTGGCATTATATGTCCTGATGATATAAGGGTAACCAGTGACCCTGGTATTCGAGGGGCAATTGTAAATTTTGACTCCCCAACGGTTATTGAGGATTGTCCGCTTGGATTTTCAGTTACGTGTGATCCTCCATCTGGTACTTTGTTTCCTATAGGGAATACGGTTGTAACTTGCACGGTCACGGATCCTTGTGATCGATTGGAGGAATGTTATTTTACCGTCAACGTCTCGGATAGAGAGAAGAGTAGCTTGCTTTTGGACTTGAAAATCAGTCAAGAAGTTCAGGTCGTTTATGATATGACATTAGAAGTTGAAGCACGTTTGCGCTCGTTTCCCACTCATTCAAATTCCCCTCCATCCTTTCAAATTGAAAACGAGCTTTTGTGCATAAACGCCCAAAAAGTGTATGACTGGGTAGCATACACCAGGGATATACAACGTGAGGTGCCTTTTCTAACAGACTGTGATAACGCTATTAAAGAATGTTTGGATAATGGAGAAAGTATAAGTATTCAGTGTGAAGCTCTCCCTAATTCGAGCCGGTGTTCGGTCTTAGGTGGGGTTCGTGGAATAACTGGTCTTTCTGGAGCTAGCTGGGTGCCTCTGCGATTTACGACAGAGATTCAGGTGCAAGCGTTCTGTGAGAACATTCTGGTTTGTAAATTTGAGTTTCCTATATGTTGGGTGGAAGAACTCGTCCTATGTTATCCGAAAGGGACTTCGATTCTCACGAAAAGGACCGAAGTCCAGTGCATCGTTCAACAGATTTTAACGTGATTATCCTGTAACACTTACGTTTGATCTAACATCCATTCTTTACCCTTTGATTAATAGGCGACTTCTTTGGAACGCTCTATCCTATTAAAACTGTCCCCCCCTGAGCGGGGAGGACAGTTTTTTCATAAAATATAATCAATCACCAAAGATGTTATCGATAGTCATCAGGACATTCATCCCTGTTTCCATCAATTACTTTTCCAGAAAAGTTAACAGACGTTACATTGGCAAATCCATTTGAAGAATAAGTGTAAGCAGATCTTATAGGAATTAACGGAATCTCTGTGGACGTTGTGCTTAAAACAGTAGTACTAGGGATAAGCGAAAATCGACTAATTTGAGCAGTAATGGTGTAAACGTGATCACCTTTTGGAACATTTGTATCGACACATTGAAAGGTTGTGGTAGCTGCGGGCGGGGCTCCTGTTAAAGAAGATAAAGGACGAAGAGCCAGATCAGTGATACGTATGGCGTCGGTAGTAGAGGTCACAATGCTTGGAATCGGTGCTGCGTACAAAAGTGTACTAACATCCATTGCCGTGTAAATCAATTCCTCATCACGATAAACATTAAAGGTTATTGGCACTTCCAGAATATAATTTATACTTGTTGCGTTAGTGGTTAACACTTCGTCGGTGACAGGAAGAATAACTTGAAGAATAGGGGCTCCTCCCAGAGGAGTTATCCATTTGATGGTTGAAATTAATTCTACACGATCCTCTGTACAAATGCGTTTTAAGCTTAAAGGGACTTGCAATCCTTTCTCCGAAGTACCAGATGTTATCGGTACAACTACTGAAGATGGTGTTTCCGCCTTATTATAGTGTTTAAGCAAACCTTCAGAAACATCCTGGTGTTCACTGTTAGAATAGTATCTCATTTATTCACCTCCTTTGCATCGTTAACTCTAAATGAAACTGGGTACTACTCTTGTTCGACTACTTGCAATGGAAATTAAATCATCCATAATTTTAAGAACTTCAATAATGGAATAAAGGCAAAAGGAGAGCCGCAAAAATCTCTACGGAATCTCACTGGGGGAGCATTGAAAAAAGTAAAACTGTTTAAGGAGTATCTCGGCTCCACCCCTATAATGAAAACTCCTAAGGGTGGGCTTCAGAATTTAAAGAAGGAGCAATTTAGTAATTAACTTTGTGCTTCTTTACGTTCTGCTATTTATAGGGAAAATCGAACCTTACTCTTATGCAAATTCATCTCTACAATGACCTTCACATCCATCAATTACTTTTCCAGAAAAAGTAGCGGAAGTCACAGCAGCAAGTGATGATGTAGAAATACCTGAAGCTGTAATTATTGGAATTAACGGAATTTCTGTGGACGTTGTACTTAGAACAGTTGTAGATGAAGTAAGTGAAAATAGACTAATTTGAGCAGTAATAGTATATACATGATCTCCTTTTGGAACATTTGAATCGATGCATTGAAAGGTTGTTGTAGCTGCAGGCGAGGCTCCTGTTGTGGAAGATAAAGGACGTAGAGCTATGTTGTAAAGTCTGGTAACGCTGGTAGTAGAGGTTACAGTACTTGGAATAGAGGCCGAGTATAGAAATGATTTAACATCCGTTGAAGTGCAAATTAATTCCCCATCGCGATATACGTTAAATGTAATGGGTACTTCCAGTACATAATTTATTGTCGCTTCGTTGGTAGTAACTACTTCCTCAGTGATTGGAATAATTGCCTCAATAACAGAAATTCCTCCTAAAGAAGTTATCCATTTGATGGTTGAAATTAATTCTACACGGTCCTCTGAACCTATACCTTTTAAATTTAAAGGAATTTGTAATCCTGTTTCCGAAGTTCCCCGGGGGATCGATATGACTACGGAAGATGGTGTTTCTGCCGTATTATAATATTTAAGCAAACCTTCACATTCCCTTTGGTAATGATTGTTAGAATGATGTCTCATTTATTCACCTCCTTTTCCATTGTGAACGATGTAAAGTGAACTACCTATTTTCCGTGTTTAATAGCTCAGGATCTAAATCATCTAAGATAGTCGTAATATCGATTAATGGTATAAATGCTACTGCCGCAAATATCCCCTGTCCCTGAACCCTCGTAATTGAAGCAGCTAATGCAAGAATATCTTCTTTAACGCTGGCTACATAGCCGCTGGTGAAGGTTCCTCCTGTTTTTAGAATGCCTATTGGATCCCCAATTTTTGATTCTAGTATTTCTTTTAATTTCAAAACACTTCTATATTCTGAACTTGAATGCAATTTTATTCACCCTTTGTATTAGTGTTTGCCCTGTATTCCTGTGAGAAGACACGTTCCGTTTCATTGAGAAGCGTAACCACTTCTCGCAGTGGAATGAAGGCTAATGGCAAAACAATAGTATACTCCTCAAATATAGAAACGGTCCTCGTCAATGTGAGAATATCATCATCTATTCCCGCTACTACACCACTAGTCGCACTTGCGCCTGTGGTAACTACCATCACTCTTGATCCTATTTGAGTTTTAAGAATATCCTCTAATTCCTTCACAGCTTTATGCCTTTCATTCACAACATCCACCTACCTTGTTTTTAAATTTGTAATTGTTCTATCCCTGTTTTATGCAGGGGGGAAACGATTAGGTTTCATCTGGCGCTGCCTCTACAGATTGTTTAAGGTGCCGGCATGGCCGGCACCTTAAGAGAAGTTGAGACTAGATAAGTTCCACATAGTCAATGTTTAAAATGTTGTAAATCTTTAGCGAGCCAGTGTTGACTCCTTTAACGTTAATTGCCTTAACGAAACTCTCATCAGCATCTAAAATAGTAACCGTTTCTACTGAACCATTGGCAAAGATTCTTACTGTTTTGTCTCTCAGAGCATCCAACTGATCTGAAAAACTAACTCCAACGCTACCATAAGCACCCATAAAAACACCTCCTTAATAGTATTTGTTACTATTCTATTAAAATGTAGGATTAATGAGTCGGCTATTGACTATTTTTGGTAATATTTCAATAAGTTAGAAATATATTTATTGATGAGCTGGTATATATGACCCGAATTATGTGTTATAAAATACATCCTATCAGTTTATATGTGCCGCTAGGATATTAAGTAGTAGACACTTAGACTCGCTAAACCGAAAACGTAATTGAAATACATTTCTAATTAAGGATATTAGACCTCTACTACACGAATAGTTACATATTTTTTATTTTGTAGATGAGTCACTCAATGAGCTGTTTCTATTTTGAAAACGGATTTATATAGTAGGGTGAAGTGCAAGGAAGATTGAGGTATTTCTGCTAGGTAATGACGTGAGAGAGATACATGAGGAGCAGGTTTTCACAGCTACTTACACTTTCAGTAGTAATAATATCTCCGAAAGGTGCCCAAAAAGCACGGCAAATAATAGTTATCACCATGCGCATTTCTCATGTATAGTGAAAGTATAAAGCAGGAATAGTGAACGCGGTCTAAATATATCAAGGGGGAGATAGAATGCGAAGGATCATCTTATCGACCGAAAGCGGAGCCGACTTACCAGGTGATTTAGAGGAACAATACGAGGTGCAAGTCGTTCCCATGCACATTGTTATGGATGGAAAGGATTATTTGGATGGTTCTTTGCCGGTCCAGGATATCTATGATTATTACAAACGTACGAAGAAAATACCCTCTACGACCTCCACGAATGCTCATGAGTATCAGGAATTCTTTGCAGCGATAAGAGAGAATTTCCCGGATTGCATCATTATCCATATTGGTTATACATCAAAAGCGTCTTCTTCTTTTCAAAATGCGGTCATTGCTGCGGAAGAATTTGAAGACATTTTTCTCATTGATGCTCTAAACGTTACTGGAGGATTAGCTGCGATTGTACTCTATGCTGCTGATTTATTAGAAAAAGAACCCGATATTGAACCGGAACGCTTAGTAGAAAAAATAGAGGGGATTGTTCCTAAATCAAGACTTGCTTTTATCCCAGGCAGCCTGGAATTCCTTAAAGCGGGTGGACGGGTAAGCAATACGGCTTCTCTGATTGGAACTCTGTTGAAAGTAAAGCCTTGCATCGAGTTGAAGGATGGAAAGCTGATGTCTACAAAGAAGTACCGCGGGAAAATGAGCAGGGCTACTGAAAAACTCTTGAGGGATCACTTCAATGAATTCAACCTCGATAAAGAACAGCTTTATTTTATCTACTCCATCGGGCTCGATGAAAGAATTAAGCAGCGGATGGAGGAGGTTGCCAAAGAAAACGGTTTTCAAAATATAAGATGGATCCAGGCGGGCGGAATGATATCGACGCATTCTGGACCCGGAGGCTTCGGGGTAGCAGGATTAGAACAATAGCACCGGCAGGGCCAATAGTGGATTCAGAAAAATTTGAAGCAGCTTGTAACGACATTACTCAGGGCTTCCCACCTTAGTTAAGAAAGTAGATAACTATTAAACTCTTCGTAATTCACCTCTTGTAAAGGTGGAACTTCTAAACACAGTTACCTCTTCCTTCAGTCATTATTCTGACTCCAAAGAATACACATGAGGGGAGAAGGAGTGACTGTTATGATTCTTAAAATGATAGACTTAAGTTTAATGGCTGGACACCTGCCTGTCCATAAAGCGGAAATGGATAAATTAGCATCGTATATTTGCAGCATTCAACACTCAGACATCAAGCAGGTAGCTACAGAGCAATACATGATCATGAAAAACCATGTGAAAGTTATGGTTGCGCTAATGAATCCTGAACAAAATGAAACCATTGGAATCAATGACTTACATAAATGGGAGCCTGTCCAGATAAACTGTCAAAAAAGATCCATTGGCATGAGTCAGGAGAATATCCTTAGAGAACTTGCTACGTCTGCCGAAACGATGGCTAATAAAAATTTCAATTCTGGATTAAGAATGAAAGCTGAAAATGTCAGGAATATTCATGTTCATATGGCTCTGCAGCAAATAATGATCCTCAATCGTTACATCGCCTTGATGGATAAATTCATGAAAGATACTGCCCCGGTGAGTTCACGAAAAGAGCAGGAAGAAACATACCAGACATTTAAAAACATGTTTAACCTGTGACAAGTAAGAACTTTCTTGTTTCAACTTAGTTTGGGATGACTGGATCTAGCAAAAAAAATTTACATAATAAAAAAGTCTCCATTACGAATTTTCGATATTAATGGAAGACTTTTTTGTTTGTTATTTTTAGTCTAACGGTTCTTAAATACATAGAACTTTATTTAGCTGTAAAGAAATAACGTGCTACAGCTCATGGTCGAAGCGCATTATTTATATTATCTCAGTTATCATTATAGGGCTTCAAACTTTTAATTCTTCCTTCAAATCACCTATCCTCATCTAGTTAAATGGATTTATTTTCCTCAAAGTGAAAGGAATTCCATTGACCAAAATTAAATTGGTTTAGACAACAAAATTTGGAGGAGGATGATGAATGATGAAGAAAAAAGTCTTAACGGTGGTGAGTACTCTAGCCCTTTGTACAAGTATAGCGTTGCCTACATACGCGGCAGGGAACCATCCAGGGACGCCCGAGCAGCAAACTTACAACAGCTCTGGTTTTACGGACTATGAACAGCTTGGAAAAAAACTAGAGAAGATTGAACATTCAAGCCAAGGTCGTGTAGAAGTAGAAGTAGTAGGACAATCCAACCAAGGTCGAGATATTTACCAAGCACGTGTCGGTAACGGTGATCGTGTCATTTTAATCGAAAGTGAAATTCACGGAAATGAGAAAACCGGCACGGAAGCGATTTTAAATCTACTTAAGCATTTAGGGTCCAGCAACTCCCCTGATGTGAAAGCCTTGCTCGAAGAGGTTACACTCGTCACGCTTCCTAAAATGAACCCAGATGCTTCAGAACTCGATCGCCGTGGGAATGTCATGTCGTGGGAGGAAGTATTACAGGACTTCCCTCAACTAGAGGAAGCTGATGGTCCGACGTGGAACCACTACTATTCGGAAAATAGAGCCACTATCCAAGGTGATGACTATGCATCTCAACCTGGATTTGATGTGAATCGCGATTTCAATCCAGATTTAGACTACACTCCTGAACCAGAAGATGTGCCAGGTTCTTCTTCAGAGCCTGGATGGTATATCACACCTGAAGCTCAAACGGTTCGTGATGTATATAAAGGATTAGAAGATGAATTTGGTAAAGTCGATGTGTTTGTAGACTTACATCACCAGGGACTTTACTACGTGGAAGGAACGTCGGACCCCGTCACACTGTCGCTGTCTGGACAATTTGTTCCTGACCCATCAAGCGAAGCAGGTGCTGAATATGCAGAGTACGAAGACACCTATAACTACGACTTCTCTCGTCAGCTGAATTTGGCTGCTTATGATGCGCTGCAATCTATGGGAAATTCTCCATTTGACAACATTACTCTGTACAGTCAAGGTCTGGACTTGCCGGGTACGGCACTTGGTTCTTTTGCTTTAAACGGAAGTGGAACCGTTCTTTTTGAAGTTACGGGACAAACACAAAGCATGGGACAAAAGAAAAAAGGAATGCTTGTTAAGGCCGTAGAAACAGGGTTACAAGCCATTATTGAGGGCGTAGCAGACGGCTCAGTAAATGAGCTTGATCCAGAACGCTACGAAGATATTCCAGAAACATCTTATCAACCAGGAATTTAATAGTAAAAAAGGGGCTGGGATAAACCCCCAGTAAAATAAACTGAAAGTGGTCCGCATTGAAATGATGCGGACCACTTTTTATTATGCTATTATATTTTGCCTCTCTTTAGGTTTATTAATGATTCCTTTCTGAAATTGAAGTTTGCCAGGTAGAAGAATGGTATTTAATTTAAAAACGTGTCAAAGCGTAAGCCCTGACACGTTAATTTATGTGTATCCATATTCTCTTTTGATCTAAGTCGAATAATCACTCATTAATTTGTGTTAAACGAGTGTGGTTTTCACCGCATTTTGTGCATTGAGTCCATAAGGTGTTTACCACTTTTTCAGAAAACTCTTTGGGAGATACCTTAATGATTACTTGTTCATGATTATAGCAATTCTTGCAATAATTTTTTATTAAGGATCCCACTTCATATAGTTTCAATTTATTCCTCCTCTCTAAGGTTAAAGAAGCAACAATAGGAATTTAATGGTAATATATTAGAATAATAATATCAAGTTCTAACGTGTAGCACAAGTCATTTAGCCATTCATTTAAGAGGAACCTGGGGAAGAAAGATGTTTTTCTATACGAAAAGGGAAAATATTTTATGTAAGAGGGAGCAACCAAGGATGACTTGAATGCTGGGGAGGACAGGTTGAAACTTACAGACGATCAGTTGTTTTGCTCTTTTAGATGGTCTCTAAGCTAGGGGAGCTTGCGAGTAGTTTAATACGTATACTTTGCTTTTCTTCGATGAAGACTAAACTAGGTTCAGCATCGTAGGGGAAATATTGGGCTAATTCAGGTTTTATATGAAGAGCACTAAAGAGATCAGACTCACTTTTAAACTTAGTTAAAGGGTGAGTAGTAATTTCTCCTTTGTCATTTAAAAAAGTAATAGCTTGATACTTATTATTTTTCAGGAAAACTATTAAATCCATTTTCACCATCCTAAATTGATTATTATATTACCCTAACATAATAATCGGAGCAGGTATCGTGTTTATAAGGATTGGGATTAATTACTAGCTAAACATCGTGATAAGTACACAATTAATCTAAAAAGCCTTTCAAAGGTTCAATGAACTTTTGAGAAGCTTTTTCTTCATCTTTTTAGGATTTGCATGTAAACATTATAGTTGTATCTATGCTTCTAATAGCCATTGAATTTCATCTACTCTTACACCAGGTGCAGTTAGGAAAGAGATGTAAGGTGTCGTTCTCCTGCAAGGTTGTGAAAAGAATTGACAGAGCCAGCCCCTTATCGTACGATACTTCCAAAGAGAAAACGTTTACTTATAAATAGGGGGCAAAAGGTTATGAATCCAACTATAAAGGATGTAGCCAAACATGCGAATGTATCCATTGCAACGGTTTCCAGAATATTAAATAGCACATCTGCCGGGTATTCGGAAAAGACAAAAAAGCTGGTAATAGAAGCGGTTGAGGAGCTTGGGTACAAACCCAATGCTATAGCTAGAGGATTGAAAAATACAAAAACACAAACCATTGGGGTGTTGTTCCCTGATATATCTGGAATGGTGTCTTCCGAATTATTACATGGAATTGAGAAAGTTACTCATAGCCTGGGGCACAGTGTGATCGTGTGTAATACCGCCTCTCAGGGAGAGAAAACGCTCGATTATTTAAAACTGTTAAGTGAAAAAAGGGTGGAAGGAATCGTATTTGCCAGTGAAGAAATTAAGGAAGAGTATTATGAAGCTATTAAAGGAATGAATATTCCTGCTGTTTTGGTTTCTACAAAATCTCCCAAACATCCGCTTCCCTATGTAAAAGTGGATGACCATGATGCTTCCTATACAGCTGCTTCCTACTTGATTGAAAAAGGGCACAAAAAGATAGGCATGATCAGCGGAATTAAGGAAGATCCAATTGCCGGTTACCCTCGAATAGAAGGGTTTAAAGCGGCGATGAAAGGCCAGCTAGGAAATGAAAACCCTCCAGTTGTTTCAGCTCAAGGATTTTCTTATGAAGATGGACTAATCATGTTTAGAAAGTTAATGGAGGCTGCTCCTGATACGACCGCGATATTCGCAGCAAGTGATGAAATGGCCATTGGCGCAATGGCAGCAGCCTATCGAATGAATATTAAAGTTCCTGAGGATATTTCCATTATAGGGTATGATAATTTAAAGATTGCTGAGATGGCGATCCCTCCTCTTACTACTTTATCCCAGCCTCTGAGGGAAATGGGTGAAAAAGCAACTGAATTACTATTCGAAGCCCTCGAAACAAGTAAACCAACCCAAAGCATTATTATGCCTCACCAAATTATCGAACGTGAATCCGTAAAAGTATTGCAGTAAGCAGCAATCACTTTTACGGATTATTTTTTCATTTAAAAGTAAACGTTTACTTTTTATTTCATATTTCTACTTCATAAATATTATGAATACTAGGATACTAGTAGCAGGAAGTTATCATTATCTTCCATAAATTGTTTAAAATATTCAAAATAATACTAGACAGATAATTATGTAAGCGCTTATACTGACAGTTAATAAGTAAACGTTTACTCAATTGAAAACAACCATCTGCCCGTCCGTTTGGTTTAGTTTTAGTTGTCAGTCTTTGAAGGTTAAAAATTTTAGAGGAGAGATTAAATGATAAAACGTTCCAAAAAGCGTAAAAAGGGCTTAGTAAGTAAAAAAGGGATTTTTTGTGTGCTTTCTACTTTTGCCTTATCTTCGGTATTTACTACAGCTGTGGGTGCCCAGGATAGTGAGTTTACTAGGCAAGGTTCAGGTCCGATGTATTTCTCTACCTATGAACATCAGCATGACAAAAATACATACATGCCTGAAGATCGGTTTAAGGATAATATTGATTGGATGGCCGAAAACTTTAAGCCTTATGGTTACGATATGATCGCAACCGATGGATGGATTGAGGGAGCGACATTACTCAATAAAAACGGATATGTGGTCAGTCATAATGATAACTGGATGAAAAGACCATTAAATATGGATGGCAGTGGAGAAGAGACTGCAGATGGACTATTGGTGAATGGAGATTTTGAGGCTGGGAATACAGAAGGATGGAATATAGAAACAGAGGCTTCTACGGGCGTGGATGCCAACGATGCCTATGAAGGGTTAAAGCTGTATGTTTATGATCCTGAGCCACATACCGCGAGAATATCTCAAACGATAGAAGGACTGGAAAATGGGAATTATACGGTAGAGGCACGAGTGAAGTTTCCTAATGACGTAGAAAATTACTTAGATGGTACAAGTTCAGCGGACATGAAATTAACGGGGTATAATGGTTCAACTGATGAACAAGTAATACAACTTAATGATGGATTAGCCAATGAATATGGAGAACCCCGTTACGGGCTTTTTGAATTACAGGCTACTGTAAATAATAATCAGCTGACAATTGAATTTAATATAGACGCTCAAGGACAGCACAGTTCCTTCCAATTAGATAACGTCCAATTGTATAAGACAGGGGAAAAGCCTGAAGAGGATGAGAGTGAAGAAGAGTTCCAGTATCCTCAAGAAAAGTATCCAGAAGGACATACTTGGGATTTTTGGGGCGACTATATTAAAGAAAAGGGTATGGATTTCGGAATCTATTACAATCCTCTTTGGGTTAGTCCAGAAGTTGTGAAAAATCCGGAGAAATATATTGTGAAAGGAACGGAGGATAATCCTGATGGGCCTACATATGTAGCAGAACTGATTGATCAGGGAGATCCAGATGATCCGACAGACGGTGACCGTTTTAATGGCGGACAGGGCAATGAGCGGGCTCTTTACTGGCTAGATGTCGAACACCCGGATGCCGAGAAATATGTAAAAGGATATATCGACTTTTTCAAAGAGCAGGGTGCGGACTTTTTAAGAGTTGATTTTATTTCATGGTATGAAGACGGCATGGACCCAAATCTTGGAAAAGTAGGAGAACCTCATGGACGCGAGAATTATGAGACCCATTTAAAGTGGATGTCTGAAGCTGCTGAAGAAAATGATATGTTTTTAAGTTTAGTCATGCCTCACCTCTATAATCATGGCGAATTGGAAAGAAAATATGGGGATATGATTCGGATCAATGAAGACTCGTTTGGCGGCGGGTGGAACCATATTAGCGAAAGAAGACAGGAGTGGCAGGAAGGCTGGTCTCAATGGGCCAACTCATTCCAGGGATTTACAGGATTTTCTGATATTAGCGGAAGATCCAACATGATTCTTGATGGGGACTTCTTAAAGTTAAATACATTTGAAGGGGCAAATGCAGAAAATGAGAAGAAAACAACCTTATCTCTCTATACTTTAGCAGGATCTCCTATAGCAATCGCTGATCAGTATGACACTATTAAAGATAATTATAAGTACTATCAAAACACCGAGCTTATTGAGTTTAATAAAATGGGTCTGGCTGGCAAACCGATCTACCATAGTGCAGAGCATTATGGCGAATCCAATGACAGTCGCGACAGCGAGCGATGGGTAGGACAGCTTCCTGATGGTTCATGGGCGGTCGGTTTATTTAACCGACAGGAAGAACAACAGACTTTTGACTTTAATTTTGAAAAAGAGCTTGGAATTAAAGCAGGGCATGTACGTGATGTATGGACGCATAAAGACCTTGGGATTCAGTCTGACTACTCTGTAACACTCGCTCCACATGACAGCGTATTTTTAAAAGTTATTCCTAATCAGGAAGACAAAGCTTTTGAAGCGGAAGCAGCTTCTTATACGTATGGTGTAGAATTTGCTAAGGAGAAAAGCGGCCATGCCGGGTTCGGGTACCTTAGCGGCTTCAATGAAGAGGAAGAAAGTGTGACCTATGCCGTTAGTGTTCCTGAAACAGGAACCTATAACCTGAACTTGAACTATTCAGCTGAAGAAGATAGTGAAGCAGCTGTTCAGGTTAGAGAAGAAAAGAGCGGAAATACTACAGATAGTCAGAGTGTGACATTACAAGGAACGAACGAGAACTGGAAGGAGAAAGGAACAGAGGTTCAACTTCAAGAAGGTACTAATCTTATAGAAGTAGACTATAATTCCGGTAGTTTTGATTTAGATTCCTTAACGTTAGGTGCGCCAACAGATAAAAATGCTCCAACTTTAAGAAATGGTACATTTAATCATGGTTTTGATCATTGGAGCCGAAGCAATATGGTGAATACTTCTATTAAGGATGGAGCTCTTGAAATTGCTGGCGATAAGGATTTCTCCTCCGACGTTTGGCAGTATGCTGTTCCAAAACCAGGGACCTATACGCTGACTGCCGATGTACAGAGAAACAGCAGCTTCGATGAGGCTATTCTCTATGTGAAGAATGGAGAAGAGACTCGTAAAGCTGATATTTCAGAAACAAATAGCATGTCTAAAGTTACGATTTCCAATATTAATGTCGCTAAAGGTGATGTTCTTAAAATTGGAAACCTGGTCAGTGGTCAGGCGGGTGGTTCATTGACGCTGGATGATGTTCAGCTTACACCGGTGGAAGACCATAATTCATATGTTACTATCGTAGATAAAAATAAAAATAAGGTGGAAATCCATAATAAGCACTTGGAGTCAGAGGTTCCTTCTTATTACGTTCGACTAGAAGAGAAGTCAACACCTAGAAAAGTGCATGCGGCCGGTCGAAAGTATAAAGAGGTCAGCAGCTTAGAAGAACTGAAAACTAAAGAAGAAACTTATTTTTATGACGAAGAGACCAAAGAGCTGTGGGTAAATATTCCGAGTAGTGAACGAAAGAAAGTACAAGTGAAATTTTAGGATGGGCATTCGTACCCTGGTCTACAGATGACGCTGTGCGGTCCAGATTAAATAGGACATTGCGTTACAAGACGGATTAGAATAAGAAGTACAAGGCGGATCGCTGTGCCTTGTACTTCTTATTTAATATTCCGACTTTACCTGTCTTGTTCATTAGTCATTTAAGTTATATAATGAGAGCATATTCTTATACATAAAGGAGGGAAAGTCATGCATACGTTCACGTTAGACATCAAAAGTGAGAGTAAATATCTTCTTTATATGATGTCTATTATTGGAATTTCAGCCGTCCTCGGGACAAGTGTGTCCTTTTTTAGCTGAAATTTCATAGAAGTGAACGTACGTATGAACTCCTAAAAATAGCGAAGACAGCCGCACGGGAGTATTTCCGTGTGGCTTTTTATGTATAAGAGAGGACGAATTTCAATGTTTAAAACAAAACGTAATATTTACATGCTGTATGGTTATATATTTTTTGCGCAGTTATTTTTTGACCGTGCCTTATGGGTTATTTATCTAGGCGACAGAGGAATGACGTTCGGTCAAATTGGTTTATTAGAAGCATTTCTTCACTTAGCGATTGTTCTATTTGAAGTGCCTACAGGGATGATTGCAGATTTGTACGGGAGAAAAGCAAGTCTCTTGATCGGAAATTTGTTTAGTATTTTTTATGGACTGTTTATGTTAATTAGCGGAACGTTTTCGATGTTTACGCTGGGCTTTTTATCCATGGGACTTATGATCACTTTCCATTCAGGTGCTGAGCAGGCGTTTGCTTACGACACCTTGAAAAATGAAAATCGTGAGAAGGAATACACGAAGGTGATCGGTACGATGACAGCTCTTGCTCTGTTGTCGCTCAGCTTTGCCAAATTTCTCGGCGGTTTTATGGCGGAGATCAGCTGGGAATGGGTATATGGCTCAACCATCTTCACACACATTCTTGCGTTAATTCCTCTTTTTTTATTGAAGGAACCGGAACGTGAAAAAACGGAAGACGTCGCTGGGCGCTGGTATAACCAGTGGATTCATCAGTTTAAATTGGGTGTGAGAGTATGGAGAAATAATCCGGTCATTCATCATCCAGTAGTGTTATTTATCCTGGCAAGCGCGGTAATGGTGATTATCGTTTTTTATGGTCAGGAATACTTCATTCAGTTAGGTTACTCTTCCGTTGTCGTAGGAGCCGTATTTACGGTGGAAGGACTGCTCGGGGTCGTGATGGCGAAGATTGCTTATAAGGTCGAAGAACGATTTAAATTCTTCAATATCCTGTACTACGGTTTAGGACTTTTCCTTTTATTTTTCGTCCTATTCATTTTTGCCACAGACTGGGCAATCCTATTATCGTTTCTTTTCCTTGCCCAGCTGCTGAGTCTGTTCGAACCGATCTTCAGCTCATTTGTGCAAAACTTCTTGAAAAGTAACGTCAGATCCACGTTCTTTTCGTTAATTGGGTTAGTGGAGAGCTTTATTATCATGATCAGCTTTCCGCTATTCGGATTTGTGATTGAGCGGACTGGGCTTACCGATGGTTTCGCTGGTTTGTTTCTTATATTCTTTGCGATGGCCGGGGGATATCTTTTAGTTCAAAGGTTTTTAAAGAGGTGATTTATGGAGCTTCTCATTCAGTGAGGAGCTCCTTTTTTGGTATGCAAGACGCGGGTACAATCTTTACGCAAGTCCGGACGTCTAAGGTAGTTGTAGACTTAGTCAAAGGGAAGAGTGTGGATGATTAAGTTTTATTATGGATTATTGTATGATCAATCTTGATAATTTATAAAATATTCAAAATAGTGTTGAAAATAAGAAATAAATCGTTTACACTAATTTGTAATCGATTACATTGAAGAAAGACAGAACAGGATGATTACGATAATGACAAAGATGAGTGATGTGGCTAAACTAGCTGGGGTTTCTACTGCAACAGTTTCTAGAGTATTAAGAAATCCTGAGACTGTTACAAAAACTACTAAGGAAAAAGTGCTTGAAGCAATTGAGGAGTTAAAATATCAGCCTAATATGCTTGCGCGCCATTTCCGGCGAAGTGAAACTAATACTATTTTAGTAGTGGTTCCTAACATAATAAATACGGTATTTGCAGAAATTGTGGGAGGAATTGAAGAAGAAGCTGCTAAAAATGGATATAGGGTGCTGCTCCGTAATTCAAATAATGAGATTGATAGTGAATATGGTTCAATTGAACACATGAAACAAAGACAAGTAGACGGCATGATTATGCTTTCACCTAAGTTAGATGAAGATACATTATTAGATATAAGTGAAAAATATCCAATTGTGTTAGCAACAGCTCATTTGGATGGAACAAAAATACCTGTAGTATCCATTGATAATGTCAGCAGTAGTAAGAAGGCTACAAAACATTTACTTAATCTAGGTCATAAAAGAATTGCTCATATCTCTGGTCCGCTATATTCTTTAATTTCAAAATACAGATTTAAAGGGTATAGGGAGGCAATGAAGGAAAATGGTATAGAGTTTGATACCAACCTTATTCGAGAAGGAGAATTTACGTTTGAATCTGGATATGAACAAACGCTAAAGCTTCTCGACCAAAAATTCCCTCCCACTGCTGTATTTGCAGCAAGTGATGAAATGGCTATGGGTGTTATAAATGCAGCAAAACATCGTGGAATCAAGGTCCCGGAGGAATTAGCTGTAGTTGGCTTTGATAATATAAAATTTTCTGCAATATTTGATCCGCCACTTACTACGATAGCTCAACCAAAGTTTGGGATGGGAAAAAGAGCAATGGAAATGCTCATTAAAAGATTTAATGGTGAGTCATTGGATCAAATGGAGCATACTCTACCTGACGAGTTAATTATTAGAGAGTCTTGTGGTGCGAAACTTAGAGAAGAATTATTGCATAACTAAAAAAAGTTTTGCAATTCAATAAATGTAATCGATTACATTTATTTAAAGGAGGTGAACTTTAGGTTAGGAAAGTATCTTTAATTATTTTTGTAATCGATTACATTAATATTCGAAAGGAGTTAATAAATTGTCATATATTCCAGTTGCAGTTCAGATGTTTACTTTACGAGAGGAAAGTAAGAAAAATTTTAAAGGCACATTAGAAAGGGTAGCAGAAATCGGGTTTGAAGGGGTAGAATTTGCTGGATATGGAGGTCTGGATCCAAATGAATTAAGAAAAACGATAGACTATTTAGGCTTAAAAGCTGCTTCCAGTCATGTTCCAATTTCCACTATTGAGAATGAATTAGACGAAGTTATTCAAACCCAGCACCAATTGGGGAGCAAGCACATTGTTTGCCCGTTTTTGCCTCCTGAAAGAAGAAAGAGAGAGGATTATCTGGAGTTAGTCGATATATTAAATAATGCCGGGCGTAAGTGTTATGAGGAAGGAATATCTTTATCCTACCATAATCATGATTTTGAATTAATTGAACTGGAGGATGGAAGAAAACCGCTTGAACTTTTACTGACAGAAACAAATCCTGAATGGGTAAAGGCTGAATTTGATATATATTGGTTAACTAAGGCTGGAGAGTCTCCAAGTGTCTGGTTAAATCAATATTTAGATCGTACTCCTCTTATTCACTTGAAAGATATGACTACAGATGAAGAACAGTTTTTTGCGGAATTAGGCACTGGCGGGGTTCGTGTAAAAGATGTTTTAGGTAAAGGTGAAAGTAATAAAGTGGAGTGGTGGATTGTAGAGCAAGATCAGTCGAAGAAATCCCCGTTTGAGAGTATTCAGGATAGTTTTAATTATTTGAAAAAGCAAAATATAGTGGCCACTTAAGAATAAGAAAGGAGAAGATCAATTTGAAGAAATTAACTAGCATCATCATCTTCTGTTCTATAATTTTTCTGGCAGCCTGCGGCGGTGCATCAACTAGTTCAGGAGGAGGAGATAAAAAAGAGATTGAATTTTGGCATATTGATCCTGGGGAAAAAGAAGCAGTCTACAAAGATGCGGTGGCACGGTTTGAAGAAGAGCATCCCGACGTGAAAGTGAAAATGCGTCGTATTCCTAATGATTCCTATAAGCAAAAGCTTTCCGTAGCTATGTCAGGAGGAAATCCACCTGATGTATTCCATAGTTGGGGTGGAGGTTGGTTAAATCAATTTGTAGAGCAGGATAAGGTCATGGATATTACAGAAGAAATTGATGAATCTCATTTTAATAAACTTGCCCTAGAGAACGGGACTTTTAATGAAAAAGTCTATGGTGTACCTCTTGGTCTTTCCATTGACGTGGTGTTTTATAACAAAGAAATATTTGAGAAATATAATCTGCAAGAACCAAAGACATACGAAGAGTGGTTAGATATTATAGACACTCTCAACGAAAACGGTGTTACACCTATAGCTTTAGCAAATAAGACTAAATGGCCTGGAGCCTACTATTTGATGAATTTTGCTAGTCGTATTGCAGGTCCGGAACTTTTTGACAGCGCTTTCAATCGTGAAGGTAAAGGGTTCGATGATGAAGCGTATGTACAAGCTGGACAGTACATACAAGAAATGGTTAAAAAAGATGCATTCAATGAAGGGTTTAATGGCATTCCTTATGATGAAGGTAGAGGTCGACAATTACTATATTCAGGTGAAGCTGCCATGATGGATATGACCATTTCATTCTTAAACAACGTACGATCAGAAGCACCGGACTTTGAAGAAAAGTTAGATTTCTTCCTATTCCCGACTGTAGAAGGTGGAGAAGGAAAGCAAAGTGAAGTAGGTGCAGCTACAGGGCCGGTATGGTCAGTATCAAAGAGTACTGAAAATCCTGAGCTAGCTGTCGAGCTTGTTAAAGCCTTAACTAGTGAGAAAACGGCACAAGATTACTCGGACCGTACAGGATCACTTAACGGAATTAAAGGTGTGGAGCCTTCTGATGAATTTACTAAACGTTTCTATGAAATTACTCAAAATGCTACTCATATGCAAATGCCGTACGACCAGACTCTTCCACCAGAATTAGCAGAGCTTCATAAAGATACTACTCAAGCTATCTTCAGTTTAGAAATGACACCTGAGGAAGCGGCAGAAAAGATGGAACAAAAAGCAGAGGAGACTTTAGAATAATTTGCTTGAAGAGAGGGCTTCCTCTCTTCAGCAAATAAGGAGGATTCATTTGGAAACACATATAAAGGTTGCACGTTCGAGAACTAAAAGCCAAGCCATTTCCAAAAGAAGTAGCACGTTTAAAAATAATCTCACAATTTTTCTCTTCATTGCTCCAGCATTTATTATTTATGCGGTGTATGTTTTATATCCTATTTACTCAACTTTCAATTATAGCTTGTATGAATGGGATGGTATGAGCGAAAAAACATTTATTGGACTTCAGAACTATGTGAATTTATTCAACGACGCTATTTTTTGGACATCGTTAACTAATAATACATGGGTCGTGTTAACTTCGATATTTGTCCAAATACCTTTAGGTTTAATAATGGCGCTTATGTTATTTGCACCTATAAGAGGGATAAGACTTATGAATAGTGTGTATTTCTTTCCCTTTCTTATGTCTACTGTAGCTATTGGGCTATTATGGGTCCTTATGTACGATCCAATTAATGGAGTTATTAACCAGCTTATTAATCTGTTAGGTTTTGAGAATATAGCATGGTTGAGTGGTGCTAATACCGCGATGATTGCAGTGTTACTGGTAGTGGTATGGCAATTTTCACCCTTTTATATGATTCTATTTAAAGCCGCAATTGTTGGGGTCCCTGAAGAATTATATGAAGCTGCAGAAATCGATGGAGCTAATGCTTTTACTAAATTCATTCACATTACTTTCCCTATGTTGATGCCTACCATCGTAAGTTCTTCCATCCTTGCTATCGTGGGATCTTTAAAGGCTTTTGACATCTTTTACATTATGACTGGAGGAGGACCTAATCATAGTACGGAAATTATGGGAACATACATGTTCAAGCAAGCATTTGTGAACTTTAATATGGGGTATGCCAGTGCTATTGCATTCCTTATGTTCTTTATCGCTTTAATTGTCACAATCATTATTCAGTTGCTGGATTATTTCCGGAAGAAGAAAGGGGCTATTTCATGATTAATTTTATGAAAAAATTTTCTTTGTACATCATTGCTATTTTATTGCTTATTTTCACCGGATATCCTTTTCTGTATATGATCTCAACCGCCCTTAAAGATCAAAGTGGTTTTTTCGAGAAACCTTTTGCCATATTCTCATCATTTAACTTAGAAAACTTTGTCTCAGTTTTTGAAATGGGATTAACTCGTTACTTTTTTAACAGCATTTTGATTACCGTGGTTGCTGTAGGAGTGGTTATGTTTATTGGTGCGCTGGCTAGCTATCCTTTAAGTAGAATGAATTTTAAATTAAATAGAGTAGTATTTTTACTGTTCATTTCAGGAATGATGCTTCCAATCCACGCTACCCTTATTCCTATATTTAAACTCACCGAGAATATAGGGCTTTACGACACTCTGTGGGCTTTGTTAGGTCCTTATATTGCTTTCAGTTTACCTATTTCTATTTTCATTTTAACCCAATTTATGAGGGAAATTCCAAAAGCATTGGAAGAAGCCGCTAAAATGGATGGATGCACCCACTTCGGTATTTTTTGGAGAGTGATCCTCCCAATGCTAACCCCCGCTTTAATGACAGTATTAATCTACAACTTTATTCATTTATTTAATGAGTTTATTTTTGCCCTTGTATTGATCTCCAGCCCATCCAGTATGACGTTACCTCTTGGTTTACAAGACTTCAAAGGTGAATTTTCCGTGAACGTCCCTGGTTTAATGGCAGCCTTAACCTTAGCTAGTCTACCTATCCTTGTAGTCTATCTATTCTCGCAGGAGAAAGTAGTAAAAGGCTTAGGGGGCGGTGCAGTCAAATAATTAATAATCGGAAAATAAAGGAGAGCTATATGTGAGAAAAGTAAAAGCAGGAGTCATAGGCTGTGGAAATATCAGTGACATTTATTTCAAAAACTTATCTTCTTTCGATACAGTCGAAATAATCGCGTGTGCTGACCTGAACATAAAGTTAGCGGAGAAAAAAGCAATGGAGCATCACATTCCGGAGGCATTACATGTAAATGAGTTGTTTTCACACTCGGAGATTCAACTTGTAATTAATTTAACTCCTCCTAAAGTACACGCAGAAATTTCGTTAGAAGCTTTAGAGAATGGAAAACATGTGTATAGTGAAAAACCGTTAGCTGTTACAAAAGAAGAGGGAGCCCGAATTATCCAGCGTGCTAAAGAAAAAGGCCTGCTTGTTGGGTCTGCTCCTGATACATTCCTTGGCGGAGGGATTCAGACATGTATGGATCTAATTCAAACTGGAGAAATTGGGCGGCCAATAGCTGCTACTGCTTTTTTGATGAATTCAGGTCCAGAACGATGGCATCCTAACCCTGAGTTCTTTTATGAGAATGGGGCGGGACCGTTATTTGATATGGGACCATATTATTTAACGGCATTGATTCAACTGCTTGGTCCGATTAACTCTGTATTTGGTTCAACATCTACCCATTTCCCAGAACGTATGATTCATACTGGGGAGAAGAAGGGGAAAACCTTCAAAGTTAATACACCTACCCATTTTTCAGGGAACATCGAGTTTAAATGCGGTCTTGTAGCTACGATGATTATGAGCTTTGATATACCTGCTCCCAATTCGCCATCACTAGAAATATATGGAAGTGAAGGAGCAATACGAGTTCCTGATCCTAATCAATTTGGAGGACCTGTGTTAATGAAGAAAAAGGGAGAAGAGGAGTGGAAAGAAATTAAACTCCGCTATCCTTACACTGTCAATAGTCGGGGGATAGGTGTATTGGACATGGTGTCTTCAATCCAGCGCCAGACTCCATTTAGAGCTAATAGTGAATTAGCTTATCACGTTCTTGAAACGATGCAAGCTTTCTTTGAATCTTCGGATTCAGGAGAAAGAAAGGTATTAGAAAGTACGTGGAATCCAACACCATTATTCGCAGAAAAATCCTTGTTAAAATCAAATAAGTGAGAGGATGAACAAATAATGAAGAAAGTTAAAGTCGCCGTTATTGGTTGTGGGAGCATCGCCAGGAAACGCCATCTGCCAGAATACAATGCAAACACTCAAGTGGAAATTGTTGCAGTATGTGACATTGTAGAAAATAGAGCTGTTCAAATGGCAGAGGAGTATGGAGCAATTGCATTTACTGATTATAAAAAAATGCTAGAACTAGAGGAAGTAGATGCCGTAAGTGTATGTTTACCTAACTATCTGCATGCTCCTGTTACCATTACTACTTTAAATGCTCAAAAACATGTATTATGTGAAAAGCCGATGGCAACTTCTATAGAAGAAGCGGAAGCAATGAATGAAGCAGCTGAAACTAATCAGAAAAAGTTAATGATCGCGCATAATCAAAGATTTGTATCCTCTCATCAGAAAGCGAAGCAATTGATTGACTCTGGAAGTATGGGAAAGATATATAGTTTCCGTACGACATTTGGACATGGTGGTCCAGAGAACTGGAGTATAGATGGGAGTACAAGCTGGTTCTTTAATAAAAAAGAAGCTTTTGTAGGAGCCATGGGAGATCTCGGGGTACATAAAGCAGACTTAATCCGATATCTATTAGGGGAAGTTGCAGAGGTGGGAGCTTTTGTAGAGACGTCCGCAAAAGAGGATACAAGTGTTGATGATAATGCTGTCTGCATATTAAAAATGAATTCAGGTATCATAGGCACACTAGCTGCCAGTTGGTCATATGTTTCTAACGGAGATAATTCTACAGTGATTTATTGTGAAAAGGGTGTCCTCCAATTAGAAAACGACCCTGACTATTCTCTTAAGGTAGATTATAAGAACGGAGAGAGTGTGCACCATAAATTAGATAAAATTCAAACAAATGAAGCTCAAGGTCAGACTAACACACATGTAATCGACCATTTTATTGAATCTATCATTTCCGATCAGATTCCTTTAATAACAGGTGTGGAAGGTCTGAAATCTTTAGAAGTTATACTTTCTGCTTTAGAAGCTAATGAAAGAAATACGATTAGTAAGATCGGCAACAGTCCTTCTAGTGTACATTAACATATTGTAGCAAAGGCTGATTAAGGAACTTTTTCTGTATAGCATTATACTATTAAAGGGTGCCTCTATTTTGTCCTCAAGGTAATTCAATCTATATTTAGATGTATAAAAAGACTATATCCTTATTATAAGGTTGTAGTCTTTTTATGCTTCAGAATATCCTTATACAATAG
The DNA here is from genome assembly GCF_052246795.1 of Halobacillus sp. K22. Lineage (NCBI taxonomy): Bacteria > Bacillati > Bacillota > Bacilli > Caryophanales > Bacillaceae > Halobacillus > Halobacillus sp. K22. Next base: position 36,751 of record NZ_JBQQCN010000018.1, on the reverse strand, counting down.
GAGTAAAACATGATCCTTAATACATTAATGAGCCGGGTAGATCCATTGCGTTTATATAAATAATTAATCACCTTCTTAAGAAGGTGATAGAGTTGGGTTTCTATCTTTGGATTTTTATGGCGCAAAAGTAAATACCATAAAGCCACACTTACCGAGTCTAATTGATATACCCTTTTCCGTATAATGGTATATTCTCTCCTTGGATCGATTGAAACGAAGTGGAGGAAGAACTATGGCTCGATGAAACTCCAACAGATGACGCGAATAGAGAAATGATACCTGTTACATAGACCAGCCAGGTTATTTGCCTTTTGAACTTCATTTTCCCACCTCCTAAATACCTTCTCACTTATGTTATGTCATGGGGGGAGGTGTATGATAGTTACGTTAATGACTATATTGTGAATTAATTCACATGTATTAAATAGTATGAATAATTATTGAATAGTTGGTAAGAAGTGAAAGAGGCGGATTTACCAACACTGTTCGTTTACCTGATAATAGCGAGGTTCTCAGGTAATATTTCGACTGATTAAGTTTGCTTAGCTGTATCTTGTGCAGGTTCCAAAATATAATAGTTTACACATTCCTTTTAATTACCCTTTAGGTTATTCCGTGCTGGAAAACCTAAGGGGTGTTTTGTACTTTCTTCAAAAAGATAAAATAAGTTTTCGATAAGATTAGACAAATCTTTCATATCGCAGGAAATGACAAAAGCCTGTCAATAAAAGAATCAGGAGTGATAGGCTGGTAACGTTTTAATACGATAACGTAGTTGAACTTTAAACGGCGTTCTTGATGGAAAATTTAGATAATTCTAAAATAAATGGTGTTGATATCAAATTTCCTTAAAATGGATAATAGGAAGGAGAACACTTTATGGTAAAAACACGTCCGCAAATCGACCAGATTGCGATGTATTCTCCGGGGAAACCTGTGGAAGAATTGAAGCGTGAAAAAGGACTCTCAAAAATAGTGAAGATGGCATCAAACGAGAATCCTTTTGGTTATTCTCCGCTTGCAGCAGAAGCTATACGCAATGAAATGAAGGAAATTCCGTTATACCCGGAGGTTACTTCACCACTGCTGGCAGAAAAATTAGCTAACAAACTCGCTGTGTCATCTGATCAAGTCGTATTTGGAAATGGTTCAGATGAAATTATCCGATTACTAACCAGAACATACATAAACGAAGGTGATGAGGTCGTGATGGCAGGGGTGACATTTCCACGGTACAAAACAAATGTCATCATCGAAGGCGGCGTTCCCATTGAGGTTGAAATGGAGGAGGGCGGCGTGCACGATCTGGAGAAAATGGCTGAAGCCTTGAACGAGAAAACAAAAATGGTGTTCGTCTGTAACCCGAATAACCCCACTGGCACGATCGTACATAAAGAACGCTTAAAGGCCTTTATTGAAAAAGTTCCATCCCACGTCATGCTTGTTATGGATGAAGCTTATTATGAATACGCGGATTCCCCTCAATATTTAGAAACAATCCCTTTACTCGATCAGTATAAGAATATGGTGATTTTACGGACTTTTTCAAAAGTCTACGGTCTAGCCGCGTTACGGATCGGCTACGGGCTCTTGGCAGCTGAAATGGTAAACGATCTCCATAAAGTTAAAGAACCATTTAATATCAATCGACTAGCTCAAGCAGCGGCCTCCGCTTCTTTGGATGATGATGAATTTCTTTATGAAAGCATTCGATTGAACAAAGAGGGGCGCGAGTTATTAACGAAACAATTCGAGGCTATGAATCTATCTTACTTTCCAACTCAAACCAACTTCATCATGGTTGATGTCGGTGCTCCCGCTAAAGAGGTTTATGAGTACCTATTAAATCTTGGAGTGATTATCCGACCTGGCCACTTAATGGGATATCCAACAATGATTCGTGTGACCATTGGTGAGCAGAAAGACAATCAATATTTTATGGACTGTCTCGAAGCCTATTTAATAGAACATCAAAAAGGTGAAAAAGGGGTGTTGAAGCGATGAACATGCTTGAGAAATTTCCATTAACGCAGTACGTCAGTGAAGAAGGGGAAGCGGTTAATTCCGAAGTAACGGACATGCTGACCGCTGATCAGTTCAAACTTTTTTATGAAAAGATGTTGAGAGCGCGCATGATGGACAAAAAGTGCGTTAACCTGCAACGCCAGGGTAGAATCGGAACGTATGTGCCTTATGAAGGGCAGGAAGCGGCCCAGGTGGGCAGTGCTTTAGCGGTTGAGGAAGGTGACTGGATGTTCCCAACCTACCGGGATCATGCGGCAACGATGACGTTCGGCCACTCGCTTCGCAATTTATTGTTGTATTGGGTAGGACGTATAGAAGGCGGTATTCCTCCTGAAGGAAAGAATATCTTTCCACCAGCGGTGCCGATTGCCTCGCAGCTGCTTCACGCTACTGGTGTCGCCTGGGCAGAGAAAAAGAAAAAGACCGATCGGGTATCCCTGGTGTACTTTGGCGATGGGGCAACATCGGAAGGGGATTTTCATGAAGGGCTCAATTTTGCAAGCGTTTTCAAAGCTCCGGTCGTTTTCTTTAATCAGAATAACGGTTATGCCATCAGCGTTCCAATGGAGAAGCAAATGAATTCTAAAACGATTGCTCAAAAAGGATTAGGCTATGAAATTCCAAGTATTCGAATCGATGGGAATGATATTGCGGCTGTTTATCTAGAAACAAAAAAGGCGGTAGAACGAGCTCGTAATGGTGAAGGACCAACTCTGATTGAAGCGGTCACATGGAGATACGGCGCACACACGACAGCGGATGATCCATCTAAATACCGTGATCAAGCAGAGAGCGACCAGAGAAGAACAACAGGCGACCCTTTACTCAGACTCGAAAAATATATGAAAAATGAAGGGCTATGGGACGAGGACTGGTTATCGAATACAGAGAATGAAATCATCAGTGAAATCAATACGGCTTTAGATGAGATGCAAAATTATCCTGAGCCAAAAATTGAGGATGTATTTGAAAACGTATTTGAAAAACCAACTTGGACTCTGGATGAACAGTTTGAACATCATAGGAGCATAAAGAGGGGGCAAATGTCATGACGACAGCTATTCAAGTGAGAAAATTAACGATGGTTCAGGCAGTGACAGATGCATTGAAAATCATGCTTCAAGAGGATGAATCCGTGATCGTTCTTGGGGAAGATGTAGGAAAAAACGGAGGCGTTTTCCGCGCTACGGAAGGATTATTTGATCAGTTCGGAGAAGAGCGCGTCATCGATACGCCGCTTGCCGAATCAGGAATCATCGGAACATCGATTGGTCTTGCGATTAACGGTTTTCGCCCAATTGCTGAGATGCAGTTTTTAGGCTTTATCTATCCAGCCTTCAATCAACTAATGACCCATGCTACTCGTATGCGGCAGCGTACAATGGGACGTTATACGGTGCCGATGGTTATTAGAGCTCCTTATGGGGCAGGGGTAAAAGCACCGGAAATTCATTCAGATAGTGTGGAAGCTTTGTTTACCCAAATTCCTGGATTGAAGGTTGTAATTCCATCCAACGCTTATGATGCAAAAGGTTTGCTGATCTCAAGTATTGAAGATCCAGACCCGGTGCTTTTTCTAGAGCCGATGAGAAGTTATCGCTCGTTCCGTACAGAGGTTCCTGAAGAAAAGTATACAGTCGAGCTCGGAAAAGCTTCCTATCAGAAGAAAGGAAATGACGTTACATTGCTGACATGGGGAGCGATGGTTCCGGATACCATGAAAGCCGTCGAACATTTCGAAAAGCAGCAAAACGCTACATGTGAGGTTATTGATTTAAGAACGTTATACCCATTAGATAAAAAAACCATCCAGGAGTCTGTAGAGAAGACAGGTCGCGTCGTCATTGTGCATGAAGCGCCAGCGACGGGGGGAATGAATGCGGAAATCATATCTGTTATTAATGATTCTGCCTTTTTCTACTTAAAAGCTCCCGTTCAAAAGGTTACCGGTTTTGACACACCAGTGCCTGTGTATTCTCTCGAAAAAGAATACCTGCCAAGCAGTGAAAAAATAATTCATGCCATTAATCAGGCATTATCATACTAGGAGGTCCGGAGCATGGATGTGAAATTGCATGATATTGGGGAAGGAATGCATGAAGCTGAAATTCTTTATTATTTTGTGAAAAAAGGGGATTTTGTGAAAAATGACGCTCCACTTGTTGAAGTTCAGACAGACAAAATGACGGCTGAACTGACCGCGCCAGCAGAAGGAGTTATTGAGGAAATTAAGTATGACGTGGGCGATGTGATTGAAGTGGGGACGACCATTTTAACGATGAGGTCAGAACAAAAGCAGTCCTCTAAGGAACCCGTACTTGCCGGGCAGGCGGCTGGTACAGAGACGAACCAAAGCTCCGGGCCAAGAAACTTTAATTGGGAGCTTCCATCTACTCGAGTGAAGGCTTCCCCTCATACGAGGAGGATTGCCAGAGAACAAGGCATCAAGATTGAAGACGTTAAGGGTACAGGAAAAGGAGGACGTATCCTCGATGAAGATATCTTCGCATTTATGGAAGCCCAATCGAACCCTTCTCCTGTAAAAGAAGAAGAGGAAGTGAAAAAACAGCCGCCAGTCGAACGAGCAGGACAGCAGCAAACCATTCCATTCAGAGGCCGGCGAAAGCAAATTGCCAAGAAAATGACCCAATCGCTTTATACGGCTCCCCATGTCACTCATTTTGATGAAGTGGATATGACGGAAGTATTAAAGCTAAAAGATCAGCTGAAAAAAGGCACAGATCGTCGTCCAGGCGTCCAGGTATCTGTTGCGGCTTTTTTTATCAAAGCACTCCAGCTATCCCTTAAAGAATTTCCGATCTTCAATTCTAAGTTAGACGAAGAGAAAGGAGAAATCCTTTTAGAATCGTCTTATAATATCGGACTCGCCACCGGAACTGACGAAGGGTTAATCGTACCTGTCTTAAAAAATGTAGAAAATCTATCATTAATAGACATCCATAAACAGATGAAAGATTTAACGAAAAAGGCGGTAGATAATAAGCTATCTGGACATGATTTACGGGGAGGAACCTTTACCATTAGTAACGTTGGACCGATGGGAAGCACCGGGGCGACACCGATATTAAATTATCCAGAAACGGGTTTGATGGCCTTTCATAAAACGAAAAAAATGCCAGTGGTTATTGATGATGAAATTGTCATCAGACAGATGATGAATGTGACGCTGACTTTTGATCACCGGGTGGCTGATGGTTCGCAATCAGTTGCCTTTACAAACCGGTTCATTGACTATATTGAAAATCCATATGAGATGCTAATCGAATTAATATAGAAAGAGCCGAGAGCGGTGACCGTGCGGGTCCGCTCCAATGGTTTCAGAAATGAAGTTGGTCAAAAAGGTTACATGGTAGAATTTTTTCAATAATCCTGGAGAGGGGAATTACATGGAAAAAAGAAAGCCTTCGTTTCTCGTTTCGAGTCTTGTTATTCTTTTGATTATTGCCATCCTTGGAGTCAGCATCTTAGTATATGGAACTGCGCCTCATATCCCAATTGTCATTGCTGCGGTGATCGTTACATTGTATGGACTAAAGTTAGGGTACAAGTGGAAAGAGTTAGAAAAAGCTATGACAAAAGGAGTCTCCTATGGTGTTCCTGCCATCATTATCTTAAGCTTGATCGGAATAACCGTCGGCGTCTGGGTATTGAATGGTACCGTTCAAACCATTACATACTACGGTCTGCAAGTATTATCTCCATCCCTGTTTTTAGTTAGTGCTGTCATTATTACAGCCGTAGTAGCTACGATGACGGGAAGTTCCTGGAGTGCCATCAGTACAATCGGAATAGCCTTGATGGGCGTGGCTTATGGGATGTCAATTTCTCCAACTGTAACGGCCGGGGCTATTGTATGCGGCGCATTGTTTGGAGACAAATTGTCCCCGCTATCAGATACTACGAACTTGGCTGCAGCTACAGCTAAAGTCGATATTTTCCAGCATATCCGCCATATGCTTTGGACCACCATTCCAAGCTTAATTATTACGCTCGGAATCTTTGCAGCCATTGGGATATTTTCCAGTCGAGAGGCAGCCGATATAGGAAAAGTAGAATCGATGATGACGACGTTGAATAATGAGTTTATGCTTACACCCGTGACGCTTATTTCTCCTCTGCTTATTATCATTCTGGCTTTTAGAAAAGTCAGTCCGATTCCATCTTTGATTATCGGGCTGGTAGCAGCGGTCATCACTACTTTTTATACGGTTCCAGGAGTCTCTCTTGGTACCATTATGAACACAGCACATTTCGGATACACGGCGGATACAGGAGTAGAAGCGATTGATAACTTATTGTCACTAGGCGGATTAGATAGTATGCTGTTTGGTGTATCGTTAATTTTGATAGCGCTTTCATTCGGCGGTATCATACGGGAAATCGGCTTAGCTCAAGCCATTATTGAAGGTTTGAAGAGGTTTTTGCGAAGCAGGGGCAATGTTATTACGTCAACCGTTTTATCTTGTTTAGGAATCAATGTGGTTGTTGGAGAACAATATTTATCGATCATTCTTCCAGGGCAAATGCTTGAGGAGAGTTATGAGCAGACGAATCTTCATCCTAAAAACATGTCCAGGACGCTTGAAGATGCCGGAACGCTTATCCACCCTTTAATTCCATGGGGAGTGACGGGAGCGTTCATTATGACCACATTGAACGTAGGAATCGGCTATATTCCGTTTTCGTTTATCTGTTTCATCTCTCCGATTATTGCCATCATTTACGGCTACACGGGCTTTACACTAACTCCGCTGGCGACGGAAGATGTGGTGGATTTTGAAAAGCAACGAGTTTCATCAGGAACAGGAAGTCATTAATATAAAGAGAAAAGGAAGATCAGCTTGGAAGTTTTCGGACCAGTAACCATGACATTTGAAGAACGAGAGCGAACCTTTTATTACAGCGTACCTGAACATATGGAGCAGGCTGTGCCCGCTGTATTCTGCTTTCACGGGGCTGGCAGCAGTGCAAAGCACCATATGAAAATCACTGAATTCCACAAACTCTCAGAAGAGCATCAGATCATAACCGTCTTTCCTGATGCGGTTCATTTCAATCCTGCAGACCGAATGACAAAGCAATGGAATGAAGGAAGAGAAAAAAATACGGCCTTTCAGCAGGAAGTCAATGATGTCGGGTTTGTATTGGAATTGATGGATTGGCTCAAACATAGGTATCCCATGGATGAAAGCAGAATTTACGCCACAGGGTTCTCCAACGGTTCGGCCTTCAGTTTGAGACTTGGCCTTGAATGTCAGGATGTTTTTGCCGGAGTGGGAGGAGTTTCGGGTCCCCTGGTCAAAGATTTAGCCGAAAAGTTTCAATGGAGCAAACCTATGCCGATGCTTTTCATCATGGGAACGGATGATAAGCTTGTCCCTTATGATGGGCATTATGATTCGACCTACATGATTGATCAGCTGCTCTCCGCAGAAAAAACAGTTGAGTTTTTTGCAAAGTCATGGGGAGTTCATGAAACCACTCATCAGGAGCGGGTTATGGAAAACGAAGAGTTCTCCATTATGAAAAGCGCTTACCCGCAAGAAGAAGAGAAAGTTGTTTTTTATTCCATTGAAGGTGGAGGACACACGTGGCCTGGAGGACCTTTGTCGCAAGCATCATCCTTAACCGGAAAAGTAGCCGGTCAGTTGGACGCGACGAAAAAACTCTTTGATCACTTAACTAAATTTCAAAGATAAGCAAGGAGCCGATTTTCGGCTCTTTTTTTGTGTGGAATACAGGGTGGGAAAGTCAGAGCAGAGCTCGGAGGTCTTTAGGCTAGAGGAAGTTTATCTTCTGGCTGAATAGAAATCGAGTTGTATTTCAGTTGATCTTCCTATCATGGAGTGAACGCTTAGAATATAGAAGAAAAATGAATGAACATGATCAGTTAAAGTAGGCTTTTAACCTAACAAAGCAGAGCTATATTTTTTTTATATACAAAACGAACTTAATCAATATTTTATATATGAAAGATCGAGTGTTACTTTGTAATTACATGATAATTGTGAATATTTTACAAAATGACATGATTCTTACTAGAAGGAGTGAATGGAATGCCCAAAGCGAAAGCAAAATTCAGCGGTAGATTGCAGATGCAGAAGATTGATGTTTACCCGAATGAAGGCACTATGCAATGGAATGGAAGTGTCAATTCATCCGAGCATACCTGGGATTCCCCGGTATCGGGTACAATTTACGGTACATTACTAAACTATCAAGGTGCACTGGATCAAATGGAAGACGTCTTACATCAGGAACCCTACAAATCCCCTCCAAAAGCTCCGATTCTCTATATCAAACCTAAAAACACCATTACGGGTCATCAAACTATGATTCCCATGCCGGTAGATGCACCAGAACTTGAAGTGGGAGCCTGTCTTGGCCTGGTTATCGGGGAAAAAGCTTCGCGTATCAGTGAGGAAGAAGCGATGAGCTATATTGCGGGTTATACGATTGTAAATGATATGAGTATTCCGCATGAAAGCGTGTTCAGACCGGCGGTTAAGTACAAAGCACGCGATGGGTTCTGTCCTGCAGGACCGTGGATTGTAGAGCGTGATGACGTACCGGCCCCTGACAACCTGACTATTCGCGTCTATGTGAATGGGGAGTGTAAGCAGGAAAATCATACTGGGAATCTCGTTCGCTCGGTTGCGCAGCTGCTTTCAGATGTTACCGAATTTATGACCCTTGAAAAAGGGGATACGCTGCTGGTCGGTATTCCAGAAAATCCTCCTCGGGTAAAAGATGGGGACCAGATCCGTATTGAAATAGAACAGGTAGGCGTACTTGAAAATAAGGTTAAAAAAGAAGCATCTGTAGGAGGGGTTAAATCATGAAAACGGCACGGGTAGCCTTTGAAGGCGGAATTTATAAGGCAACGGAGCTTTCTGAAGGGATTCACCTGGATAATGGCAGGCAGGTGGCAGAGGAAGAGGTGGTCTGGCTGCCGCCGATTGAGCCGCAGACCAGCTTTGCGCTTGGATTGAATTATAGTGATCATGCGAGCGAGCTTTCTTTCAAAGCTCCCGAAGAGCCGCTTGTATTCTTGAAAGGACCCAACACTTTTGTCGGTCACCGGGGCAAAACCTATCGTCCTTCTGATGTGACTCATATGCATTATGAGTGTGAACTGGCTGTCGTCATCGGGCGGGAAGCGAAAGATGTTAAAAAAGAAGAGGCGTACAGCTATATATCCGGCTATACGATTGCCAATGATTATGCGATCCGCGATTACCTGGAAAATTACTACCGCCCGAATTTGCGAGTGAAAAACCGTGATCACTGCACACCGATCGGTCCCTGGCTGGTCGATGCCGCAGAAGTTGAAGATCCTATGAATCTGGCTTTGCGCACGTATGTTAATGGTGAACTGGTTCAGGAAGGCTCAACGAAGGATATGATTTTTGATATTCCTGATCTTATCGAATACTTAAGCAGCTTTATGACACTAAGTCCAGGGAATCTTATTTTGACAGGGACTCCAAAAGGGACAGTGGATACAAAAGTAGGAGATGAGGTCATTACAGAGATTGAAGGCCTGGGCCGTCTGGTCAATACGATTACCGGGGAGCCAAGCTGAGACGAAGGAGGAAGAATCATGCCGCATGTGATTGTAGAATACACGGATAATCTGAGCCCTCATACGGATATTCAAAGTCTGCTCCATAAGATGGGCCAGGTCTTAGTAGGACTCGGGGACACGTATCCGGTCGGTGGAATCCGCGTAAGAGCCCATAAAGTCACAGAGTATCGCATAGCCGATGGGAAAGCAGATGATGCGTTCGTTCATACAACGTTGAAAATAGGCAAAGGAAGAAGTGAAGAAGCGAAGCAGGTCACCTGTGAAAAACTATTTAATGTGATGAAGGAACACTTTGCTTCCATTTACGAAGAAAAATACTTAGCTTTATCTCTCGAACTAGTAGAATTTCAGCATAAAACCTATAAACATAACAATATCCATAGCCGTTTTAGATAAGAATGATAAAGGACCTGAATAAGGTCTTCTTCTTTTTAGATTAATGTAAGCGTTTTCTCTAATGGGAGACTCTTAGCACCCCAATATAAAAGGAGGGCGAATATGTTAGGTATTGAAGATGTTTCTATTGCATTTGTGTGGGTCGCTACCGTGTTGTCCGCACTTGGCTGTGTCATTTACGGGGCCGTCATGTGGAATCGGGGCGGAGGTGAGCGAGAGTGAATCTAGCTGTATTAATTCCTTTATGTATTGCCTATATTGGTGTTATGTCGCTGCTAGCGTATTATGGCTATAAAAAGACAACGTCTGAAGCTGACTATCTAGTTGGAGGTCGAAATATTAACCCCGTCGTTATGGCTTTGTCCTACGGAGCTACGTTTATTAGTACGTCCGCCATGGTGGGCTTTGGCGGAGTTGCTTCTATTTATGGATTAGGTCTATTGTGGCTTGCTTTCTTAAATATTGTCCTGGGAATTTTCGTAGCTTTTGCTGTATTTGGCAAAAAGATTCGCAGGCTCTCACTGAAGCTAGACGCTACGACCTTCCCTTCATTATTAGGAAAACATTATGATTCGAAGTTCATCACGGTATTCTCAGGGGCGGTCATTTTCATCTTTATGCCTGCCTACACAAGTATTGTGTTAATAGGTGGCGGACGCTTCCTGCAGGAAACCCTGTCGATGAACTTTAATGCAGCATTATTGATTCTTGCCGTGATTATCGCACTTTACGTAATTGGGGGAGGCATTAAAGCCGTCATGTACACGGATGCCTTCGCTGCTGTGATCATGCTACTCGGGATGGCCATCTTCTTATTTGCCAGTTATCAAGCGGTAGGGGGCATTGTGGACGGCCACCAGGCACTGGCCTCACTGAAATCGATGGTTCCTGACTCGCTCGCATCCCAGGGACATCAAGGGTGGACAAGTATGCCGGAGCTGGGTTCACCTATGTGGTGGACGCTTGTCAGCACGATTATTATGGGCGTTGGTATCGGGGTGCTTGCACAGCCACAGTTAGCGATGCGTTGTATGACCGTAAATAACGACCGCGCTCTTTACCGTTCTGTTCTTGTGGGTGGAATCTTTATCTTTTTCATGACGGGAGCGGCTTACATGATCGGCCCGCTAAGCAATGTTTATTTTATGGAAACGGCTGGACAACTTTCGATTAGTGTAGCGGGTGGAAATCCTGACCTTGTTATTCCAAAGTTCATTAATACACTTATGCCCGGTTGGTTTATCTATGTATTTACGCTCACTCTTCTTTCAGCGACGATTTCTACCGTAAGCTCTCTCATTCACGTACAGGCAAGTGCGTTTGGTGAAGATATCTTGAAAACGTTAGGCATCCGATCCGTGTTAGGAAATGTGATCAGCCCGGCGCGCCTTGGGGTCATCGTTGGTGTCATTTTGTCTGTGATTCTTGCTTACCTTTTACCAGGAGGTGTTATCGCTCAGGCCACCGCTTTTTGGTTCGGGATTTGCGCTGCCGGATTCCTGCCTGCGTTAGTTGGAGCGTTTTATTGGAAGAAAGCTTCCCGTGCAGGAGCGGTTTACAGTATTGTGACCGGGTTTGGAGTCAGCATGTTCGGTTTCTTATTTTTGCATGAAAAGCAGTCAGTAGCCTTTGGTCTTTCGGAGGCTCTTTTTGGAAAAGGTTACCTTCTTGCCTATCCCTGGACCCATGTGGATCCTTTGTTCTACGCGCTTCCTCTATCGACAATAGTGTTTATAACGGTAAGTTTGTTTACTTCACAGAGGCAGGCTCACCAGGAAGAGGTACGAACGGAAAAAGTACACGTACGATAATATGTTGTAATAAAAGAACTTCCCTACAGCTAGGAAGTTCTTTTTCATGTTCTACGCTATTTTAGTCCATAACTTGGAGGATTGCACTGCAGGGACATTAATCATGCTTTGGATTATTAATAAATGGGGTCACACAGATCTACCTGATCTTCATTTTCTGTCCACTTCGAATAGATCTCCAGCGTCCATTTTTCTGGTGAACGTTTATACCCTTTTTCCTCTATCCACTGATGTAAATGGTCATAACCACCGAAAATCTCCGATGAGTGGCCCCTAAAATGAAGGACAGCATATTTTTCTTCTGGCACAGTAAGGCTGACCATTCCATCAGGGATATCTTCTAAACTCTCCACTTCATAACAAACCCAGTAGCCATCGTCTTCGTTAGAGGTTTCAGCCGCTTTAAAAGCACCGACAAGCTTTACGGGATCCACAAGATTGTTGATCTCACCTATGCGACGATCTAACATCATAGAAGCTTTAGGGATTTCCTTGGCATAACCTTTCATACCTTTACAAACGACGCGAAAGCCTACTAACTTCTTTTTTCCGATTTCCTTTACTCCAGTTATCGTGATGGGATTAGCTTTTTCCATCTATCCAGCCTCCTCATTAGTTTTCTATAAGCTTTCTTCCATGAAGAGCCTTTATTATCCTTTTAGATTTCCTGCAATCGAAGCTTTCAAGAATGGGTATAGGAAGTTTCTAAAGTTGCACAAGTTTTTCTAAATCAGTATTTACTTCGAAAAATCGCAGCAGCCTCCGGGAAGCCTTCGTTAAATACCGGTCTTTATGCCAGATAATCGCAGCTTCCGCTTGGATATCAGCATTTCTAAACTCATAGCTCCTGATATTCGAAAAAGAAAACGCTTCCAAAGTTGAACGCGGAACAATGGATGCTCCCATTTCATTAGCCACAAGCGATAAAAGCATAGTTGGATCCGGGCATTCACAGATCACATTAGGGTCAAACCCATGCTTCCTGCACTCGTCCACGATCAATTCAAATTGTCCCATACCGCTGATGCGGTGTAATAGCATTAACGGAATACCTTTTAAGTCCTCGACTTCCACTTCTGCACTATCTGCCTGAAACACGTCCCAGGAGGCAGGGGTTACTAATACATAAGGTTCAGGGGAGAGGGGGATCATTTCAAATTCATCCCGTTCAATGGGAAGGCGGACCACGGCCATTTCAATTTCCCGTTTTCGAATACACTCCGCCAGAAAGTAGGTATCTCCTTCTCTAAGTTGATAGGTCAGTTGGGGATATTGGTGTCGCAATTGATGTAACGGACCCGTTAAGGATGCAAAGCATGATTTGTTGGAACCTATTTGAAGAGTGCCTGTAATTCCTTCGTTCGTCTCTTTAACTTCTACAATCGTTTCCTCTAACTCGTTAAGAATCTGACCTGCTTTTTGATAAAGTACTTGTCCTGCGCTTGTTAATTCGAGTTTACGGCCATGACGGTCAAACAGCTTCAGGTCAAGTTCTTCCTCTATCAATTTAATTTGCTGGCTAAGAGGAGGCTGAGCCATATGAAGTTTCTTGGCTGCTTTGGTTACTTGTCCTTCCTCCGCTACCATACGAAAGTAGCGTAATTGCTTAATATCCATTGTTTTCCCCCGTTCATTATGTATATGAAAATCATATGGAAAATAAATATTATAGATATTTTTAATATAGAAAAGCCTGTGTGATAATTTGAATATACAAACTTTAGCAAATATTTGCAAATTTAGTCTAAGGAAGGAAATTATTTTTTTAAGCAATTAAGAAAGCGCTATCATTGAGGAGGATAAGCATGAACGAACTTACTTTATCTGATATCAATCAGGCAGGAAAACGTGTGATTAAAGAAGTGAAAGATATTCAGCTTTACATTGATGGAGCTTTTGTAGATGCCGAAACCCAGGATCAATTTGATAATTATAACCCGTTTACGAATGAAAAGATCAACAAGGTCGCTTCTGGAGCGGAAGCGGATATAGACAAAGCGGTAAAAGCCGCGAGGAAAGCTTTCAAGGGAGAGTGGGGAAGCCTTTCTCAAAACGAACGGTTAAGCTACATTTACAAAATTGCAGACTTAATAGATGAGCATATCGAGGAAATTGCTCCGCTTGAATCCTACGATACAGGACTACCAATCAGCCAGACGAAGAAAATGGTGGCGCGCGCTGCCCAAAATTTCAGATTCTACGCAGAGATGGTAAAAAGTCGTCTGGTCGGAGATGCCTACCAGGTGGATCATGACTTTCTCAACTATACGATTCATAAACCTGTTGGAGTAGCCGGGTTAATCACTCCCTGGAACGCCCCATTCATGCTTGAGACGTGGAAGATCGCGCCAGCACTCGCTACCGGAAATACAGTCGTGTTAAAACCGGCTGAATGGTCCCCGCTTACGGCGAATCGCTTAGCGGAAATCATTGATAAGGCCGGGCTTCCAGACGGTGTCTTCAACGTCGTGCATGGCTATGGAGAAACGGCCGGGGCATCGTTAGTTGCTCATGAAGATGTGGAGCTGATTTCGTTTACAGGAGAAACGACGACAGGGTCTGAGATTATGAAAAATGGCGCAGACACGCTGAAGCGTTTTTCGGTGGAGTTAGGCGGTAAATCCCCAATCATTGTGTTTGATGATGCAGACTTTGAGCGGGCGATCGATGCCTGCACGTGGGGGATCTTCTCCTTTAACGGCGAACGCTGCACGGCAAATTCAAGATTATATGTCCACGAAGACATCGCTTCTGATTTTATCGCAGCACTGAAAGATCGAGTTGAGAACATTGTGGTCGGTGATCCAATGAAAGAAGACACGCAGGTCGGTCCGTTAATTCATACGAAACACTATGAAAGTGTGAAAAGTTATCTGGAACTGGCGCAAGAAGAAGGGTGTCAGGTGATCAGCGGATCGGTTCCGAAAGAACACAGCCGCGGTAATTTTGTAGCGCCAACGCTGCTTCTTAATGCAGACACATCGATGAGAGTGGTACAGGAAGAGATTTTTGGCCCAGTCATTGCTGTGATGACCTTCAAAGATGAAGCGGAAGCGGTTGATCTAGCAAATAATGTTCGTTACGGACTGGCGGGCTATGTGTGGACCAAAGATCTTCAGCGCGGTCACCGGGTTGCGCAGGCGGTGGACGCTGGAATGTTGTGGATCAACTCTCAGAATGTGCGGGATTTGAGGACTCCTTTCGGTGGATCCAAGCACAGTGGAATTGGGCGCGAAGGCGGACATTATGCTTTTGAATTTTATACAGAAGTGCAAATCATCCATGTAGCGCTGGGAGATCACCGCATCCCTCAATTTGGAAAAAAATAATCTAGGAGGAGTTTATTTATGCCAGCAAAAACAGGTGCTCAATATAAAGAGAAGTTAAAAAATGCTAAGAATAACATCTATATTCACGGAGAGCGCGTCGAGGATCCGACGACTCATCCTGCTTTTAAAAATGTCGTCCAGTCGATGGCCGATTTATATGACCTTCAATATGAGAAACCTGAAAAGATGCTCTACACCTCTCCTCAAACAGGGGACAAAGTAGGGATGACTTTTTACCGCCCGGAAACCATCGATGATTTGATCAAGCGTCGGGAAGCGATTCAGGAATGGGCACGCCTTTCCGGAGGATTGATGGGACGCTCCCCTGACTATTTAAATGCAGAAGTGATGGCAATGGGAGTAGCCAATGACTTGTTTGGCGAAGATGATCCGATGTTCGCTGAGAATGCTAAAAATTATTATGACTATGCGCGGGAAAACGATATCAGCTTGACGCACACCTTGATTCACCCGCAAGTGAACCGTCAAAAAGCCCAGCACGAGCAAAAGGATGCCAACGTAGCGCTTCACCTCGTTGAGAAACGATCGGACGGAATCATTGTCGATGGTGCACGTTTACTTGCCACGCAGGGCGGCATTACAGATGAGATCCTCGTCTTCCCTTCAACCGTTAAAAAGGCTGGCGAGCTCGATGATCCGTATTCTCTTGCCTTTGTGGTACCAAACAATACACCAGGACTTAAGTTCATCAGCCGTGAATCCTTTGATAACGGTAAAAACACTTGGGATCACCCATTAAGCAGCCGTTTTGAAGAGGGCGATGCCATTGTTTACTGTGATCATGTGTTCGTTCCATGGGAAAAGGTTTTTGTTTGCGGCAATTCCTCCATTTGTAACCGTACTTTCATAGAGACCAACGCTGTGGTGCATATGTCTCACCAGGTCGTAGCTAAGAACGTGGTCAAAACGGAATTCCTGTTAGGGGTTGTTTTGAATCTGATGGAATCCATCGGTATCGACAAGTTCCAGCATGTCCAGGACAAAGGTACCGAAATTATGCTAACGCTTGAAACGATGAAGTCTCACCTCTTCAGGGCCGAGCACAATGCCAAGCTTGATAAATGGGGCACGATGACCCCTGACTTTGATGCTTTGAACGCGGCTAGAAACTGGTATCCAAGAATATATCCACGTCTTGTAGAAATCCTTCGAATACTAGGAGCTTCCGGATTGATGGGCATTCCAACCGAAGAGGATTTCCATCACGAAGAAATCGGACCGATTGTCAATCGTGCGCTGCAGTCTAAGAATATGGAAGGCTATGAACGTGTGAAACTCTTCCGTCTAGCCTGGGATCTTACGATGAGTGCCTTTGGCAGCAGGCAGACTCACTATGAGTATTACTTCTTCGGCGATCCTGTGAAAATGGGGATGACTTACTTTGAACAGTTCAACAAAGAACCATATAAGGATTACGTACAGGATTTCCTGGAGCAAGTAAAAACGTCCAAACCAAACTATACAAATGTATAAGGAGTGAAGACCATGGATTTTGATATCATCCGTGCGGGCCGCGCCGTTTTACATGTCACAGACTTAGAGAAATCAAGAGCTTTCTATGAAGCTCTTGGTTTCATAGAAACAGCGTCAGATGATGAACAAATTTTTTTCCGGGGGCTTGAAGAGCATAATCATCATAGTCTTGTTCTGAAGAAAAGAGAGAGTCCTGCCGTAGAAGTGATCAGCTATAAAGTGAAATCTGAGAAAGACATCGATCAATTGGCTGCTTTTTATGAAAAGCAGGGCACCGAATTGAGATGGATGGAAGCGGGTTCTCAGGAAGCAGTAGGGAGGGCTCTGAGAATTCAGGATCCCTCTGGTTTACCTGTAGAGTACTATGCGGGAATGGATCAGGCTGAACGAATGATTCAGAAGTATCACCATCATAAAGGGGCAAAAGTGCAGCGGATTGACCATTTTAACTGCATGGTTACCGATGTAGAAAAAGCATACGCTCATTATAGCAATGATTTAGGCTTTGCCTGTTCGGAATATACCGAAGGGGAAGAAAAGAAAATATGGGCAGCCTGGCTGCACCGTAAACCAAGTGTCCACGATGTTGCTTATATGAATGGGCTGGGACCAAGGCTCCATCATATCGGTTTCTGGCTAAAAGACCCAATGAATCTGATCGATGGCTGTGATGTGCTTGCATCGATGGGTTACGGTCCAGCGATTGAACGTGGTCCTGGACGACACGGCTTATCTAATGCGTTGTTCCTTTACTTAAGGGATCCGGATGGACATCGTATTGAGCTCTATAACGGAGATTATTTAACTAGTGACCCGGACTTTAAACCGGTCCGCTGGGATCTCGATGACCCAATGCGTCAGACGTTTTGGGGACATGAAGCTCCTGATAGCTGGTTTAATGAAGCATCAGAAGTTCTCAATGTTCATTCCAATAAAAAAGTAACGCTGACAGAGCCGAAATTGAAGAAGCGCAAACCGACGTTTGTAACTTGAACAAGAAAAATTAACTAGAGGTGATGAGGATGGACAATCGAATGTTCCGAACAGCAATGGGGAAGTTTACGACAGGAGTAACGGTGATTGTATCTGAAATGGAAGGGCAAGTGCATGGAATGACCGCCAACGCATTTATGTCGGTTTCCCTTGATCCCAAGCTAATTCTTGTTTCGATTGATAAAAAAGCGAAAATGAATGAAGTGATTCAAAAGTCTAATCAATTCACCGTGAATATTCTCTCTGGCGATCAAAAAGAAATGTCGATGATTTTTGCAGGTCAAATTAAAGAAGATAAACAGGTTGAATTTGAAACGGTAGAAGGTCTTCCGGTCATTAAAGACTCCCTTGTCAGTCTGGTGTGTAATGTCTATCAGGACCATGAGGCAGGGGACCACACCCTTTATATAGGCGAAGTGATCAATTTAAATATTCAGGATGGGGACCCGCTTGCGTTTTACGAAGGAAAATATATGCAAATGACGTAACGAAGGAGGAGGGCAAGGATGATAACCATCCCTATCAAACACCCGATTGCACCATCCATTCAAGAGAACAGTCAGTCCTGTGTCCTGGCTTTAGGATTCTTTGACGGTGTGCACTTAGGACATCAGAAGATTATTAGTACAGCGAAAAAAATCGCTAAAGATAAGGGTTTAAAACTTGCAGCTATGACCTTTGCCCAACACCCCTCTTCGGTTATTCCAAAAGGACCGACTATTACTAGATTTATAACACCGCTTTCTGCAAAAGTGAAAATCTTTGAGCAGCTCGGCGTTGATATCCTTTATGTTGTTGATTTTACCAAGGAGCTCGCCCAAGTTCCTCATCAGGAGTTTGTAGATCAATATCTATGCGGACTCAACAGTAAGCACGTCGTTGCTGGGTTTGATTATAAATATGGATTCAAAGGCAAAGGAGATATGAATCAACTGTCTGTAGATAGTAAGGACCGATTTGGAGTCACGACGGTTTCAAAATTTGAGAAGCATGAGCAAAAAGTAAGCTCTACTCTTTTGAGGACGCTCATTTCTACGGGCAGGGTTGAGGAAATTCCCCACTATCTAGGAAAAAGCTATGAAATGGCGGGCAAAGCGGAAGGCAAAGGAAAAACCTGTACATTTTCTTTTGACCCTACCTACTTTATGCCGATCCCTGGGCATTACGAAGTGACCGTGAAGAGTAATCTGTTTCAAGCGAAAGGAATGTGTGAGGTCCCATTGCTCCACTGTCCTGGAGAGCTTACCACCACCTTCTTTGAAGAAACTCTACATGGAGATCTTGAGAATGCTGCATTGCAGTGGAACAATTTCATTGCTGACTTTGAAATGGACATCCTGCATGCCCAGGGAGATTTACGAGAATTAGAGATGAGTATGTAAATAGCAAGAAGGAGGAGATAGGATGAGAGATTATCAAGAGATAAAATCAAAATTAAGAGGTTCGATGACACCTGTCATTACGCCCTTTAAAGCAAATCATGACATTGATTTTGAGACCTTTTCTAGTCTAATTGAATTTCAATTGGAGAATGGGACGCATGCGATTTCGGTGACAGGTACATCGGGGGAACCTAGCTCTTTAACAGAAGAAGAACGTGTGCAGGTCATGCGCACGGCCCATCAGACCATTAATGGCAGAGTTCCGTTTGTACCTGGAACAGGCTCCACCAATCACGATGAGACGATGCGTCTGACGAAAAAAGCAGAAGAGATCGGAGCGGACGCAGCGTTAGTTATCGTGCCTTACTACAACAAGCCAAATCAGCAAGCACTATACAAGCACTTCAAAACGGTTGCTGACTCTGTGGAGATCCCGATTATTGTGTACAATATTCCGGGACGTACTGCACAGAATCTCCATGTGGACACATTAGCTCAGTTGAGCAAAGACTGTCCGAATATCATCGGGGTCAAAGAATCAAACAAAGATTTCGAACACGTCAATCGTGTACTCCTAAAATGTGGTCGTGATTTTCTGCTGTTCTCGGGTATCGAACTGCTTTGCTATCCGATGCTTGCAATTGGCGGAGTGGGCTCTGTCAGTGCCACAGCAAACGTCCTTCCAGGAAAAGTAGCCCAGATGCATGATGCCTGGTTCGACGGGGATGTCGTCACCGCCCAAAAACTCCATTATGAATTGATGGAGTTGAATGATGTCCTGTTTAAAGATACAAATCCAGCGCCTGTGAAAGCAGCCCTTGGGATGATGGGCAAAATTGAACCTCATTTAAGACTGCCGATGGATCTCCCGTCCGAAGGACTGCAGAATGAAATCCGTGAGACTTTGAATAAGTATGGGGTAAGCCTTCAATATGTATAAGTGAGTGAGAAAAAGCGGTTTCTTTCCTATGACTAAATGGAAAGAGCCGTTTTATTTTTTGGTAGAGATAATCCATTCGTAAACAAATAATAAGCTTCTTACCTTACTAATGTGATGATCCTGTAGGAAATAGCGCTGAACGTGAAGAAATTGTTCAAGGAGAGGGAGGTGAACCAATGGCTGACATTCACTTCGATGCCATGAAAAGTAAAGGCGTAACCAAAAGCTCAGAAGGGCATGAAATTCACTATCAGGTTTTTGATGTGAGTGGGTTAGACGATGGACAGGATTTTCAAGTGGAATATGAAACTAGTGATGACTTCACTCCCAAACAGGAGCAGTTAACCTTTAAACAAGGGACAGAGACGATAGAGTTCAAGGGGCATACTTTTTACCTGGATAATGTTAAGTAGGTATTAGAAGCATAATGAGCAGGAAGCTGTTTTTTTAAAAGCCGCGCTCCCGCCTGATAGGGAGCATGGCTTTTATAACTATTGCATCTAAGTTTCGCATTCCTATTAGCTTAGCCGAGTTAGGTTTAGGAAAAAATCGAAGCCAAGCGCCTTACAGACTCACGTACCTTATCATCTTCCATATTCGCAAAACCAATCACCAGTTTTTTCTTTCCTTTCTCCGTCATCTCGTAATCCTGTAAGAAAAAGCGGCGAATCGTATATAATATGATTTGATTTTCTTCGGCTCTTTCCTCAATCTCACTATAGGAAAGAGAAGTCTCAATATCTACTAGAAAATGAAGGCCGGCTGGAATATTGTGTATGGTTATCCTGTCTTGAAAGGTCTGGCGCAGCTCGCGAATAAGCGTAGCCCGCTTTGCTTTGTAGTAGGCATTCATCCGCTTAACGTGTCGCCCGTATTCCCCTTCATCAATGAAATACTTCAAGGTCCACAGGTTGAGTCCTGAAGGTCCGTCGATCCAATCACCAAAAGCATTCCGGTAGCTTTTTAACAAATCCGGAGGAAGAACCATATAGCTGATCCGCAGGCTCGGCAGCAGCGTTTTTGAAAATGTTCCGGTGTAGATGACCTGCTGGTTCTGGTCAAGACTTTGCAGGGAAGGGATATGGTCGGTTCCGTACTTAAATTCACTGTCATAGTCGTCTTCCACAATGTAACGACCAGGAGACCCGGCTGCCCAGTTTAGAAGCTCTATTCTTCTATTGATCGGCATAATTGTGCCAGTGGGAAACTGGTGTGAGGGCGTTACAAACACCCATTGAGGGTCACTTTGTCGAAGGGCCTGGATTGAAATTCCTTGTTGGTCCAAAGCCACTGGACTTACCGGGAAACCCATGTATTTCAGTAGATGATAAAACCGCTGATACCCCGGGTTTTCGACAGCTACTTGTGTATCTTTTGCCTGTAAGGACATGAGTTTATGAATCAGTGGCTGGGTTCCGGATCCGATGACAATCTGTTCGGGCCGGCAGCGGACGCCTCTGGTGAGAGCAATCATAGTTGCGATCGATTCGCGAAGTTCATAAGGCCCTTGGGGATGTGGAAGGAGAGCGAGCTGGGTGCGATGATGTTCCATGACTTTCTGCTGGTACTTTCTCCATTTCTTAAATGGAAAGTGCTCCGCATCCGTAGCAATATGAGAAAAGGTAACCTCGGGCTGATATCTATCATTCCTATCCTCCTCTATCAATTCCTCCGGGAACGGAACGTCTTCTTCGTCTCTTTTAATATAACTTGTAATATCCTCGACAAAATATCCTTTACGTTCTGCGCTGTATATATAACCTTCCGCCAGTAATTGTTCATAGGCGTGGGCTACAGAATTGAGACTTACCTCCAAATCCTGAGCCAGTTTCCGTTTGGAAGGGAGTTTCTTTTTGCTGAGCTGGTCATCGAGGATTAGATCTCTCAAATGAATATAAATCTGTTTGTAGATGGCCGGTTGTTCGGCTCCTTTTTCAATATGGAAAAACAAACATAGCTCCTCCTCGTATGTATCTGGCCCCATTATTATTTAAAATCTGGTACTTTTAATTGTATCAGAAAATTGTCATAATAATCTATAAAATTCAGGGAGGGATCAGCAGTGACCAATAAAACAGTGAACAAAGATGACTTGCAAAGAAAAAGAAAGAAATACATACCAAAAGGGATAGGGAATGGTAATACCAATATAGCCGACTATGCAAGAGGAGCAAGAGTATTCGATAATGAAGGTCGTGAATGGATTGATTTTGCTGGAGCCATCGGTACGCTTAATGTAGGGCACACACATCCAAAGGTGACGGAAGCCGTCAAGAATCAGGCGGACCGCTACCTTCATCCAGGCTTTAACGTGATTATGTATGACAGCTACATCAATCTGGCGGAAAAGTTGTGCACGATTACGCCTGGTTCATTCGATAAAATGGCGATGCTGTTTAATTCCGGAGCCGAGGCTGTAGAAAATGCGGTCAAAGTGGCGAGAAAATATACCAATCGCCAGGCTGTTGTTTCCTTTGAACGTGCATTCCACGGACGTACGAATCTGACGATGGGAATGACGAGTAAAGTAAAGCCATATAAATATAATTTCGGTCCTTATACTCCGGAAATTTATCAGGCTCCCTATCCTTATATGTCCAATAAACCTGAGCAGATGACGGATGAGGAATATATTGACTACAGTATCATGCGCTTTAAGGAGTATTTTGTCACTGCGGTCGCACCGGAAACGGTAGCCTGTATCGTGATGGAGCCGGTCCAAGGTGAAGGCGGTTTCATTATTCCTCCGAAACGCTTTGTACAGGAAGTAAGAGACTTCTGCAGCGAGCACGGCATTGTTTTTGTGGCTGATGAAATCCAGACTGGTTTCGCCCGTACAGGAAGGTTATTCGCAAGTGAACATTTCGATATCGCGCCGGATGTGATGACGTTGTCGAAATCCCTCGCAGCAGGCATGCCGTTAAGTGCTGTCGTCGGAAAAGCAGAAATCATGGATGCTTCCTCTCCAGGGGAACTCGGCGGAACTTATGCCGGGAATCCGGTAGCCTGCGAAGCGGCTCTTGCTGTCATTGATGTTATGGAAGAGGAAAATCTAAGCGATAAAGCGGAACAGATTGGTGCTACACTGGAAGATAAATTAGTGGAACTAAAATCTCGCCACGATTACCTTGGGGATATCCGTCGGCTTGGCGCAATGGTCGCGGTAGAAACTATCGATGCGGAAGGTAACCCGGACAAAGCCAAAACGGGTGCGATCACTTCCTATGCCAACAATAATGGACTGCTGCTGCTTTCCGCTGGTGTAAAAGGAAATGTGGTTCGTTTTCTTACACCACTTGTGATCACGGATGAGGAATTGAATGAAGGACTGACGATTTTAGAACAGGCTTTTGACGAAGCGGCAGACTAATACAAGAAAGGAAGAGGATTTATGGGGAATACAATCCAAGTGAAAAACCCGGCAACCGGGAATATTTTGAAAGAGGTAGATGTGACCTCAGCTGCAGATATTGAAACAGCCTTAAGGCAGGGAGATGAGGCATTCAAATCGTGGTCAAAAGTGAATGCTCATGAGCGGTCTAATCTACTTAAAAAATGGTCTGCCAAAATTAAAGAAGAAACGGAACAGCTGGCGGAAGTGATGACGCTTGAAAGCGGAAAGCCGCTTAAAGAATCACGTGGAGAAGTCGCCTATGCGGCAAGCTATATCGATTGGTATGCGGAAGAAGCGAAACGAATCTACGGCCGAACGATTCCTTCTCACTCAGAAACCAAACGCATTGTTGTAACCAAAGAGCCTGTCGGGCTCGTTGCCGCTATCACACCGTGGAACTTCCCGGCTGCGATGATGACGAGAAAAGCTGCTCCTGCGTTAGCTGCCGGCTGCACGTTCGTGGTGAAACCTGCTGAAGAAACGCCGCTCACGACGATCAGACTTGTGCAATTGGCACATGAAGTTGGAATCCCAGAAGATGTGGTTCAATACGTGAATGGCTATGGGGCAGAGGTGGGGCCGATTTTTACAGATAGTCCACTGGTCCGTAAGATTACTTTTACCGGCTCCACGCCCGTCGGTAAATTATTAATGAAAAACAGTGCGGCAACGATGAAGCACGTATCCATGGAACTAGGAGGACATGCTCCGCTTATCGTAGCCAAAGACGCCGATATCGATTTCGCTGTCGACCAGACGCTTGCTTCAAAGTTCCGAAACGCCGGGCAGACGTGTATCTGCGCGAATCGCGTGCTCGTCCATGAATCAATTGCTGATGAATTTTCAGAGAAGCTTACTGGACGCGTCAAAGAGCTGAAGGTCGGAAATGGGCTGGTTGAGCAGACAGATGTTGGTCCTGTGATTAATGCAGCTGGTTATGAAAAAATCCATACGCAAATTGAAGATGCCGTGGATAAGGGTGCAAAGGTTCTCTACGGTCACCAATACGATAAAGACGATGAAAAAGGGTATTATTTTGTTCATCCTACTGTACTCGAAAACGTTGGGGAAGGCATGGACATCATGCAGGAGGAAACGTTCGGTCCGGTTATTCCATTGACGACTTTCCGCGAGAATGAAGAAGCGGTGGACATTGCCAACAATACCCCGTTCGGGCTGGCCGCTTACTTTTTCACCAATGATTATCGAACGGGTATCTACTACCAAGAGCATCTGAAGTTCGGGATTCTCGGCTGGAATGATGGTGCACCGTCTGCCGCACATGCGCCGTTCGGTGGTATGAAAGAGAGCGGCATTGGACGTGGAGGTGGTTCTGAGGGGATCGAGCCTTACATTGAAACGAAGTATCTTTCCATCGGTGGCATTGAATAGTTTTCTTAAGTCGTGGAAAGAGTTATTTCTTGTTCAAAACCAACTAGTTTGAAACTTTTAGTATTCATGGTTGGTGGGGCAAGTGCAATTCTACTAGTGCTTGTCCACTTCACAAAGGTACAAGGTATTTAAGACGTTATTTGCAACGAATACTATAAATTTTTAGCTTTAATTTACTGAATATTAAAACAACGAAGATAATACATAGATTTCCATTAAATCGTAGTAATTTATGCGTTATATACAATAAGTGATTGGAATGTAACTATCAGATAGTTACTTGTTAAGTAAAGAAAAATTTTTAGCACAAACCAAGGAGGACATTTCAATGAAAGAACAAAAATTAAAGAAAGTCCTGTCAAACTTTGATTTATTATTCCTGGCCCTCGGAGCCATGCTTGGCTGGGGATGGGTGGTGCTCTCTGGTACGTGGATTACGGAAGCAGGCTCAATGGGAGCGGTTATAGCTTTTGTCATTGGTGGATTTCTTGTCATCTGTGTGGGGTTAAACTATGCAGAACTCGCCTCAGCAATGCCCAAAGTTGGGGGAGAACATGAATATGTTCATAAGGCATTAGGAGCAAAGTACTCTTTTGTAGCGTCCTGGGCGATCACCCTTGGGTATGTATCCGTAGCAACTTTTGAGGCCGTGGCTCTCCCAACAGTCATTGACTACTTACTGCCTGATTATCAGGCTGGTTACCTTTGGACCATTGCTGGCTGGGATGTTCACTTAAATTGGGTGTTGATTGGTTCAGTTGGCGCCTTAATTATTACGTTCATTAATTACATCGGTTTAAAGCAAGCAGCCGTTCTGCAAACGGTTTTTACTTTAATGATTATTGCCGTAGGACTCATATTAATTTTTGGTTCGGCCTTCCTTGGAGACCCAGGTAATCTGTCTCCATTCTTTGTTGGAGGTGCAAGCGGTATCATGACCGTGTTAGTCATGGTCCCCTTTTTATTTGTAGGATTCGATGTCATTCCACAGGTGGCGGAAGAAGCTAATCTTCCTCGAAGGAAAATTGGTACACTATTGATTGTATCTGTAAGCAGTGCCGTCTTATTTTACCTTGCCATTGCTTTAGGCGTGGGATTAGGTTTAAATCCGGCCCAGCTGGCGAATTCACAACTCGCTTCTGCAGATGCGATGGGAGCGCTTTTTAATTCAAATACCTTTGCACAAATTCTGATTCTTGGCGGTGTAGCTGGTATTATTACAAGTTGGAACTCTTTCATTATTGGAGGTAGCCGCGTCCTTTATGCGATGGCGAAATCCGGAATGCTACCCGCATGGTTCGGTTACTTGCATCCGAAGTACCACACACCATCGAATTCCATCTTATTTATCGGCATCCTTTCTATGCTAGCACCACTATTAGGGCGGTCAGCACTTGTATGGATTGTAGACGCTGGCGGCTTAGGAATTGTCATCGCCTATTTCTTCGTAGCACTTTCTTTTATTGTATTAAGGAAAAAGAAGCCTGAGATGGAGCGACCATTTCGTGCAGCAAAATCACCAATCTTTGGCTACTTAGCTCTAGTATTAAGTTTAGGGTTCATTATTTTATATTTCCCTGGTATGCCGGCAAGTCTTATCTGGCCGTATGAATGGATTATGGTAGCAGGGTGGACTTTACTGGGTGCTTATTTCTTCATTCAGATGTTGCGTGGAACGTATCAGAAGGAAATGAGTTCTTCTGAGGAGAAGGCTTTATAAAGGATAGAAAGGTAGATTTTCTGCTGACAGGAGTCTCTCGATCTTAAATTGGATCTATTAACTGCGTTCAAAAGAATACAATAAGATCTAAAACTCCCTCATTCGCTTCAAATAACAATGAGGGAGTTATTTTTATGTTGAGGAAAAGCTGTTAGTTCTACTCTTTACTTTAATATTTCTTAGTGTGCTGAGTTTTAGATGGGTCAGCCCATGGATTCATGGTTACCAACATTAACAGTTGTGATTACCTAAGAACTATAATTATACCGATATCCATCACTTTAATACAATAACGTATTGGGGGTCAGACCCCAAAACTAACGAGAAGTTGAAAGAGTTAGTAAACCTAATATATAGAGCTAATGGCTTCCAATAAAATAATTCATTGAACAAAATAAAAATGTAATAATCAGGCATCCTTTGGGCTGTTTTTTTATTTAATCCACCAATATAGTGTAATATATGGTTTGGTAGGGGATAATTTGGTAAGCAAATTACATTTAATTTATGGTCTTGTAATTTCTACTTTAATAATTGTATTTTTATCTGTTCTATTCTTTTCTAGTGAAGAACTAAACACAGATTTGGCTTTTGGTGCAACATTGTTATCTATAATTATTGGGGCATTAGCTATTTTTATGACAGCCTATCAAGGAATTACTCAATCAACAATGATGTCTAAATTGAAAGATTCAGCGGAGAGGGTGGATGTCTCCACAAAAGAATTACAATCTATAGATATAAATAAAATAGCTGCTAATGTGACTGACGTAAAAGTAAATCAAGAAAATTTACTTCCACAAATGGAGCTAATGCTATCAGGTATTCAGAGCAATAATGATAAAACTTTAAAAGTTGAAAATGTTATGAATATAGTGGAGGGGAATATAATCTTAGAAAACTTTGTGGGGGCTCTTTTGCATGCTTATGAAAATGGAAAGAAATTCAATGAGTATGAGTACATCATATTTTTAAAGAATAAACTTTGGAAAAATAGATCTGGTCCTGTATCAGATCAAAAGAATGTGCTTTTGGGAAGTTTGGTGGTGTTTTTTAGGGTTCTATACTCAACAAAAGATGTTGAAATTGAATTAATTAAGAACACAGAAATTCAAGAATTTCCTTCCGCTCTTTATATAATAAAGAATATGCCTAGTGATTATAAGTATTTAAAGCAGGTTGCTCATAGAGATTCACTCAACAATGAATATTATGAGGATCGTTACGACAAAGTCTTTGTAAACTTGCAATAACTCATAAGGGTTTCTTTATCATTTCATAAAATAGTAGATGGTAAGGTTAAGAGAAAGGTAATCGAAGACAATATGGGTAGCGATGACTTGCAGTTCATCATTTGAAGATACCGCAACTTATATAAACTTGCAGGAAAATCCCTCCTTCCGTCGAATTATTTTGTATAAAAGGGGAAGGTGAGATTGTTCGATATGTTTTGTTAAAAGGACCCATATAGAAAGAGGTATGAAGATTCTATTATGATTACTTTAGTAAGCGGTAGATACACTTCGATGCACTTAGATACTTACAAAATTATCTTGTAATTGTTAACTATATGTTATGATAAAGATAGATTTAATATAATATTTTAGGAGGGCGACATTATGAGAGTAAAATTGAGGGAAAAACCAAAAGTTACTGGAAGAGACGCCCAACGATTTATTAAAAAAACAAACAATAATAATAAGTTTATCAGGCAGCATACATTAAGAAAGACCGAAGAGTATTTACAAAACTTAGAGGATGCTAATTATGAAAGTGATAAATCCAGAGGAACTTATAGTAAGATCTATTAAAATTGAAGACGTTAGGCTCTTGAAAGAATTTGATTGTAACAATCCTTCTATGAATTCTTTTCTGAAGAGAGAAGCCTATTTTGCCGATATTTCTAGAGAAGCTAGTACTAGTTTAGTATTCTTAAATGACGAATTAGTTGGTTATTATACGTTAACTAGAGAAAAACTTAATATTGAAGGTTTATCTGAAGATGAAGTAGGTCATAACACTACTTTAGAAATAGCCAGGTTAGCAATTGCAAAAGATAAACAAGGACTGGGTATAGGTTCTTATATTATTAAAAGTATCATAGATAATGCTTATGCATTTAATGATCGTTTCATAACTATTGAATCCATCTATGAATACTGGGAATGGTATTATCGTATAGGGTTTGATTACTTGATTGAGGAGGAAATAAACGAAAGTAATCCCTCTACCGTAGTATCAATGTTATTAGATTTGTTTGACGAGGAAGTAGTTAACGAATATTTGGAAGTCTCTTAAGAAAACAGTTCTAATAGAGTTTGTCATCTCATAGGTTTCAATGAGGTGATAATAATAGGACATTTAAAGAGAAATAAACCTAAAGTAAAAGGTAAGGATGCTGAGAAGTTTCGAAAAAAAGCTAAAAATAATAAGTTAAAAAAAGAATGCAGAAAGAGATAGAGCCCGCCTCCTTAGAAGGGGCTTTTTTGTTCATACTAATAACTTAAATTTGGAACACCGATTGTATAAGGGTTTTTACGTCTTATCTTCTATTATTTATTTTATATAGTGAATGTGCGCCAAAATGTAAGGATTTCCTTACAAAGCCCCTTACATAACTTACAGGTAAGATGAAAATGAGACTAACTGAAAAACGCATGCTGACAGCTTATTTTAACAAATAAATTAAATTTAAGATGAAAAAACAGATTACATTATTCCCGCGATTGAGGACTCATTTAACAAATACCTTGTAGTTAAGATGAACATCTATCTCATTTTTTGATGAGTGTAGGAATTATCTAAAACCGCACAACCCCTCCTTAGCTGCCGTTTACAACGGTGCCTGACCCCTAGGGCGTTAATACATTAACACTGGGGGTCAGGCACCATCTTAATAGTTTATGATTACCAGTGTTAACAGTTGTGTTTAACTAAGAACTGGTTGTTTTTTGTTCTATAATTACAACGATATCTATTACTTTAATGCGTAAATGTACTGGGGATCAGATCTCAAAACTTGAGCATCACCATAATATATATAGTACATACTAGGGGTATAAATCAAAATTTAATTTTATGAGCTTTTACTTGCTCTTTGGCATTTACAAGATATCAAAATTTATAATATTCTTTGGCTTTTTTAATGACTTCTTCCTTATATTCATCTGGACAATCTTCATTAATAAGTGCTACCAATTTATCAGTGAATTCTTCTTTAGTAACTCCAACTTTATTGATTAATATGGCAGTCAAAGTGTTAATTCTCACATCTTTAAAGTGCTCTTCTATTGCGTCAGTAGAGCTTATATTGTAATTGGTACTTGATGTACTTGAATAAAGAAAACTAAGTTGAAATACATTTATACAAGTCCCTAAAAGAGAAACTGCAAAGAATATTGTAAAAAATAAGCAATAGGTTAATAACCAAGATAGTACAAGATAAGAGACTAAATGAAATTCGAAAGGTAATACTATTACAAAATATGTGAAAATATAAAAGCAGATAGTAACCCCAATAAATCTTCCCAAAAAGTAAAAACTAAATAATATTGAAAGTAGAGGTCTAAATGCGTCAACTTTAATCATCTCTGAAGTAACCTTATTACTAATAGTTCCAGAAATAATAGCTAATCCACTTATAATAAATCCTAACAGCCCAAGTAATCCAAAAGTAGTATTAAGTATTATTCCCTGTGACTTATTTAGTAAGTTAATTAGCTGGGCATGGTTTGAGAAAACAACTATAATGTATAGGAGTAAACTCAAAATAGTGGCTATGATTGTAGAAAAATAAACCTCGAACTTTTTGTAATCAAACACATAGTTTTTAGCTTGAACTTCTTTTTTTAACGCGTTGTAATTAAAGTTTTTGATAAATGGAGATCCCATTATAATTTACCAACTTTCAAAATCAACTCATATTAACTTATTGTTTATTATGAGGTTGATCTTTAGATTGATTTTCACTTTCCCTTTTCACTCTATCTACAGTTTGCTTCCCTAAGAGGTTGGATATACCTTTTTTTGCCTTGTCCACAAAATCTTCTAAGTTATTTTTTTGTTTTTCTGATATAGTGGTTTGAAATGGGGAGTCCTTGTCAGAATCGTAACTTACTTCTAACCCCTTACTATTTTCCCCTTCGACTTGGAGTTTACCATACCCTCTTTCGCTAAAAGCCTCACTCAGATCTATAGTGTTTGATATTTCCTCTGAGTCAACATCTATACCCCTCTCACTTCTTTTATTCGATTCGAACACATTAGTAGACTTAGTCACATTTGCTCTAGCCATCTTATCTGATTGCTTATCAAATAGCTCTTGGAGCGGTTCTTCGTTCGCATTAGGGGGAATAATAGTAGAGCTAATTTTTCGAACCTTCTTAATCATCTTGATACGCTCACGTATAGAGAGTTTATCCTTTTCTAAAAAGATCTCAAATCCTATATCCGTTATATGCTCATTAAGCAAACCATTAAAACCTTCCATGAATTGGTTGTACCCTAGTTTACTTCTTTCAAAAAAGACAACTATTTCAGACCTCATATCAAAAAGAAAATTTGTGCTAACAGAATTGTTCTCATAAACTACCGATTTTGAAATTCTTGATTCGTCATCGAATCGCTCTGCCCTCATAGGGAATCTACGCACTAATTCTCCGGTTATGTAAAAATCATTTACCTCATTCACTTTATTCAACAAAGAAAAGTTGTATGTTTCACTTTTAACAATTTCACGTTCATCACCAGAATCATCTAAGAAGTTCTTGGTATCATTAATAGTGAATTCAGTTTCGTCATTGAGTTCGTCGAACACTCGCTTCATTATTTTGGGAATGCCTTCTTTGGTTTGTGATACTTCATGAATATTTGAATTCACGTTCACTTTTGCATAGTACAAATAAGCCATAACTACCTCCGATTTCTAGTATGGTTAGACTAGTTTTTCTCATTACTATTATACTAGATAAAGTTTGCATTTTCTACATAATATTCCTTATCTAAATTGAAGCTATAAAGACCTAGCTCGTTTTACTATGGTATATAAAAGTCCTAACTCTTCTTACCAAGCGCCATGAAGTTGCACTCGGCTTCATTTTTACTTTTGAGTACACGGAAAAATTGCTTAGTTAAAGCTCATCTATGCTCTATTTTTGACATAACTCACAAACAAAGATTAAAAATATCGGAAAGTCGGTCGATATAAGTAATGTAAAACATTACATAAGTCGGCCGACTTTGTTTTGTACCTATAGGATGCCACAAGGATGTGGGATTACTTAATTTCAAGGAGGAAATTTTAAAATGAGAATAAATCACAATATCGCAGCGCTTAACACATATCGTCAATTAGGTAATGCAAACCAAGCTAACTCTGATTCGATGCAGAAATTATCTTCAGGTCTACGAATTAACAACGCTTCTGATGATGCAGCTGGTCTTGCAATTTCCGAAAAAATGCGTGGACAGATTCGTGGTTTGGAACAAGCGCAGAGTAATGCCCAGGATGGTATCTCAATGATTCAAACTGCTGAAGGCGCATTGAATGAAACACATAGTATCCTGCAACGTATGCGTGAATTATCAGTTCAATCTGCTAACGATACAGCTACTGAAGATGATAGAATGAAAATTCAATCTGAGGTAGATGAATTAGCTAAAGAAGTAACAAGAATTTCGAACAATAGTGAATTCAATACTCAAAATCTACTTGCAGGTGGCTTAAAAAATACTTTTCAAATTGGTGCCAACGAAGGGCAAAGTATTGAATTTAGTTTGAATGCGATGGATGCTAACACACTTGGTATAAGTAGAGATGCAAATGTTTCCTCTATGGATTCAAACTCCTATGGTTTGAGTAGTACTTCACTTGACTCAACTAGTAGTATCCCGACAGGGGCAGGTAAGGTTACTGCTACAGATGTATCAAGTGATACTAGTGCCTCAGTAGCCGGAACTGCTCAAGCTACAGATTTTTCTGCTGCAGGATCATTGGAGCTCAAAATTGATGGTACCAATGTAGTAGTTGCACTAGATGGAAATGAAGCCGATGCAGCAGCGGTGGCAACTAAAATTAATGCAGCTGCTAATACTGAATTAGGTACCACAGGTCAAACCTACGCTAATCAAACAACAGGAACCTTTACACTTAGTTCAGTAACTAGTGGGAGTAGTTCAAGTATTGAAGTTTTAGCAAGTTCTGATGACTCAGTTACTACAAATTTAAAGCTAACTGAAGGTTCCAAAGATGTGGGTGAAGATGCTGGTACAATTGATGTTACATTTACAGATTCGGCTTCTAATGCTACAACTGTTAATGTTAAAGCAAATGCCTCAAATATTGACTTTGGTAATGGATTAGAAGTTACAAAAGATGTTAGTGCAAACTCTGCTTCATTATTAGCAAATGGTTCTACCGGAGTTGGAGTTACTATACAAAGTGATTCATCCTATGCTGCCACATTAAATAGTGACGGATCAGTAAGTTCAGAAGCATATGTTGCTGGTGGAATTAGCGTTCTATCACAGGATGATGCATCCTCGGCAATTTCTAGGATTGATGATGCTATAAAAACAGTATCTGAAGAAAGATCAAAAATGGGGGCGATTCAAAACCGTCTAGATCATACTATTAATAACCTTGGAACATCCTCCGAAAATCTTACGGCTGCGGAATCTCGTATCAGAGACGTAGACATGGCTAAAGAAATGATGAACCAAACGAAATCTTCTATTCTTGCTCAGGCTTCTCAAGCTATGCTTGCAAAAGCAAATCAACAACCACAGGGTGTTCTACAACTGTTACGTTAATAATAATCTAAAGAAAGCCCACTCAATGAGTGGGCTTTCTTTAGGGTTGATATATGTTGATTAATCACTCTCTCTTCTTTAAAGTGTCTATTATTCGAATGTAATAGATTAAGATAGAGGTACAATAGCACTCTTTAAAACACCTCGTTTATTGGGGGAAAACCCAATAAACTTGAGGGCTATCGCTAATAGACTAAAAAGAAGTTTCTGTTCCATTAATTTCCC
Source organism: Halobacillus sp. K22 (assembly GCF_052246795.1). Classification (NCBI taxonomy): domain Bacteria; kingdom Bacillati; phylum Bacillota; class Bacilli; order Caryophanales; family Bacillaceae; genus Halobacillus; species Halobacillus sp. K22. Next base: position 3,231 of record NZ_JBQQCN010000018.1, on the reverse strand, counting down.
ACCACCTTATTATTAGTGATGCATTCTACCAATTGCCCCGCTGAACGGCAATAAGATAGTAAAAGAGAGGCTTACCAACATGCTAGTTGGCTAAGCCTCTCTTTTTAATTACATAAAAAACACCACAAACAACTGCAGATAAATCTGCACCATCGCATAAAACGCAATCGCATACTTATAGTTAAACAGCAATCCATTCTTAATAATGCTAAGCTTATTCACCGAACTCAAAATAATCGACGGCAAAATCAGCGGCGATAACATAATCGAAATCACACTGCCGGATGTAATCCCAAGCACAACAATCTCAGGTGGATAGGGTAGCTCGACACCTTGCAGGATACCGGAGACGAGTACGATGACTGTGAGCGGACCGAGTCCAATAAACCCCAGAATGATCACAACAAACGGCAGTACCCATAGGAAGTTTAAGAACGGAACCGCATCTGTAATATAAAACAAGCCGTCGATAATATACTCGCCGTAACCCGACTGATTGACGGCGTTAATGAGAAAGCCAGCTGCCAGGAGTATTGAGAACTGCTGAGCTTTGTTGGGAATGCTTTTTCCGACATACGTTTTTCCATTCTCTGCAATCGCGCTGCTTCTGCGGCGGACGATAAAGTAGAGAAGGACCCAGGCGACGATAACGATTGGGATAATCAGCAAGAGATCCACGGGCCAAACGGCATTTAATAGAAAGATAGAGCCGAATAACGTGACGAATAAGAGACCGAATTCGAGCGCATCGCGATTTCCGTTTGGATCTTCTTTCTTTTCTTCTTCAATCTTTGCGAGTTCCTCCTGGATCCCTGCTGTAAGATCGACGCCATAATGACGTTCTTGAAAATGGGAGAAGAGAACGGACAACAGGGTACCGGCAACGGCGATGACAAATCCCTGCAGGATAGATAAACCGAGGGACGCTCCAAGCGCCTGTACGGCGAAGATAAAGCTTGGAATGCTGACGACCCACATGGTGGTCAGGGAAAACGCGCGCAGCAGGGCGGTTCCTTTATAATTCTCCCATACTTCTCCTTTTTGATTTTCCAAAAAATCGTCGATCATTCCGTAGACCATCGGGATGGAACCGAATAATAGGAAGTAAGAGATGATCTGCGTGATAACCATCATGCCGAAATAGAACTTGCGGCTCGTATTCAGCAGGTTCTGCGCGAAGTTAATAACCGCTTCAATGTAGGGCTTTTCTTCTAATACCCAGCTGATCGTCGGGACGATCAGTAAGAGAGCGATCAGTCCGCTCATCACCGTAAAGCCGGACACGGTCGCTTCGATTAAGGAAGTCCCTGCTGTCAGGTGAATGATCAAGGCGATCACAAGTAGTAACAGCGATATGGCTGCCTGTTTCATCGGCAGGAAAAAGTAGCCGAGTAGGAAGGCGGTAAGCCCGAATAAGGAAAGCACCGGGGAAAGCGTTTCTCCGCCTGTGAAATAGACAACAAAATGCATCAGGACATATAAAGTTATAAATAAGGTATAACCTCGTTTGGCTAGTTGTACCATTATAAATGCTCCAATCGTGGTTCAATATGTACGTAACACATCTTATCACAGGAGACTTCAATTAGCTGAGATTGTGCTCTACGTACAGCACGCGCGGAAACAGCTTCCTTTTTACATAAAAAAATAAAGCTGTCCGGATCGTCTAAGAATAGACTTCCGGGCAGCTTTACACATGCTCGCGCGCGAACTTATTGGATAGGTAGACCAGATTTCTACCGGATTGTTTCGCTTCATAAAGTGCCTGATCGGCTTCTACAATGAGTAATTGCGGCGTGTTCGTTGTTTCGTCATAACAGGCAATACCAATGGATACGGTAATAGTTATGGACTCGCCCGTAGCCAATCGAAAGGAATGATTTTGAACCTTTTTCCGGATCCGTTCACTGATTTCTTCGGCCCGCTGTGCAGGGCAGTCGAGGAGAATCACGGTGAATTCTTCGCCGCCATTTCGGCTGACGTGATCAAAGGTGCGGACGGTGCTGGTTAGAATATGACTCAATTCGACCAGGACCTGATCACCTTCGATGTGTCCGTAAGTATCGTTCACTTTCTTAAAGTGGTCGATATCAATATACAGTAAAGAAACTTTTTCATCTCTATCCTGCGCCTCGGTGCAGACATTGTTAAATAATTGGTCAAATTTGCGGACATTGTTCAGACCTGTTAGCCCGTCGGTTACGGACTCCGACTTATATTTATTTAAGATTCTCTGATTTCTGCGTACATACTCAACGACATAGAAAGATAGAAAGCCGGCGAGATACGATATGCTCCAATAGGAAAGAACAAAGGAAATCAGTGTATCTATACGAAGTGAAAGAAAGGTTAACATGATAGTAAAAATAAGATTGGACAAAGTCAGCGCCAGGAAAACCTTCTTCATTTTAGATAATTCGAGTCTTGTAATGAAAAGGGTCAGAAGCGTCGTCCCGCCAATAAAAATGATGGCCAATACCGCCTGGGTAGTGAACCCGAATAAAAATCGGCCGATAATGATCATCACCATAGTGATCAGGGCGGGGATGCTGCCGCCGTAATAGGACATTAAGACCACCGGAATGTGCCGTAAATCGATGATGACGCTGTCCATAGGCATGCTGTACAGCATCAAAACGTTACTCAATATACCTGCGAGGATGCCGGCAGTGATTTTCTGCCGTCTTGATGAAGTTCGTCTCAGAGGGGAAGAGTTGGTTAACTGGGTATATACAAATAAGATAGCCACCAGGATGGCTAAATTAGAAATCAGTTCTTTCAGGATCATATAAGGTTCTCCCCTGTGAAAAAATATTTATTTTTGCATGTGAATAATAACCTATATCAAATGTTTGTATAGGTATTATATACCCAATTTATAAGGTGTTTAAATAGGTCAATGTGCTATTATTTTCTGTTTTTCTGCACGGAACGACAATTTTTATCATTCATCGGCAGAAGGCTCCCTCTTCAAGCGCCGTGTCGAAGACCGGTGGTAAGGGGGAGATGAATGCCGTCGCCGTAAGGCGAATGCCTTTGAATATTCTCCCCTCCGTGATATCCTAAAAAGAGAACATACGTTCCTGATTAGGAGGTGGAAAGGTTGAGGCATAAAGCGTATAACTTTCGTATCTATCCAAATAAAACCCAAGAATCGCTCATCGCTAAGACAATCGGTTGCGCTCGTTTTGTCTTCAATCATTTCCTCTCTGAATGGAGCAGTGCCTACAA
>NZ_JBQQCN010000017.1:0-94841 GCF_052246795.1 Halobacillus sp. K22 | reverse complement strand
CTTTCCTATGGGGGAACGGTGAGCTTCCTCGCTCGTTTCACTCCCTGCGGGATCTCACCTAGTTCCTTCTCCCATGGGAGTCTCGCCATTTCCCCACCAACCCAGCCACGGGAGAATAACGGACCCTACCAGAAGAGAGAGTGCTCTCCTTCTTAATTGTTCTTAAATGCTTCTATGACAGGCTACTCCCCATCTTTATTGCGTAAAAAAGCTGTATGTAGCCATGCTCTTTTTGTTAATCAAGATATCTTGAGTAGTTTCGAGTTTCTAATTCAGCAAGGTCCGGAGGGGGACGATGTAGACTCCTGTGGGATGAACATGATCGGTAAGATCCCGGAAGGCGAAGCCTGAGGAAGCTTACCACATGCCCACGGAAAGCGGAATCGTCCCCCGAAGGACCTAATTCTCACAAAAGTCTCGAAATTGAGTCTTACAGTATCGGGAGCTTATATTCAAAAGGCTTTTTCTTGAATTTTACAGATGTTTTCACTTTAATACTCATTCCATATTTAATTGTAAAATCCTTCATAAAATGAATTTATTACACAAATTATTGGTTACAAATGATGGAGTTAAATAAAAAACACCCTTGAACAATAGTTATGTTCAAGGGTATTTATATCTATTATCTATTCTATTTAAACACTTCCGGTAAATGACTGGAAAATCCCATTATCGTCAATCGAGTACACTTCGCGTCCTGCTAAATGGTTGATAATCACTTTATTACGATGGACGGATAAGCCCAAATTGGTAGAACCAACGCCATGCGTATGGGAAATACCGCTGTGGACATAAATTTCATTTTTCGTATTTTTATTCAGAAGCATGCGATAATCAGAACTTACTTTATAACGTCCATGCTTGTCCCACTGAAGAAAGTCTTCGAGCTGATGAATGAAGTCAGGAACATAAGGCTTATATCCGGTAGCAGCAATGACAACATCTGTCTCATGCGTAAATTCCTCATTTTTCTGCCAGTGCAGACAATCAAGCTCATAGCCGCCATTAGCTTTTTCCCGGATACCTTTTACTTCACTGAGGACTCGAATACCAACATTAAGCTCTTCCTGTCCAACAGAATACTCATAAAGCAAATTATAAATGTCATTAATCGTATGGTTACTGATTCCTTTATAATACAATCCCTGATCAGCAAAGATTTCGTCTTTCTGATCCTGAGGAAGTTGATAGAAGTAATTCACATAGTCAGGGGAAAAATGTTCTAAGCTGAGCTTTGACTCTTCCATGGATTCAAAGCCCGGGGAACGAGTGATCCAATCCAATCGAAATCCGCAGTCGCGCTGTTCCTTCAGTAATTCCCTAAAGGTTTCAGCTGCGCTCTGTCCAGAACCAACCACAGTAATTGATCCGGCCTTGCGGCAGCGCTCCTGATTTGCTAAAAATTCAGATGTGTGGAACACATCTTCTGACGGAAGGTTTTGGAACGATTTCGGTAACACGGGGACACTTCCGGTTCCAAGTACGAGGTTTCTCGAGCGATAAACCTCTTGCTCTCCCGTTTTAAGATTGTTAACGGCCACTTCATAATATTCTTCATTTTCTTGCACGTGACGAATATTGGATACACGTCTGCCAAACTTGCAGCTATTCAGCTGATGAGCAACCCATTGGCAGTAATCATTGTACTCTCTTCTAGGAATATCCAATCGCTGCAGGAAATAAAACTGGTACATTCGATCACTTTTACTAATATAATTTAAAAAACTGTACTCACTCGTGGGATCTGCCATCGTTACCAGGTCAGCTATAAAAGGAACCTGCATCTTCGTCCCTTCTATCAACATTCCCGGGTGCCAATCGAATTTTTCATTTTGTTCAAAAAACAAAGGTTCTATGGTATCGATATCATCCAGTAATGCCGCTAGGCTTAAATTGAATGGTCCAATACCTACTCCGATTAAGTCATACATCTTCTCTGGTTGCTCCATCATCTCACTACTCCTTTTTCTGAAAAAAACTGCATTTCAGAAATCATTACAATACTTTTATGTTACCATAATCCCACCATAATATAATAGTTCTCTCCAAATGAGGGCGAAGAAAATGAGGATTGATTTCATGAATTTAGTAACACTGAAAGAAGTTCAGCATCGTAATGATTATATGTCTTATCTATTATTAGCAGATGAAAGCGAAGATATCATTAATGGATACATAAATGAAGGTGAATTGTATGTCATTCAGTGCCAAGATAAAGAAGTGGGAGTAGTTCTTTTCACTTTCCCATCCATCGATACGGTAGAAATTAAAAATATGGCATTAGCTGAAAAAGTGAGAGGTCATGGGGTCGGGAAACAGGTTCTCAACGAGGCAGTAAATAAATTTTCTAAACGAAATTATGCCAGGTTAATTGTAGGAACAGCGAACTCCAGCCTTGGCAATCTCGCCTTTTATCAAAAAGCAGGATTTCGTTTTTATGAGATCCGAAGAGACTTTTTCCTGCAGTACCCCTCTTCTATATTCGAAAACGGTATCCAGGCCCTCGACATGGTAATATTTGAAAAAACGCTACTGGTTTAATGTTTGTCTCAAAATGAACAGTGATACAAAGAGTCCCTTACTTTTGGGACTCTTTTTTAAAACGCTTTTTTATGTATTGCACTGCTAAACATGATTTATGTTTTTTCATAAAAGGCTTATTAAAGTATAGGGCCGGATTGTGGAAGACTCGATTTCGAGATATTTTGTAGAGAAAGGGACTCCAGGGAACGGCTCGCTTTCCGCGGGCATGGGGTGAGCTTCCTCAGGCTGCTTCGCCTTCCGGGATCTCACCGATCATGTTCATCCCGCAGGAGTCTTCGCCGTTCCCTTCCGCCCCTTTTCGATCATTGAGAGCTCAAAATTCTCTGCATAAACGCCTTCCAATGAACAAGTATAACCTAGGATCCTACGAGGGTATAACTGTAAAAACCCTGTTATATAAGCATTTTGAGACAGATTCAGAATGGCTTCTATCTCCTATAGCAGGGTCCGTTCACAAGAAATGGCTGGGTTGGTGGGAAAATGATGAGACTCCCGTGGGAGAAGGAGCTAGGCGAGACCCCACAAGGAGCGATAGCGACTGAGGAGGCTTGCCAGTTCCCCCACAGGAAAGCGAGTTATTTCCCCACCAACCCTTTTCCATCTAGAGTAACGGGCCCATTTATCTCGAAACTGAGTCTTAAAGAAAAGGGAGCTTATCTTTAATAATTCACTTGGAGATTTAACGGATCCTATGAATTAATAAAATCCAAACTTTGGTGCATGCTATTTATAAACTTTAAAAGGAGCATGCGCCATGAAACAGGGAAATGATCAGGGTCCCAATCAAAATCCTAATAAAGAATCTAATTCCCTGCCCCTCCTTCCTCCTTTAGAAGACAGTTTAAACCACATTGAAACGGAACTTGGAAAAAGTACAGATCTTGTAATTAGACGATTTGCTATCTCCAAAACGCACTGTGCTGTTCTTTATATAGATGGTCTTGTCGATAAGAACACGGTACAGAACTTCATCATGGAAGCACTTATGCTGGAAATGCCGCACAAGCGTGTTTCCGTAAAGGAACTATACCACACGATCAAGCGCGCTTCACTACCTATAGGTGAAGTAACTGAGTTCACCGACTACGAAGCACTTTTTAAGCGATTAATTTCAGGAGAAACCATCCTTCTTATAGATAAAGAGAAAAAAGCATTAGCCGCCAGCACCCGGGGTTGGAGAGACCGCGGCGTACAGGAAAGCACTTCGGAAAGCGTCATCCGGGGGCCTAAAGAGGCGTTTACAGAAACGTTACGAACGAATACCGCTTTATTACGACGTAAAATAAAAGATCCTAAGCTTCGAATTGAAAGTAAAGCCATTGGTGAGGTGACTAGAACGGACGTAGCTATCGTCTACTTGCAAGATGTTGCAGAAGATCACATCGTACAGGAAGTTCACCGCAGACTTGATGAAATTGAAATCGACGGGATCCTGGAGAGCGGCTACATTGAAGAATATATACAAGATGCTCAGTATTCCCCCTTTCCTACCGTTTATTATTCTGAAAAACCCGATGCAATTGCCGGGGGGCTGTTAGAAGGACGAATCGCGATCATTACCGATGGGACACCGGATGTTCTTTTAGTACCTGCTTTATTCGTCAACTTTTTTCAATCCAGTGAAGATTATTACCAGAGAGCTGACATCAGTACGTTCCTTCGCATACTTAGACTGGTTTGTTTTAATATTGCTTTGTTCATGCCCGCTTTATATATAGCTTTTACTACCTTTCATCAGGAAATGATACCTGCGCCTTTACTAATCAGTCTGGCCGCCCAGCGTGAGGGGGTTCCATTTCCGGCTTTTGTAGAAGCCATGCTTATGGAACTAACATTTGAAATCCTCCGGGAAGCCGGGGTCCGCTTGCCGAAACCGGTAGGATCCGCGGTCTCCATCGTTGGAGCTCTCGTGCTGGGACAGTCTGCTGTACAGGCGGGTCTGGTTTCACCGGCAATGGTTATTGTGGTAGCATTAACAGCCATTTCTAGCTTTGTTTTTCCTTCCTATAACATAGCGATCCCTATCCGCATGCTCCGTTTTTTATTTATGATCCTTGCTGCAACGTTTGGATTATACGGTATTATCCTTGGGCTAATTGCCATGGTCTTGCATTTATGCAGCCTCCAGTCCTTTGGCGTTCCTTATATGTCGCCATTTGCACCAATGAAGGCGAAGGATCAGAAAGATGTATTAATACGCTTCCCGCACTGGGGGTTATTTTCCCGCCCAAGTTCTCTTACTAGTAAGAATGAAAAGCGGGCCAATCCATCATCCAAGGAGAATTGAGGATGAAAACATACAACTTTCCTTTTAGAAAACTTTTGTTTATATTCATCTGCCTCCTCCTGTTAACCGGCTGTTGGAACAGTCGGGAGCTGGATGAGCTTGGCATTGTAGTTACGTTAGGAATCGATAAAACAGAAGAAGGCGAGTATATTCTGTCGGTTCAGGTGATCAATCCCTCAGAAATTGCTACGGACGCTCCGACCACCCGCCCGCCTGTTTCCACTTATTCAACAACCGGTCGTACCCTTTTTGAGGCATTCCGCAGGCTCACTACACAAAGTCCAAGAAAGGTCTACTTGTCTCAACTGCGGTTAGTTGTACTTGGAACAGCTGTTGCTGAAGAAGGAGTGATGCCGGTTCTCGACTTACTCTATCGCGATCACGAATTCAGAACTTCTTTTTATGTGACTGTAGCAAAAAACGCTCCAGTAGAAAGCATGCTTAGTATCATAACCCCTTATGAAAAAATTCCTGCCAATAAAATCATGAATTCCATCGAAAGTGCAGAACAGCATTGGGCTGCCACAAAAGGGGTCTCCATTGATAAAGTGATATCAAGCATTAGAAACCCTGGAGAAGATCCGGTGATGAGTGGAGTCATTCTTATAGGAGAGGAAGATATAGGGACAAACATTAACAACGTGGAAAACGTAGATTCTCCTACAAAATTAGAAATCGATGAACTTGGTGTATTTAAAGGAGATAAACTCACAGGATGGCTCAACGAAAAGGAAAGTCAGGGGCTCAACTTTGCAACCGGCAATGTACAAAGTACGGTTGTCACGCACCCTTGTGAAGATGAAGGTACGTTGAGCGTAGAGCTGCTTAGAACAAGCGCGGATATGAAAGGGAAAATTAAAAATGATCAACCTGTTATTGATATAAAGGTTGAAGCAGAAGGTAATGTAGGGGAAGTTGATTGTAGAGTTGACTTAAGTAAGCCTGAAGCTTTAGAAAAAATAAATAAAGAAGCCGAGAAAAAGATTATAGAAAGCATTCAGGCTACTCTCGCCAAGGCACAACAGGAGTATGGCAGTGATATCTTTGGGTTTGGAGGAGTTATCCACCGCGATCACCCCAAATATTGGAAAAAAGTTGAGAAAGAATGGGACTCCTATTATCAAGATGTTGAAGTCAACATTGATGCTAACGTGAAAATCAGAAGAAAAGGGAATTCAACCCAGCCAATCAACAAGGAAAGTTAGGTGAGAACGATGTGGGCCACTATTGCAGTCATAGCCATTTCCATCCTGATCTTTTTTTTAGAGTTCCCCCGATTGAAGCGAAAAAAAAAGACGAAGGAAATATGGTGTTTTTCCACGCTGCTGTTCATCGCTGCAACGGTTAGTATTCTTGAAAGCCGAAATGTAAAGCTGCCCAATCCGCTGGATTACATTCAAGCCTTTTACACCACTATACATTCATGGATTGGTCTATAGGAAGGAGGCTGTGATACGTATGGATAATCAAACCATAAGTGCCAGGCAGTATATGTTCCTTGTTGTTTTCTTTATTATTGGCAGTTCGATCCTGATCGTTCCTACTCCCCTGGCCGCCCAGGGGAAGCAGGACGCCTGGATGTCCGTCATTCTTGCCATTCTTTTTGGGGTTATCTTCGTCATGTTTTTAAATAAAATCGGCAGTTTATCCTCAGGGAGAACATTCGTCCAGTCGGCTATTTTCGTATTTGGGAACTGGGCAGGACGTTTATTCTGTATCTTTTATTTAAGTTTCTTATATATTCTCGCTTCCCTTGTGCTTAGGAATATTGGAGATTTTATGACTACTCAGATCATTCCAGAAACACCCTTACAGTTTACTCATATCTTATTTCTGCTCGTGGTCATCGGCGGAACGTATTTAGGGGTCGAATCCATTGCTCGTTCATCTGAAATCTTTATGCCGTGGATGACCCTCCTGCTCATTTTTCTAACCATCTCCATAATGCCTCAAATCAATATGGACCAACTAAAACCTGTGCTCGGAAACGGTGTTATGCCAATAATAAGCAGTTCTTCTATAGTGATTGGCACTCCGCTCCTTGAGATGGCAGCTCTATTAATGATTTTCCCTTATGTAAAAGAAGAAAAAAAAGCCAAGCGTGCGTGGATACTGGGAACCATTATCGGTGGTGGTGTGCTATTCCTTATCACCATTTTGTGCCTCTTAGTTCTAGGCAGTGATTTGACAGCCTTAAACACTCATCCTACTTATCGAATTGCGCAAAAGATAAACATTGCCGGTTTCCTTGAGGGACTTGAGATTATCATTGCGATCATTTGGATGCTCACCATTTTCTTCAAGCTAATTATCCTTTACTACGCTACTTCCGTAGGGATCGCCCAATTCTTTACTTTAAAAGATCACCGGCCATTACTACTGCCCTTAGGAATGGGCATGGTTGTCCTATCTATCATTGCTTATCCTGATGTAGCTTATTTCGAGACTTTTGTAGGAGAAATCTGGCTGTCTTATTCCTTCACCCACGGATTAATCCTGCCTGGGATTCTGATGATTGGTCTGCTTATTAAGAAGCGTATGAGCAATAATTAAAAACACACACCAAACATCCATTGGTGTGTGTTTTCTTTCTAATACAGATAGCTTGAAGTACCTCAAAACATCCTGCTTAAAATGTGAGGAATAAGTTCGCGGGTTTTCTCCCGCAGGATCGCCCTTCCCCCTCAAACGATCCTTACTATATCTCAAAAAGGATTCTTACAGAATTAGGAACTTACCTGTAGGATCAACCCAGAGATTTAACAGAACCAAATGAAAAAGCAAGAGAGGACTGGACTTGTCCCTCTTGCTTCTCCTTCTAATCTACTACAATATAGGCGATCATTGGTCCGTTCGATTTAATGTCCGAGTGCGTCGTACAAATCAAACGGTAAACACCTTCTTTATCAAACTTTAAATCTACAATCGTTTCTTTCCCTTGCTGGACTACGCCTTTTATCTCGGTATCCTCAATAAAAAATGGATGCTCTTTGCCATTTACTCCGTATATACTTAATTTGATGGGTTCTCCTTTTTCTACAAAAATCGTACCCGGGTCCCAGCGATAAGCTTCAATTTCTTTTCCATCAGCCGTTTCAGCTTTAAACTCCCCTGTTACAAGATTAATGACACGGGGCTCTCCATTTACTGGCTGAGATGAGGTGGCTATAGCCCCCTGCCAAAAGAAACTGCCTATAAAGTAGGCAGCAAAGGCTACTAGAATAGCTGCTCCGATCACGGCTACCTTCTTGGCTGATAAAATTAATGCACCCATTTAATCCCTCCTAAGGCTTGTTTACTTATATATATGCAAACCGCCTCAGGAAACTTGCCTCTATTCTTCAATAAATACCTAGTTGCTTATAGTTTCACAAATCCATCATCTTGATTTGGATAAAAAAGCTTTAGGAACAGAGGATTCAAATCGCATGATTTTATTAGTACTCGGGTGTTGAAAAGCAAGAACGTGTGCATGGAGAGCTAACCTTTTAATCGGATTCGTTTGCGCTCCGTATTTTTTATCGCCGGCAATTGGATGTCCAATTTCCTGCATGTGCACGCGGATTTGATTTTTTCTTCCAGTTTCCAGTTGAACCTCCAGTAAAGTAACGTCAGCATTTCCCTGCACTTTTTTATAATGAGTGATCGCATGCTGGGCTCCTTTAGGATTATTAGTGGTGAACATTTTCAGCGTTTTACTTTCTTTAACGTAGGATTCGACAGTGCCTTCGGGCGGCTTGGGTGAGCCCTCCACCAGTGCCGCATACTTACGTTCTTTAACCATCTTCTTCCATGAATGCTGGAGTTTTAATTTGACCTCTTCGTTTTTTGCGAAAAGCATAACCCCAGATGTATCACGATCCAACCGATGTACAACAAAAATTCGATGGGTTGGATTTTTACTTTTTACATAATTCATGAGCTGGCGATGCGCGGTCTCCTGTTTTTCTTTTGGAGAGCCTATCGATAATAAGCCTGCACTCTTATCAATAACGATCAGATCTTCATCTTCGTGCAGAATGGACAGACCTGTTAATGCCGATTTCCGTTTGAAGGTTTTATTTTTAACAATTGAAATCTTCTGCCCTGGCTGCAGATTATGATCATGCCTGGTTTGTACTTCGTCATCTACGAGCACTTGTCCACGCTTAAGAACAGACTTCACTGAATTTCTGCCTGTTTCGGGGAGCATTCTTAATAAAAAAGGCAATAATTCATCAGTTTGCTCTACGGTGTAGTTATTCTTTGGTGCATTATTTTTTCTTCGGGCCACATGACTTCCTCCTTATATGTTCTACTGTCTAGTTTACCATCCTACAGTCTGTTCTACCCTGTAAAAGGAAAAAGAGCAAACCAAAGGGCTGCTCTCATAAGATAAATTATATTAAATTTCGGTGTGTTTTTGTATAAGATCAAGATTTCAGAAGAATCTTTCAGCTTATCAAATAAATAACTTTGGATCGATCCAGTCCTTGGTGGAAGAGTTTCCAGTCGATTCATCATCTCGTATTAACAGGGAATCACATTTACTTTTATAATCAAATGGAATAGCCTGCTCATAGGTTCGAGTTATGATATCAGCGTTTCTAAATTCGCGTGAAGAGCGTTCAATCGGTAATCCATTCACTGTATCTTTCTTAAGTTCTTCAATAACAATCCGCCCGATCTGTCTGCCTAATCGGAGCCCTTCTGTATTATCCACGGGATAATGAACACCTGCGTATAATCTGGATTGGGCATTCTCTTCAGCCAGACGATGAAGTTTCTGACGTTCTGCAGGAAAGAAGTAACTTAAAATGACCTCAGCTGCTCCTGAAATGGTAGCATGACCTGAAGGATAAGAAGGATGCTCAGGTGTACAAATATAAGTGGCTAAGTGTTGATCCAGTTGGTTAGGTCTTGGCACCAGCCATTTATATTTCAATGCCCAGCATACGACGAAAGCATCGTTCATGCCACCGAACACGGCACTTAAGATTCTGGCTGCTCTTGGCGCCTCTATGGCATATGTGTCAATCAGTCGATCTACAATGGGAATCCATTGTTTAGTAGGCGGACCAGCGGACCAGTATTCCGCAATTCTTTTCTCTTGGTCTGATAAATTTTCAAGTGTATGCTGCACGACTTTTAGTTGGGCGTACCAGTCGATGGAATCCGGATCTTTGATAGCTAAACGGATCGGACGCCCATCTAACTTCTTAAATCCGTGACGACGGCTATGTTGAATAAAATATGTCTTCCACTTTCCCGCGTCTGGCTCCACACCTCCTGCAATCGTAGGAGAATGGGTCTTGCCCGCATATGGAAGTTCAGTCCAAAGTGGATAAGCTCGTTTTTCATGAGCCATATCTTCACCCCCTTCCATATTAGAATATGGAAGTACAAGCTTCAGGGTGTAAATGTTTCATCTCTAATAAATCCTTAACCCTGACTTCCTGCTTGCTGAGTTTTAACCAGATCGGCATAAAAGCCATTTTGACGGACCAGCTCTTGATGGCTCCCCTTCTCTACGATTTTCCCTTCTTGCAGGACTATAATTAAGTCCGCCGAACGAATTGTATTCAGACGGTGAGCAATAACAAAGCTAGTTCGGCCCTTCATCAGTCTTGATAAAGCATCATTTATTTTCATTTCTGTCACGGTATCAATACTACTCGTAGCTTCATCCAATATTAATAATGCCGGTGAGGCAATCATCGCACGGGCAATAGATAACAATTGGCGCTGTCCATGACTTACTCCTCCTCCATCTGAATCGAGCCAGGTATCATACCCTTTCGGCAACCTCACAATAAAATCGTGGGCATGGGCCGCCTTCGCTGCATTCTCTACTTCTTCATCCGAAGCTTCCAGCCGTCCATAGCGAATATTTTCTCGAATGGTTGTATGAAACATGGTGGCATCTTGCAATACCACTCCCATCTGGTTCCTTAAACTGTCTCGAGTAATGGACCTTATATTTTTCCCGTCAATGAGAATTTCGCCGTGATCAGGCTCGTAAAAACGGGAAAGCAGAGAAATAATCGTGGTTTTCCCTGCACCTGTTGGTCCTACTAAAGCTACCGTCTGGCCGTGCTCGGCTTGAAAGTTAATGTTTGATAGTGTCCGCTGATTATCTTCATATGAAAAATCCACATTCCTGAATTCAACATCGCCTATAAGAGGGCCGGCGGTTTCTGCTTGTTTTTCATCCTCTTTTTCCTCTGCCTCATCAATAATCTGGAAAACTCTTTCAGCGCCAGCAACGGCAGAAAGAATCATGTTGAACTGATTAGCAAGGTCATTTAAAGGCCTGGTGAATTGACGAGAATAAGTGGTGAACGTGACAATAATTCCAATGGAAATAAAGCCGTTTAAAGCTAGTAGCCCGCCTGCTCCGACTATAATAGCGAAGCTTGCGTTGTTAAGCATATTCATCAGTTTGGGAATAAAGCCTGTGTAAACTTGAGCCCAGTAACCCGAATGTTTTAAGGCTGCGTTCTTTGCTTCAAAATCCTGAATCACTCGTTCCTCTCTCGAAAACATTGAAATAATATTCTGTCCTGAAAACATTTCCTCGACGTATCCATTAACGTCACCAAGATCCTTTTGCTGCTTCTTAAAAAACTCCCCTGTCCGCTTCGTGATCCATTTCATACCAAAGTACATAACAGGAACGATCGTTAAGGTCATAAGAGTAAGCATTGGACTCAGCCAGATCATAATAACCACTGTTCCTATGATCGTAAGTACACTTGTGAAAAATTGGACAACGGCTGTATTTAAGGTGCGGCTCACATTTTCCATATCGTTGGTTAAACGGCTCATCAATTCTCCTTGCTGGCGCTGCTGAAAAAAGATCACCGGAAGCCTCTGCAAATGGGAAAATAAGTGATTACGCATGGAGTACACAGTGTCCTGAGCTATGCCGATCATCCAATAATTTTGCAGCCATAAAAACAAAGAATGGAATCCATAAATAAGCAGCAATAATCCAAGCATGCGCACAACGTCATTTGAACTGGGGTGAGCAATCGCTAAATCTACCGTGACCCCAAGGAAATACGGACCAAGAAGAGATAAGGAAGAACTCAGGAGAATAACGGCAAGAACGGTGTAAAAACGTTTCTTCTTATCAGCCATGTAATGCCAGATCCTTTTTAAAGTGGAACGAATATCATCAACTTTAGGGGGAGCTGTACCAATACCCTGGTGGCGCCGTATTGGAGGACGCCCTGGTTTGTCTGCCATTATTTTGCCTCCTCTTGCTGGGACATGTAAACTTCACGGTAGTAAGGACTGTGTTCGAGAAGCGTTTGATGAGAGCCCTCGGCAAGTAAATACCCATCTTCCAGGAGAAGGATCTTTTGAGCTTGCTTTAAAGAACTGATTTTCTGAGCCACCATGAACACGGTGCAGGCTTCTTTTTCAAGAGTACGAAGCAATTCCGCTTCGGTATGTGCATCGAGCGCACTTGTGCTGTCATCCAAAATTAATATCGCAGGTTCACGTATAAGGGCCCTGGCAATGGATAATCGCTGTTTCTGCCCTCCGGAGAGGCTTACACCTTTTTGACCAAGGATCGTATCGTAACCATCTGAAAGAGTAAGAATGAAGGAATGAATCTGCGCTTTTTGTGCCGCTTCGATGACTTCCTCCATTCCAGCATCTTCTTTCCCCCATAAGATATTATCGCGAATACTACCTGAAAATAGATGAATATCCTGAGGAACAAAACTAATCTGCGACCTGATATGCTTCACGTCCAGCTCACTGATTTCATAATCATCTAAATAGAGTTGGCCGGATTGTTTTTCATATAATCGGGGTATAAGTCTTAATAAGGAACTCTTACCGGAACCTGTCTCGCCCAGTATGCCTACAGTTTCCCCGGATCGTACACGGAAGCTCAACTGGTGGAGAATTTCTTCATCCCCTTGCATGTAGGATACCTGGTCGAATATGAGATTTCCTTTCAGGTGAGGTTTTTTTCCTTTCGTTTCTAACAGGTAAGCAGGAGTGCTTTCTTCCAGCACCTCACTTAATCTGTTAGCAGAAGCATTCCCTCGCGAAAAAACCATAATAAGGAAGGTGAAAATGGAAAAAGTAAACATGATCCGGGTGGCATAATTAATCAGAGCAACCAGTTCTCCCGCCTGTACATTCCCTGCTTGTATGTTTTCGGCCCCAAGCCAAATGATCAGGAGGATCGTGATGTTCATACCCAGCATGACGACCGGCATGGTTGTTTCCATCAGCCAGAGGGCCCGTTTATTTTTATCTACTAAAGAATCATTTACCTCATTAAATCGGGTTTCTTCATAATCGCCACGGTTAAACCCTTTGATGAGGCGGATGCCGGTTAGATTTTCGCGAATTACGGTGTTGACGCGATCTAACTTATTTTGTACAAGCTTAAAAAGTTTCACCCCTTTGAATAATACCCAGAAAAGAAACAGCAAAAATACTGGTACGGCTACGACAATTAGAAGTGCTAAGCCTGCATCAATACTTAAGGCCATGATCACAGCAAAAATAATAAACAGCGGCGCCCGGAGCGCAATTCGAACAAACATAAAAAGAAAGTTCTGAATTTGAGTCACGTCATTAGTCATTCTTGTAATTAATCCTGGAGTGGAAAAAGACTGGAAGTTTTCATTTGTAAACTGCTGAACTTTAGTAAAAAGATCTCTACGTAAATCATAGCCTACTCCCTGGCTAAGTTTAGCTGCAAAAAAAGAATTTGTAATACCGGCTGCGAAGGCTAATAAGGAAAGACCTAATAGAAGTCCTCCCCATCCAGAAACGACCGAGAAATCTTCATTAAGAATTCCTTCATCGATGATTCGGGCCATTAAAAGAGGCTGTACCAATTCCACAACAAGCTCAATCCCCATTAGAGCTAAGGCTATAAATGCTGATACTTTGTAATTTTTGGCATAGGAAAGAATCTTACGCATAAAGGAGCCTCCGATTATGTAAGAAATTGTTTACTATTATACAGGAGTTATGAAATACAGCCTACTAACTTACATTACAAGGCATTTCCCTGGAACTTATGGCGAATGTTACATCTTCTTATTCGTACCCCTTATGCCACTGGGGTACAAAAGCTGTAATTGCTCCCCTCCCCGTTAATAATCTTACCAGGGTTAGATAGTAACAAAATTGTAAGTACTTGTAGTCCAATGAAAAACAAAATAAAATTACAGTACCAGTGTTTCGGAGGAAAGAGTAGGTGAATGAGTGAGGAATAATGTTAAACCCATTTTCCCAGTTACGGATGAGCTGCTTGAGCTTATAGACTTGCTTGACCGAGTTTCAGAGATAGATCAGACTCAGTTTGTTCCCCAGACCATGAATGTGCTGAATAAGGTTTACGCGCAGGGCATAGTGGCCGGATACCAGAAGGCACGCGAAAAGAACGACTACGAAAATAAAGTGAGGCGAGGTGAAAAGGGTGAAAGAAACAGAGACAGGTATTGAGATCACCCTGGAGATTGTTTGCGGAAAATGGAAGGGGCTCATCTTATGGAAGCTCCTTAACGAAAAACCCATGAGATTTAATCAGTTAAGACGAGAAATCGATGGTGAAATTTCTTCTCGCATTCTATCCCGTGAACTAAGAAAACTTACAGACGATGGATTAGTCGAGCGTATGGACTATGAAATGGTTCCCCCTAAAGTAGAATACCGAATCACCCCCTACGGTAAAACGACAGCTTCTTTTTTAACCAGCATGAACGAATGGGGACTGGAACATAAGCGGCTTTCAACATCTAAAAAAGAAATGGCCCGTCTTATTAATAAACAAACCCAAGATGAACTTGGTTAACTTGTCCCTAAAAAAATCAGCCTCCTGATTAAGCCAGGAAGCTGATTTTATTATTTATAAAGTTTCTTTTTCTTTAGCGGACGATTGGTCTGATAAAGCTGATAATCATCTTTCTTACCATCCACGATCCATTCCTTCAAGATCTTTGCCAAGAGCATACTGTAAACCGTACCATTATCACCGTAACCAAGCAGAAAGAAGCTGTTTGGGTGCTCTTTATATTCTCCAATCATAGGGAGACCATCTACCACCCCTCCATAAAAGGCAGCTGAATAATAGGCCGGGCTTGCATGTATATTGGGAAATAGCTTATTTAACTCTTCCATAAGCTGCTTTCGCTTATGCACAAGCTTTCCATCCCGCTCTTCTGGATTCTCTGTTTCTTCGTCGAGTCCTCCAATAATAATGCGGTTATCTTTTGTCGTCCTGATAAAAACATATGGTCGCGCTGTCTCCCAGATCAGCGTACGGTCATACCATCCACTAAAGTGTTCTATAGGGTTTGTCGTTACCGTATACGTACTTACAAAACGTGCTTTCTTTTCTTTTTTTATTTCCATATCCTGATAACCTGCTGCATAAATGACTTGTTTAGCACGAACTTGATGACCACGATTCGTGCTAATGACAGGCTCTTCTTTCACATAATGTTCACCAGTCATTTTTGTATGTTCAAAAACCCTTACCCCTTTACTGAAAGCATAATGAAGAAGTCCATGAGTGAAAATAAATGGATTCATTTCTCCGTCGTTCTTAGAGAAAATGCCACCCTGCTTTGTAAAAGAATAATGCTGGCTGATCCATTCTTCCGTTACCCATCTAATCGGCGTGCCGCGTTCCTGAAGCCACTCACACTCTCTCTGCAAAGGAAGTAAGTCAGTATCCTGGCTCACGTAATAAAGGGTCTCCCTGCGTTGGAACTCCGCATCAAATTCCATCTGGCTGCACGCTTTCTCTATTTCATCAATCGCTTCCTGGCATAACTGTAAGTGCCTCGTTACATAGTCATCGCCAAAAACATGGACGAGATCCGTGAATAATTTCTCTCCCGAGGATTGAAGCAGGCATGTATTCGTACTCGTGCTTCCGAGACCGATTTCTCCGCCTTCAAGGACGACCACGTCGAGTCCCTGGTCCGCTAAATAATAAGCACATTGGGCCCCTGAACTGCCGCCTCCTACAATCAGCACATCACAAGTAATGTCTTCTTTTAAAGCAGGATAAGTTGGCTTATTTCTAAATGTGTCTGGCCAATAATAGGTTCCTGACTGTATATTCATAATTCCGCTCCTTACCCATTTTTATTAGTATGAGTATGAAATGGAGAAGGTATGTCATGGATTTAGATTTTTATAATATTGTCCTTGTTAAACCCCCTGCTGATTTTACAGATAAGCTCCCATTACTTGAAGATTCAGTTTCGAGATATATTGGGGCCATTACTCTATGCTGCAAAAAGGCTGATGGGGAAATAACTCGCTTTCCTATGGGGGAACGGTGAGCTTCCTCGCTCGTTTCACTCCCTGCGGGATCTCACCTAGTCCCTTCTCCCATGGGAGTCTCGCCATTTCCCCATCAACCCAACGTGGTTATGAAGAACGCCCCCTTCTTTAGAAGTGTAGCTGTTGGTTCTAAATCCAGCTGCACCAGGGTTTTTCGATGAAATCTACGGAGAAACAGAAGCTCATAGCATGTTGTACTGCTGTCTATACAAGAGGTATCCCCCATGATTTCGAGTCTCTTATTTCAGCAAGGTCCGGAGGGGGACGATGAAGACTCCTGTGGGATAAACATGATCGGTGAGACCCCGGAGAGCGTAGCTCGAGGAGGCTTAGCACATGCCCACGGAAAGCGAATCGTCCCCCGCAGGACCTTCACTCAAACCAATATCTCGAAATTGAGTCTTCCACAATCTGGCCCTTTAGTGCAATAAGCTATTATGAATATCAGTAATAATGCTTAACATTAATAGTCGTCTGCTTTAAACGTGATGCCCATCTGCTTTCTGGATTCGCCCAAGACGTCTGCAGCGATCAGAGAATGTTCAAAGGAATTAATCTTTGATTGCTGCTTACCTTGTTCAATAAGATGAATGAATTCTTCAATCTCGTAAAACATGGCATCTTGATCAGCTCTTCCCGGCAGCGTCTCTGTTGTTCCATCATTGTATCGAATAAGCACATCTTCAGGTTCAGAAATACTAGGAATAACCATTACTCCTTTTTCCCCCTGGATTTCAGAAGGTGCGTAAGAGTGGTTGATTTTCGAGTGAGTGATTACCGCTTCCATCCCATCATAACTTGCAATAATACTTCCTTCACCATCCACGCCCGACGCTAGCTTAACTCCATTGGCCTGGATGGAAAGAGGAGCCCCAAAAAGTACCACCATAGGGTAAACGCAATAAATCCCTAAGTCCATATGAGAGCCATTCGAAAATTCAGGGTTAAATGCGTTTAGGACTGTCCCTTCTTTATAGGCATCATAACGCGAAGAGTACTTACAATAGTTACCGAAATACCGACGGACTCGTCCGACTTTGGACAAGTTATCCTGTAAAGTTTTGAATCCCGGCATAAGAGTGGACTTAACAGCTTCCATTAAAACCACGCCTTCTTCTTGAGCAACTTTAATCATTTGAGCAGTCTCTTGCTGATTTGAAGCCATAGGTTTCTCACAAAGCACATGTTTTCCTTGTTTCATGCACGTAATGGCCTGTTCTGCATGAAAAGAATTCGGGCTTGCTATGTATACGGCATCTATTTCTTTACTTGAAGCAAAACTTTCAAGAGAATGGTACGAATGTTTCGCGCCTTGAGCAGAAGCAAACTCCCGTGCTCTCTCTTCGGTCCTTGAGTACACAGCCGTTATTTGGAAACGATCGTGCTGTCTCCCGGCATTCAGAAATTTTTCCGTAATGGTGTTGGTACCAATAATTCCGAAACGGATCATATGATCCCTCCTCCTGTTGAATTATTTACTAGTATACAGGAGGATGCGGCTATCCGTGTAGAAGTTTATTTCTTCATCTGCTGTAGAGCCAGCTTAGCCAGGACCCGCTGTCCTTCTTCAGTGGGATGGACATCTCCTTTAATGATATTCTCCGGATGACCTTTAAAGGCTAAATTGGCATTCAAAAGCTTCACTGAAGTGAAATGACTGAGTAGCTTAATTAGAGCAGCATACTGTTGGTTAATGTAAGCTAATGGTGTATTAAGCTGAGCCCCTGCAGAGGGATACGGGTTGTAAATGTTATAAACAAGGATCTCCCCATCCGTGAGCTGATCAATAAGTACGATCGTAGAATAAACGTTATAAATGAGGTCCCTGATCACGGGAGCAGCTTCCTCAATACGAATTCCATCCAGATCTTTGTTTTTTTTCACTAAATTAAGAAGATCATTTCCCCCAATATAAAGAATGACATAATCCGCTCCCTGGATGGACTGTCTGAACATGTCATTGGAATGAACAGCCTTTAAAAGTTCTCCGGATGTCAAACCGGGCACACTGAGGTTGGTGACTTCCAAACCTGTTTCTTCCCCAATAAGGTAGGGAAAAGCTTTACTTGGAGGCATATGGTTATCTTTTGACAAATTATATCCAAACGGGATGGAGTCCCCTATGGCTACTACCCGTTCTTCTTGTTTGGAATAGACGTTGGACAGGGGCAGCAAACTGAAGAAAATTAACATCAATACCGTAATTCTTTTAATCATATGCCCTATCCTTTCTTGTGTTATGTAAGAAGCAGGACGCCGGACGAACCTTGACGTCTTGCTTTATTTATTTTTTACCGATAAACATTTGTGTCCAGTAATTTCCATCCTGATCATATCCAATTCCAATATGGGTCAAGTTCTTGTTCATAATATTTTTACGGTGTCCAGGACTATTCAGCCATCCTTTAACAACCTGATCCGCTGTCTGCTGACCGGCAGCAATATTTTCCGCTGCTGTACGATATTCCACTCCGAATTCTTTAAGCATATCGAATGGCGATCCATACGTTGGAGATGTATGAGAGAAGTAGTCGTTGGCCGACATATCCTCTGACTTTTTCTGGGCAACTTTAGCTACTTGGCCGTCAATTTTCAGTGGCTTCAAACCGTTTTTCTCCCGCGCCTGATTGGTTAACTTCACTACTTCTTCTTGAAGAGCTCCATTCACCTGTCCGAACCGCTCATCTTCTGCATTCCCCTGATCTCTGTCAGGCTCTGCCCGATTTTCTTCGTTATCCCTGATCGGTGCATCCATCATTCCGTTTGGTCCATTTGGATTTAATCCTTCAAAATGTATGTTGGGATCGAACCTGTTTTGCCCTGGGGCAGCACCTGGATCTACTGCATTTTGACCTTTTTGCTGTATTCCTTGATCCTCAGGACCAAAACTTACTTCATTAAAGTTATTTCGCTGCTGTTCTCTAGCCTGTTCATCCATGTTACAAGCTGTAAGCATGAGAGACAGGATGAAGGCTGTAAGCAGTACCATTAAAGCTTTTTTCATCTTTTATCCTCCTCAGGATTTCTTACGTTTACTATTCTCTCTTAGCAGGTTTTTATCCTGAGGAAAGCATTCCAATTTCCACTAAAAAAACCGCTATGTAACAACATAGCGGCACTTAAGATGCATCCGAATAACACACGATTATATATTTGATTGAAAACGAAAACATATAACCTTCTGTTCCGTCATGGATTCGATCGCGAAACGGACCCCTTCTCTTCCGATACCAGATCCCTTAGTCCCTCCAAACGGCATTTCATCAATCCGGTAATCACTGCTGTCGTTAATCATTAAACCGCCCACGTCCATGTGTTTGATCGCATAAAAAGCATGCTGAAGATTATTTGTGAAAATACCTGCTTGAAGCCCATAATTAACATTGTTGGACTTTTCAACTCCTTCCCGAAGATTCGCTACTGGCTGGAGGATGACGACAGGACCGAATATCTCTTCTTGAGCAATTCGAGCAGTATCAGAAACGTCCGTTAACACGGTTGGATAATAAAAAGCGCCGTCCCTTTTACCTCCCGCTTCTATTTTAGCACCTTCCTGGACGGCTTCTTCCACCCAGGTCTCAACGCGTATGGCTTCTTTTTCTTCAATCATAGGACCTACATCTGTGCGCTCATCCATTTTATCGCCAACTCTTAAACCATGGGTTACATTCACGAAATCCGTCACAAAATCCTGGTAAATTTCGTCCTCTACGTAAATTCGCTGAACTCCTATACAGTTTTGACCGGCAGCTGAAAAAGCTCCTGATACACAAGCTGAAACAGCATCTGAAAGGTCTGCATCCTTTAAAACGATAACCGGGGAATTAGATCCTAATTCCATGCTCACTTTTTTCGTTCCTGCCTGACTGGAAATCCGTTCGCCTGCATCTCCACCGCCGGTGAACGAAATCATTTTTACGGCTGGATGAGTAATAAGGGGATCTCCTATCTGCTTACCTGATCCTGTAATAACAGAGAGCATGCCTTTTGGAAGTCCCGCTTCTACTAAAGCTTCGGCTAATTTCAGTGCACTTAAAGGTGTCACCGAGGCAGGCTTTAATACAATGGCATTTCCGGCAGCAATCGCGGGACCGATTTTATGGGCTACAAGATTTAATGGATCGTTAAAAGGAGTAATAGCACCGACAACCCCTACCGGAAAACGGTAATAGTAACCGGTCCGGTTTTCACTTCCTTCATTTTGATCAAAATTTATCGTTTCTCCCTTTATTCTTCGTGCTTCTTCAGCACTAATTCTAATGGTTTGCGTAGCTCTTCTCACTTCCCCACGGGCTTCTGTAATGGTTTTGCTGCCTTCAGAAGAAACAATTTGAGCAAATTCCTCTGCATGTCTTTCCATGTAATCAGCCGCATCATTTAATACCCGGATCCGTTCGTGGACAGGCCATGGATCTACAGATTTGTATGTGCGATCTGCTATTTCAATTGCGGCAAGCATATCCTCTTTAGAAGCGGCAGGGACATAAGCAATAATCTCGTTATTTTGTGGGTTGAGAACTTCAAATGTCTGATCAGCCTCCACCCATTCTCCGCCTAGTAACATTTTCATCGTTTTCACTTTTGTTTGCATGGCAGGCGTACCCTCCTTATATTTTCGTTGGTGTGCGCTGCTTATGATAGTGAATTAAGTCAATCAATAAAGAATATCCTGTTTCCTTAAGACCTGCACCAGCTCCAGTTAGCATGATAGGTCCTGCCAAATCACATTCATAGACAATCGCGTTTGTAGCCCCTGTTACTCCGGCTAATGGATCGTCCATTGGGACCCTTTCTGGTTTAACACTTGCCTTTACGCGTCCATTATTTTTTTCTACGCGAGCAATTAACCGCCATTTTTCTCCATTATTCCAGGCTTCTTTTATTTTTTCCAAGTTAAGTCCACTAATTCCTTCACACTCTACTTCATGAGGGGGAATAGGGGACCTCATCACATGACTGGATAAAATAGAAGCTTTATACCGAGCATCATAACCTTCCACATCACTGGTTGGATCTGCTTCGGCATACCCCAATTTTTGAGCTTTCTCTAAGGCTTCCTTATAAGAAAGTCCTTTTTCCATTTCCGTTATCATATAATTTGTTGTTCCATTCAATATGCCTTTAATCTGCGTGATTTGATTGCCTGCAAGAGTGGTTTCCGGCATTCTTAAAGCTGGTGTTCCACTCATAACCGTCCCTTCAAATCCAAAGAACACGCCTTTTTCTTCGGCCAATTGAAGCAGTTCTTCGTAGGCTAGTGCGACTGGTCCCTTATTAGTCGTCACCACACTCTTTCCATGAGCAAATGCAGTCCGGCAATGGGAAATGGCAGGCTCCCCTGTTTTCACATCCGTAAACGTTACTTCAACAATAACGTCAGCATTGGAGTTCTTGATGGTTTCCAGACTGCTCCAGCCTTTAACCGTCTGGTGATCTTCCGGATAGGCTTCTACTGTTGCATGCTTACTTATACCTTCAAATAGTAAATCCAAGTTCAGCCCTTCCGGCTGGTAGACGGCCCCGAGCCGCATATCAGCTACAGCTACAATTGAAAAATCAAGGCCATATTCATTGTTAAGGTCTTCCTGGCGTTCTTTCATAATTTTAGCCAGCGACTGACCGACCCCTCCAAAACCAATAAAAGCTACTCTCATTGTCATCAAATGCCTCCCTGCTTTAGTAATTCATAAGTACTTTCCGCAAGTACCCTAACTCCCTCACACATAGCAGCTTCGTCTATATTAAAATCCGATTGATGGAGATTGGTCACCTTCTCTGTTGCACATCCTAAAAAAAACATGGCTCCGGGAATCCTTTGAGTAAAGTGACTGAAATCTTCACTGCCCATTCCAAAAGGTTCATTATAAATGGTCATTGGATAAGCTGCTTTTCTAAAAATCTCATTGATTTCCGGCGCATTATAGAGTGCGGGTTCTCCTTTTTGAACCACAAGATCACATTCTCCCCCCAGTGATGCCACAAGAGAGGGTATTTTATTAATCTCGTGAATAAGCATATATCGAACTTCATTTGAGTACGAACGCATCGTGCCACGGATCTCCACTTCGTGTGGAATAATATTGTTAGCTTCTCCTGCCTGAATTTTTCCAATGCTAATGGTCCCCACGTCCAAAGGATCAACTTTACGCCCATTTAAACTGTACAGATTCTGCAACACAAATGTGCTGATCCACACCGGGTCGACTGTTTGATGAGGGTAGCCTGCATGACCACCCGCTCCTTTAATGACGATATGGAACTCGTCGTTATTTGCCATGCTCGGTCCATCGTGAATTTGAACCTCTCCACGTTTCCTCCAGGGACACATATGAAGCGCCAGTATCGAATCAATTCCTTCCAACTTGCCGGAGTTCAGCATTTTGACAGCTCCGGTCTCCCCTTGTTCATCACACTTCTCTTCAGCGGGCTGAAAGACAAGCTTAACAGTGCCTCGAAACCGATTGGCCTTCGCATCTTCTATAAACAGATGAGCAATCCCAAGCAGAATGGCAGTATGGGCGTCGTGACCGCAAGCGTGCATAACCCCATGATTTTTTGAAGACCAGGCGAAACCTGTTTCCTCTTCAATTGGAAGGGCATCCATATCTGCCCTCACTCCGATCACAGCCCCCGGGCCATTGCTTATCGTTGCAATGAGCCCGTAGCCGCCTACGTTTGTTTCAATATCCTGAATCCCAGCCTGGCGTAAGATTTCTTCAACTTTTCTGCTTGTGCGTTCTTCTTGAAAACTTAGTTCTGGGTATTGATGAAAATCTCTTCTCCACTTCACTAAAGAGGAGTGAAGTTCGTTACAACGTTTAACTAAGTCCGCGTTTTTGGTTCTCACGGCTCCACTTCCTCAGCTATTGACATAAGCTTCAATTGCTTTAAAAGCTTGAGCAAGATCTTGCTTTAAGTCATCAATATCCTCAATACCAGCAGAGTAACGGATGAGGCCCTCCGGAATTCCCATAGCCAGCCTTTCAGCCGGGGTACATTCCACGTGACTGGTGGTTCTTGAAGGTCCTACCACTGTTTCTACAGACCCTAAATTAGCTGCGCGGTTCGCGTATTTCAGCTTCGGAAGCAATTGTCTTACTGTATCAACCCCGCCACGAACTGCGAAACTGAGCATACCTCCAAAACCAGTCATTTGTTCTTTTGCTATGTCGTGGTGAGGATGTTCTTCAAGACCTGGATAGAATACCGCTTCGACCAAATCAAATGTTTTCAGGTATTCTGCGATACTTGCTGCATTTTTATTTTGCTGATCGACTCGCAGTTTCAAGGTTTTCATGCCGCGCAGAATCAAGTAGGCTGCCATGGGATCCATAGTCGCACCGTTGATTTCACGGTAGTGGTATATAGCTTCTACAAGGGCTCGATCACCGCATACAGCTCCGCCAAGAGCGTCTGCGTGCCCTCCGAGGTATTTCGTTGCACTATGGATCACGAGGTCTGCTCCGAGCTTTAAGGGATTCTGATTAACAGGCGTAGCAAATGTATTATCAACTACGACAGTGGCTCCTACTGCTTTACCTGCTGCAGCCATTCGTTTAATATCCGTAATTTTAACGGTCGGGTTGGTCGGACTTTCGAGATACAGGACTTTGCACCCTCTGGCCACTTCTCTTTCGATGGCTTCATGATCTCCTGTATCACATAAAATGACTTCTACTTGCTGCCTTGGAAGAAATTCTGTGAAAATTTTGTTCGTGCCGCCATACGTATCTTTAATGGATACGACGCGGTCTCCAGGGAACAGTAAAGTACTTAGTGTATTACTGATCGCAGCCATGCCTGTAGAAAAACTGGTAGAAGCATCTGCTCCTTCAAGAATACGAATCTTCTCTTCAAATGCCTGCACAGTAGGGTTGGTATTCCGGCCATAAATATGCCCCGGTTTATTTCCAATCGCCACCTCATACCATTCATCCATATCGTCATAACCAAAAGACACACTGTGGACCACTGGTACCTGTGTAGCTCCAAAAGCTAACTGCTCTTTTTCTCCGGCCCAAATCGATTTTGTACTGAATTTAGCTTTTTCCATTTATAATCTCCTCCTGAGGTACAAGTAATGAATAAACATGGCGGGCGATAACGGTATCCTGCACACCCGTCCCTGTAAGATCGCAGACCGTAATTTCATCAGATGACTGCCTTCCTGACTTTCGGCCGCTTGTGATCTCTCCAAGCTCAATAGCCCGGTTTACTGTTTCCTGATTACAATTCCTTAGTTCTCCCAGCCGCACAGACTGCGCTCTCACATCACACACTAACTGATCGGCTCTTTCTAATACCGACGTATCAAGTTCCTGTTTGTGCTCGGCATCAGATCCCATGGCGGTTATATGAACTCCAGGGCGTAGCCATTCCCCTTTAAACAGTGGTTCTGAAGCAGGAGTGGTCGTCACAACGATATCGCTTTCGCCTGCAACCTCCTGCGGGTGAGCACATACCTCTACTGGCAGACTCAGTCGTTCTTCGATATCTTCTTTATAGACGTTAGCCTTTTTAATATCTCTTCCGTAAACCAGCACCCTTTCTATGGGGCGAACAAGCGAAAGAGCTTCCAACTGCAGCCTGGCTTGCGCTCCGGTACCGATAATTCCGGCGATACGACTATCTTGCCGACTGAGATGACGGGCAGCCACCGCACCTGCAGCAGCGGTACGTAAGTCGGTCAGCAGACCCTGGTCAGCAAGAATTGCCTTGGGTCTGCCTGTTTCCGCACTTAAGAGAATCATAAGTCCATTCGCACTTGGCAGCCCTATTTGAGGATTATTGAAAAATCCGGAAGAGAGCTTGATGGCAAAGCTATCATACCCTCTGATGTGAGCAGATTTAATATCTACTTCCCCATTGTGTTCGGGGACATCAATTCGCATGATGGGAGGCATTTGCACTTTGTTATCACTTAGTGCATTGAAACCTTCCTCCACCAAATCCACCACCCTCTTATCTAAACTCACCACATTATTAATTTCACTCCGATGGAATAAATGGATGATCGACACCTCCTAGCTGATTTGACCGCTAAGGTCCAAATGATCTCTAACTATTAATTCTTGAGGATAAGTGGTAAACCGTTCAGAACCTTCGTCTGTAATCCGGAAGGTTTCACTTATTTCAATGCCATCTGTATCAAACCATAAGGCCGGAATAAGGTGAAAAGTCATATTCGGCTTTAAAACTGTAGAATCACCTTTTCGGATACTAGCCGTATGCTCTCCCCAGTCCGGAGGATAATTCAGCCCAACGGAGTAACCGAGTCGAGCCTCTTTTTCAAAGCCATGCTTCTTAATGGTCTTTCTCCATACTTCCTCAAGTTCACCGCATGTCACACCCGGTTTAGCTGCGTAAAGAACTTCTTGAATTCCTTCCAGGACTACGGGTGCTACCACTTGCAGCTTTTCATTCGGCTGCCCCACCGTTACGGTTCGAGCCAGAGGCACATGGTAACGCTTATAACAACCCGCTAATTCGATAATGACAGCATTCCCTTCTACAAAAGGACGGTCACTCCACGTTAGGTGTGGAATCGAAGTCCGATCCCCAGTCGGCAGCAGAGGTACGATAGCCGGATACTCTCCTCCGAATTCGGGTGTTCCTTTGATTATTTGATAGTAAATTTCAGCAGCTGTATCACATTCGCGCACTCCCGGGCTTATACTTTCCACGCCTTTTCGCATGGCCAAATCTGCGATCTTAGCCGCTCTTTTCATATATTCAATTTCCTGGTCTGATTTAATCATTCTTACCCGGTTAACTAGCAGTGTGGCATCTTGAAAAACGGCATTAGGCATTCCTTTTTTCAATCGTTCAAGTGCCATACCTGTGAAATAATACTGATCCATCTCTACACCGATTTTCCGGTTCCCATGACCGATTTGGTTCAAAATTTCCGATATGAAATCCATTGGGTGATAGATTTCTGAATGGACATAATAGTCCGGGTAGGCAATTACATTTTCATCATAAATCCAAGTTGTAACCCGGGCACCATTTGCATCCTGATAACGTCCGATCCATAAAGGCTGTGGCTCATCAATGATAATTACGAGCATCTGATGAACATAAAAAGACCAGGCGTCATACCCTGAAAGGTAATTCATATTTGCCGGGTTTGAGATTAGCAGGACTTCGATTCCTTTCGCTTCCATGCTCTTTTTGGTCTCTTGTAACCGCTGGTGATACTCAAGAATGTCAAAAGGAAGCACCATTTGAACCCCTCCACTTTTTTCTGAATATTAAAACAATGATTACTTATATTTTATTCAACGCGCTTTTTTTTTGTAATGTAAAAAGTGTATGAAGTTTCAAAACCGAATTTACTACAAACTTAAAAATCGACACTCTCTGTAAAAAAGCCTCGCTTAGTAAGCTACAGCAAAATGGTGTGTTACCATGAAGCTAATACTTATAAGGAGGCCCTAAAAATGAATTACAGTTACATATCTCACTTGTACTGCCCGAAATGTTCGAAAACTTATTCAAGCGAAGAAACTCAGCATTTATGCACCTGTGGATCTCCCCTTTTAGTCGAATACCACCTAAATGCATTAGCGCGCGATTGGAAAAAAGAACACCTGATGGATCGCCCTTCTGATTTGTGGCGCTATCATGAACTGCTTCCGCTGGAGGAGGAACAATACAAAACCACTTTAGGAGAGGGCATGAGCCCATTACTCTTGATGGATAGAATCGGACGTGACATGGGAATTAACAATTTACTAATGAAGGACGAAGGAACGATTCCCACAGGGTCATTTAAAGCCCGGGGAGCAGCTGTCGGAGTTTCAAAAGCGAAGGAGCTTGGTGTTGAGGAACTCGCTATGCCTACGAATGGAAATGCTGGAGCTGCCTGGTCCCTTTATGCCGCTCGTGCTTCCATGAAATCTACCATAGTTATGCCAATCGATGCTCCTAATATAACTAGAAACGAATGTGCCATCTCTGGGGCTAGCTTATACTTAGTCGATGGATTAATTAGCGATGCTGGTCAAATTGTAGGAAATGCCGTTGAAGAAAAAGGAATGTATAACGTTTCTACACTAAAGGAGCCTTACCGGATTGAAGGAAAGAAAACGATGGGGTTAGAGATTGCTGAACAGCTCAACTGGGAAGTTCCTGATGTGATCCTTTATCCGACCGGCGGTGGTGTTGGCCTAATCGGAATTCATAAGGCTTTAAAAGAACTTCAGCAGCTAGGGTGGATTTCTGACGACAAGATGCCTCGTTTAGTAGCCGTTCAATCAGAAGGTTGTGCACCTATTGTAAGGGCATGGGAAAAAGGAGAAACAGAAGCTCCTTTCTGGGAAAACTCTGAAACCGTAGCTTTTGGAATTAACGTACCCAAAGCTCTTGGAGATTTTCTAGTGCTTGAGGCACTATATGACACTGATGGGTGTGCCATAGCGATCAGCGACGCTGCTCTTTTAGAGGAACAAAAGGTAGTCGCCCAAAAGGAAGGGGCTTTTGTATGCCCTGAAGGAGCTGCGGCCTTCTCGGCTGCCCGCCGCCTTCGTGAACAAGGGTGGATTCAAGAAGAGGAAAAGGTGGTCGTTTTGAATACAGGAGCTGGAATTAAATATCCAGACACCGTGAATGTGGAGTTGCCGATCCTTAAGCCTGGAGAGAGGATTAGGTAAACGAAAAAAAAGACGGGTTAGCCCGTCTTTTTTTATGTCTTCTATATCGACTTATTTGTATAGATGGCAGCTTTTTGCAGTTTCATGACTCAAAAACCCGGGCTGATTTTGAATAGCGGTCTTCTGCTTATAAATCATACAACTAATTATTTACCAAAAAGGGATAAAAACCATTCCCAGCTGCCCTTCGGCTGTTCTGTTTTTTTCATTGCTTGCTCTAGACGTGTGTTAAAATCATTTTGCATTCGCCACTCTTTATTTTGCTCAGCTCGCATATTTTTAATTTCTTCCTGTAATGCTTCCGTCTTTTCTTTTTCCTGTTGAAGTAAGGTTTCATAATGCTCTTCCTGCTGCTGTGACAATTTTTCAATTTTAGCATTAGTTTTTTGAGCCGAATTGCTAATCCCCGCACTTATATGGTGGTGATCTTGCTGTAGACGTGACACAGTGGTTTTTAACTCTGAAATATCATTGGTTAATTGCACATTCATCTCACGGGTAGCTGCGAGTTCACTGGATAGGGCCCTGAAAAATTCTTTTAATTGATCATTGTGCTGGAGTGAAGGATTGTATGTATCGGGAACCGATATACCAGCTTCCTTATACCCCTTCAAGCGTTCTGTCTGCTGTTCCACCAGTTCTTGAGCTATAACGTCTAATGGCTTATCCGTATCGCGTATCGATATAAGCGCTTCGATATCAGAGTGAACAAAGATTCGCCGGTCACGATTTTTGAAAAACTCGTATCCATTCCGTTCTAAGATTTGAGCATACTTTCGAACAGTCGGGGTTGCAATTCCCACTTCTTCGGCTACCTCCTTAGAGGAGAAAGCCTGTTCATTTGGTTGAATATCGCTTCGCATATCGCACCTCTTTCTATTAAATACCAAGGTTACCTGGGACCTCCAGGTCATATCGCCTGACGATATACCTGACTATCAAAAAAGTGCCTTTTAAAAAATAATAATTTCCATGTGACTGAGGGCCGTCTTTATACTTTAAAAAGTCCTTATATCGGCTTCCGATACAGGCGATGTAACACCGCGGGAATAAATAGATTAATTAATATAAAAACTACTGTATCTTAGTAATTATAAAATATATCGCCTTGCGATACAACTAGATTTTAAAGACATATTTCCCTATTAACGGAGTATCCCTCTGTCCCCCATTCAGCTATTTTTGTTGTTTTTTCCAATATAGATGCGAATTAGAAAGTATGTATCGCCTGCTGCTACAAGCGATATGCTTCTGATTTAAATTATAATACAAAGAGAGTGTCCCCTCTCCCTCAAATACCTGGTCTCAAGAAATTATAGTTCGCCTCACTCAAAATGTTTCTGTGAAACATTTTTAAATTCATTGTTTATTAACTAATCTAATTAGAGAGATAGTTTTAAACGGGGGTCTCTTAAAAGTTATAGTTTGATTCTTCGTCAAAATAGTTTCAATCTATAGAGCTGCTTACTAGAAGAATCAGTTCAAGATATTGTCTGGAACCGATCTGCTCATCGTTAGATTTTTTAACAAACCTTACAGATCCTCGAAATTAAAGAACCCTCTCTTCGTTAATATCTATTAACGAAGAGAGGGTTCTTCATATTAGTTGCTTCTAACATTATGCTTCCACGCTTTATCTTCATCGATCATACGCTTCGCAGCATATATGAGTATAAATTGTAAGAAAATAATAGGCAGACCCATTAGTCCTGAAATAACTTCTAAAGGCGGTAAACCGCCAATACGCATGAGTACTAATGCTAAACCAGTTATAACAGCTGCAATGACAATACGCAGTGTTTTCGGAGGTTCATACTTACTCATATCTCTAGTACTTGTATAAGCAGCTACAGTGTAGGTGGTTGAGTCAAGCGTAGTCGTTAAGAACACGAGAGCTACAATCATAAAGATGATAATAGAAACTTCTGCAAACGGAAGAGTGGATAGTATTTCTGGAATAGCTGCCATTCTTGCGTTATTTTCTACCATCTGCAAGATAGACAGGTCTCCCATAAGATATCTATGGACTCCTAGTCCCCCAAGTACTCCTGTTGCCACCCATGAGATAAGAGTAGGTGCTAACAAGTACGTCAGAATCATTTCCTTAATCGTTCTGCCTCTTGAAATTTTAGCAGCAAACACACTGTGGAGCATGGCCCACGTTGCACTGTATGCATACCAGAAAACAGTATTACTTTGAATATGAGAGGTTTCCCCCTGATGCACAGACTGTGTATTTAGCGAAATGTTAAGGTAATTAGCTAATAGGAAGGATATACTATCGGAAAAATAATTCAAGATAAATACACCTGGGCCTCCTATTAAAATAAATAAAGCAAATAAAGCAGCTAGGTACATATTAAAAGTACTTAACCGTTTAATCCCTTTTTCAATACCTAAATACGCACTAAGTGAGAATAAGAATACCCATATGATCGTAACTGTTATGGTCAGACCAAAATTAACTTCTATACCTAAAAGGTGAGATAAATTCTGTGTAATAATAGGCGCTCCTAAACCAAGCGTTACAGCTGCGCCGGCAAGGATACTAATAAGGAATAAAATATCAAGAACTTTACCGCCTATTCCATCGGTAAACTTATCCCCAAAAAGAACACGACAGGCCTCAGAGATCCTCATTAACGGACGTTTTCTTACGTGAAGAATGTACCCCATCGCCGGAGCAATCAACACGAAAATAGCGAAAACCTGGAAACCCCATAAAAACATGCTGTAAGCATTACCCCATAAAAGAGCTTCCGGCGATCCAGCTTCTACTCCTGCTGGCGGATCATTTGCAACTGAAGTCCACTGAAGCATCCCGGTTCTCATAATCGTGGAACCTACGCCCATAGCAATTAGTATGGATGCATATTCAAATAAAGTGAATCGCGGCTTTTCGGTAGGATTTCCCAATACGACTTGGCCGTATTTTGAAAATGATAAATACAATCCTGCTATAACCAAAATAATTCCATACCAGAGATAACCCCAGCTAAACACCTCTACAATATAATCAAATATAGAATTCAAAACTTCCAATGACTCGCTTTCAAACATAGCAAATGGAATACTAATACCCAGAATAATAATTAGTGAGGGTATAAAAATCTTATAATCAATGAGCTTCTTCCTATCCATCTAAATCCTCCTCAATCCTTTCTTAATTTTTGGTATATATCCCTTCTTACCCGCTCATTATAAAAAAAAACTGATTTAATATATTAAAATACTTTTTTATAAATGACCAAGTCCGATATAATCCTTTTCGAAACCTCTAAACCTTTTTTTATGATTCCTGTTATGTTAATTATAGGCAGCCGTAAAAAAAGCTCGGTTGAATCTCAATGCTGATTTTTGAAATATGCTCCCAACTTCGAGATAAATGGGTCCGTAACGATAGATGGAAAAGGGCTCTAATTCGAGTCTTCAACTTTCCGGGCCTATATTTAATTAACTTGCTTATGAAAAGAGCACATACAACGATTATTAGATCCTAAAAAAAGACTAAGCCCAAAAAAAAGGCTTAGTCTTTGATTCACTTATATAGGGAACTTCACGCCTGTTAATCGTTCGGACTCTTTCCAAAGCAAGTCCGCGTCCATCACATCGTAGGCATGAGTTTTTGGAGCAACCACTACAGGTTCACCTTTCATCTCCATAAAACCAGAAGGACCTAAATAGCGCCCGCCTTCTAAAGAAGCGTCGGTAGCCGCGCGAATACCCGGAAGTGATCCATCATAGGCACTTTGAGTTACACGGGTAAGCACTCCTT
The DNA here is from genome assembly GCF_052246795.1 of Halobacillus sp. K22. Lineage (NCBI taxonomy): Bacteria > Bacillati > Bacillota > Bacilli > Caryophanales > Bacillaceae > Halobacillus > Halobacillus sp. K22. The sequence continues at coordinate 63,262 of NZ_JBQQCN010000017.1, read as the reverse complement.
CAAGCATTTTATAAAGAAATTTGTCCTCTACATGTCGCGCCAAGTTGGTTTGAGCTCCTCCGGGATGAGCCGCTTCGCTTTTTATAGACAATCCAGCTTGGTCAATTCGTCTTTGCAGCTCAAAGGTGAACAGCAGATTAGCCAGCTTGGATTGGGAGTAGGCCTTCATTGGTTTGTATCCTTTGCCGCCTTCAAACATCAGGTTATCAAAATCGATAGCTCCGGATTTATGGGCATTACTGCTAATGTTGACCACTCGGGATTGCTCCGTTTCTTTTAAGCGTTCAAAAAGAAGGGCAGTCAAAGCAAAATGGCCAAGATGATTAATGCCGAGCTGCTGTTCAAAACCGTCTTTCGTTTTCCCGTAAGGGGTCGTCATTACTCCTGCGTTATTCAACAGGATATCCAGTCGAAAGTATTTAGCTTTAAAAATACGTGCGAATTCCTTTACCGAATCTAAATCCTGAAGATCTAAAGGCATCACATCAATAATTGCATTCGGATTGTCTTTCCTGATGGCCTCATATGCCTCTTCGCCGCGTTCTAAAGATCTTGAAGCCAGAATAACGGTTGCACCTTTTTCAGCAAACACTTTGACCGCTTCAAATCCAAGGCCGCCGTTACCGCCAGTGACAATGACTACTTTATCTTTTAATGAAGGGATTTGATCCACAGACCAAGCTTGTTGACTCATTTTTTGCTCACTTCCTCTATTGATGTATTGGATAGATAAATTTTTATCCTGTAATTTCCTTTGTTTAAACCTTCCTTCCCTTTTACCCTTCATCCTTTTAACTAAACCGTTCTCAAAGAAGCAAGTAATCGTACGGTGGAAACACCAAACTAAACATACAGTGCCTTTATCAAAAGGCACTGTTAAATCCCCGTGTTGACTATATAAAGTTAAGCCTCCGATTTTGTAAGACTCAGTTTCGAGCCTTTTGTGAGAAGTAGGTCCTGCGGGGGACGGTTTCGCTTTCCGACCCTGCACGACGCAGGGTCGTTCGACGTTGCCACACGACGTGGCGTTCTTAGTCGAACCTCTTCTGTGGTAAGCTTCCTCGGGCTTCACAGCCCTGCGAGATCTTACCGATCATGTTCATCCCACAGGAGTCTTCAGCGTCCCCTCCGGACCTGTCCAAATCAGAAACTCGAAACCACTTAAGTTATCTTCTTGATAAACAGGAACATGAGGGTTTTCACGCTAAAAAGATATGGAATAGCTTGTCATAAAAGCATTTAAGATCAGTTAAGAAGGAGATCCTTCTCTCTTCTAGCAGGGTCCGTTATTCTCCCGTGGCTGGGTTGATGGGGAAAAGGCAAGACTCCCCGGTTAAAAGCGGAAGCACCTTGGGCAGCGGCGTATGGACTGGACTGAGCTGACGGAGATAAAGAAAACACGAAGAGCGCAGCGATTCGATGTTGCCTTATCGTACAGAAGCGAGGGAAGTCTCACTAGACGCTAGGTGCTGGAGCTGGATAGCACCCCATATCGTTTAGGCATTGTCTTAGGACTCCATCGATCATGAGTGTAAGAACGGGAGAAGGGACTAGATGAGATCCCGCAGGGAGTGAAACGAGCGAGGAAGCTCACCGTCCCCCCATAGGAAAATGTTCAAATGTGGAATCACCCCGATAGACACGACCAGCATAAGCCGCTCATCAAAAGGATGGCGGTTTTCCCATCCGTTGATGAGCGGCTTATGACTCGAGTGTCTGGGTGATGGAACAAGACGAGTTATTTCCCCACCAACCCGCTCCTCATATCGTGACGGCCCCAACTTATCTCGAAACTAAGTCTTCCACAATCCGGCCCGATTGTGGAATAAGTGTGCGTTGTTAATCACGTTGCTCAGAATCCATAAAAGACACCGCAATCATAGTTTCGTTATAACCGTTTCACGGCTTCAGCTATTGATTCGGCACGTGTTATGGCTGAAACAACCGCTACCCCGGACGCTCCTGCTTCTATGACCGAAAAAGCATTTTCCGTGTTGATCCCTCCGATACCAACGACCGGTAAATCAGGGTAGGCCTCTTTTAGCTGCTTAATCCAGTCGGTTCCAACGACAGGCTTAGCGTCTTCCTTCGTGCTCGTTTGAAAGACAGGACCAGCTCCGAGATAGTCGACCTTATCTAATGAACTTTGGGCTACTTCCTGCTCTGTTGAAACCGACAGCCCAAGGATTTTGTCTGGAAATTGCGACCTTATAACTTCGACACTTATGTCTTCCTGGCCTACATGAATCCCGTCTGCCTCTAGCGGTTCAACCATGTCTAAGTCATCATTGACTATGAAGAGGATCCCTTTCTCCCGGCAAAGACTTCTGAGTTTTCTGCCAAGCTCAAGCTTAGCATCTCCTTCAAGTGATCCTCTTCCCTTTTCTCTATATTGAAAAGCGGTTATCCCTGCTTGGATGGCCTCTTCCAGGACAGCTGCAGGATCCCTGTCTGTGTCCTGACTTCCCATCACCAGATACTTTCTTAACTGCTTAGATAAAGTCACTGATCATCTCTCCCCCAATTGTTCAGGGTCCATGGCTAATGCATCGAGAAAATGAGAAGCAAATGTTCCTGGTCCCTGTACTGTTTCCTGTGAAGCTGCGTGTTCAGCTGCCGCTCCGAAAAATTCCAGAGCTGTATGGATGTTAGTTACACTAAATCCACTTGCAGACAAGCTTGCAGCAAGAATAGAACCGAGCAGGCAGCCTGTACCCGTCACTTTCGCTAAAAGAGGGTCTCCTGTTGAATTAGTCCGGGTTTCCGACCCATCAGATACTACGTCAATCTTTCCGGTGACAACAGCAGTGGTCTCATAGGTTTGTGCAACTCTCTCCGCAATTAATTTTTCGTTTCCAGTACCCGTCGATTCTACCCCTTTTGTCTCTACTTCTTCTCCAATTAAATGAGCAAGCTCTCCAGCATTTCCTTTAATTACAGAAGGGTTCACATTTTGTAAAATGGTTTGAATGCTTTTCGAGCGGTACTTAGTGGCAGCTGCACCAACTGGGTCCACTACCACAGGGACACCTGCCTCATTAGCTGCCTGCCCCGCTAAAATCATAGCGCTTACCTGGTTTTCTGTTAACGTTCCTATATTAAGAAGGACCCCATCAGCCAGACGTGTTACATCCTGAACCTCTTCTCTGGCATGTGCCATGATGGGTGAACCACCAAAAGCAAGTAAACCGTTTGCGCTGAAGTTCATGACCACCTGGTTCGTAATATGGTGAATCAGCGGCTGCTTTTGCCGTACTTCCTTAATGATATTTACATCCATTTGTTAGAAACCTCCTCACGAGTAGCAAAATGATTGGTCGGCCCGCTTCCATGCCCAAGGTCGAAGGAATACCGAATCGCTTCCGTTACAAAATATTTAGCTTGTTTTACAGCTTCAACTAACGAGAGGCCCTGTGCCAGGTAGGCAGTAATCGCTGCGGAGTACGTGCAGCCGGTCCCGTGAGTGTTTTTTGTATTAATGCGAGCTGACTCGAAGGTGTGGATCTCATTTCCATCAAATAAAAAATCAATGGCTGACCCTTCCCTGTGTCCGCCTTTCACTAAGGCTGCACCTGCTCCGAAATTCTTGACGATAGCTTCAGCCGCCTCTTTCATATCTTCCTCAGTTTCAATTCTATTCCCAGTTATCTCTTCCGCTTCCGGGATGTTGGGGGTTACTAAAGTCGTCAAAGGAAGCAGATGATTTCGTAATACTTCCCTTGATTCTTCTTCACTTAAGGAATCACCACTTTGAGAAATCATAACGGGATCCATTACATATAAAGCGTTGGTCTCCGGAATCCAATTAGCTATTGCTTTCATCATATCTTTTTGAGCGACCATTCCTGTTTTTAAAGCATGAACTGGCATATCCTCAGAAATCGACTGAAGTTGTTTTTCCAGGAATTCAATAGGGAGGTGGTGAATGTCCTTTACACCTGTGGTGTTTTGAGCAACGGCAGATGTGATCACAGACATCCCGTAGCATTTTAATTCCTGGAATGTCTTTAAATCAGCCTGGATACCTGCTCCTCCGCTTGGATCTGTGCCCGCAATAGTCAATGCGCATGGAACGTGGTTCATTTAACATCCACCGCCTTTCCTTCAATCCATCCTTCACAGGTATAAGCCATTTCCCAAAAAGACCATTCCAGCTGACAGCTTTTCCGATACGCATCCCTTATACGGCTGAGTTCTTTTTCTGAAGCCTGTTCAGCAAAATGATCCAGCCGGCTTCGTAAATGATCCGTGAGAATTTGCATCTCGCTTTCGGCATAGAATTTTATCCAGGGATAAAAAGGATGATCTTTGTCAGGCTCATACTCCTCCATCAAATATCTTCCTATTTCTAAATAAGTCCAGGGACAAGGAAGGAGTGCGGCAATAATTTCACCAAGACCTCCCATTTGAGCATGGTACATCATATGTTTCACATAATGATCAGCGGTTGGAGGAAGCGGATAACCCTGAAGATCTTCATACCGAATGCCGATATACTCGCACAAATTATGATGGGGGTGCACTTCACTATGAAGGATGAAATTGACCTGTTCGTTAAAGTATTGAATATCTTCACGTTCAGTGGACTTGGAAATCGCAATTCCATAAATGTGCATAAACGCATTTAAATACTCGTAATCTGCTTTTATATAGTGAGCTATAGATTCTGAGGGAAGACGACCATTTCCAATTCCTTCAACAAATGGATGGTGAAAAATTCTTTCGAAAATATCGTGGTTTTCTTGTCTTAACTGTTCTGTAAATGACATGAAAATGCCTCCTGATTTATTCGGAAGCTACTAAGGGGGGGAAGGGGGTGAGGCTGCTTACTACTTCCCTCCGCTGGCATGATCCAGATCAGGTGGTAAGGGACCAAGGAATTTATTTCCTTATCTCAGCGAACACTCGCGCCCCTAGTAGTTTCCGTGTATTATGGTTGTAAGATATATTTTTCCAATTTAACTCTTGAAACGATGATCCATCCTATCATGGCACCTGATATGCTGCTGACCAAGAAGGATGGTAGAAATACCAGAGCTCCAGACGAGCTGCCCATCAGTATATTTGCATAAGGAACAGCGAATAAGGCTCCAATGACTCCTGTACCAAGCACTTCACCGGCAACTGCTGCCATTCTATTTTGAACCCATTTGTATAAAATACCCGCAAGAAAAGCACCGATCATTCCTCCAGGAAACGCGAGCAGTGTACCTAATCCGAGGAGGAGGCGTAATAAACCGATCATAAAAGCTATGGTTACAGCCGGTAATGGACCAAGTGTCACAGCTGCCATCACATTTACTGCATGCTGGACTGGATAAGCCTTTGCAACTCCTGCTGGAAACCAGAGCAGCTGGGCACCAAGTGTTCCAATCGCAATGAATGCAGCCATTGTCGTTAGTAATCTCGTTTTGTTCATGTCTGTCCTCCCTTCCGTAGGGGAAAAACAAAAAGCCAGATCCCGGGAAGGACCTGACTTATAAGGGTAATGTCTAATAAATAGTAGACTACTTCCCTCCGCTGGTGTTAACCAGATCAGGTTCGTTAAGAGTCGGAATGCTTCTTTGCTTTCCTCTCAGCCCATTCAGGCTCCCCTAGTAGTTATAATCATAGATTCACTTGGTTGTTTTTTACTATAACAAAGTTATTGATAGATGTCATGGTAATTTATTCAAAAAATAATAGAAAGGCAGGCAAGTTTATGAGAGCTTTGGCATGCATGTTTATTATAACTATGATTCTGACCGGGTGTGCAGCTGCACCAACTTCTAATTCCGATAGTCAACCTAAAGAACCACCAGAGCAAGAAAACCCGTCTCCTCCTGAAATTACCGGATTTGTTATGGAACAGAAAGAGGACCAAATTCTAGTGGTGGCTCCCCTGGATTCTGATTCAGACAGCAATCCTAATGCAATGTGGGTCTCCGATGCTCCTAAAGACCGCTGGGTAGGTAAACAAGTAGAAGTGTGGGTGAAAGGTGGAGTTCGTGAATCCTTCCCCACTCAGGCTGAAGCAGAGCAGGTGACGGTTCTTGAAATGAGCCAAGTAGAGGGCGCAGACATGGAAGCTCCCGAGGCTCTGTCAAAAGCTTTAATGGAAATCCAGGGTGACAAACTGTTAGCCGTAAAGCTGATTTTGTATCGTGAAGAAGAAGATAAATGGGAGGTCCAACTAACTAGACTTGATTCTAGTAACGAGGAAATAGAAACAATGGTTGCTGATCGATAACGAATAAAATGAGCGGCTCCTCTGCAGAAGGAGCGCTCATTTTTCAATTTTCTTCAACATCCATAAACGTACACTGAGCTCCAGGAGGAAAAGGTCATCTGCATCCAATAAAGAAAGCCCTGTTAAGTGTTCAATATTCCTTAAGCGATGCAGCAATGACTGGCGGTGCAGATTTAAGGCACGTGCTGTCTGGCTTACGTTACTGTTGTATTTGTTATAAACAATGAACGTATGAATTAAGTCCGTCTGTCTTCGTTGATCATATTCAATCAGTTTTTCCAACGTATTATGGACAATATATTCAATTTCCTTTTCGTGTGAAAGAGCCATTAACAAGCGGTTCATACGGGTATCACTGAAAAAAGTACGATCTCCGTCTTCATGTTTTTGACGTCCGATATTTAAAGCGGTAGCCGCTTCTTCATAGCTCTGGTGGAAGGTATACAGACCGTCTTTATGGCAGGAAATTCCCCAGGAGATCGTAATACCGGCAAGTAATTCGTGAAGGCGCCGCTCCACGAGATCCAGAAATTGATTAGCCGTCTCCGGGTATGTCTTGGAATCCGCCTCTATATAAACAATAACTTCCCCTTCATCAAACGTGGTCATCGTCTGCCGCTTCAGCATATCCCCCGCATGTGTCACTTCCTTTTGAATATAGTAGTTCCGGCTGTGCATGGACGAAGATTGGACTGAATGCTCCTCTGAACCTACGGGTCCATCAATCTGTTTTTTAAAACGAATATCTCCTACCAGACACGCATACGGCTTCTCTAAGTCATAACCAAGGAGGTGGGCTTTCGCCAGCAGCGACTTATCGATATCGACTTCAGTTTTGGCAAGTTCAAGCAGAAAGTTATCCTTCAACCGGATTTCGGTCATTTCAATGGCGTTTTCTTTCACAAAATATAAAGCGCAGGCCGTAAGTGTATGCTCTAAAATCGATAAATCCACCCATGTCAATTCATGGTCATCCTCTGGCTTAAACAACAGATATCCTTGCTTTTTGTAATTCGAAAGGATCGTCAGCTGATAGCAAAAATGTGGACCAATCTCATATTTTTCAATGTAATGGACTAATGGATGATCGCTAAAAGGCTCTGGAGATACCAATTGAAATGCTTCGTTTTCTTTTCCGTTCAACACGTCTAGAAAATAACGGTCGAACTGCTGATTAGCCCTGATTTGTTTATTATGATCACTGATAGCAGCAGGAATGTGAGTGTTTTCATAAAGAATCGTAGTAATTTCCTGCAATCCTTTGCCGTTCAATACACAATTAATTAATTCCTGGCGGATGGTTTCGGCCCGCTGCTGCCCGGTCTGCTTTTCTTCACTTATTAAACGAAGAACATCCTGCAGAATATCTCCGAACCTCACCTCCCATGGTATTTCCATGATGATAAAATCGTGTTCCTCAGCTAATCGCAGAATACGGTCTGGTATTTTGTAAAGATATCGTCCGGTAGCAAAAGCGAGAGCTGAAGCGTCTGCACGAATAACATCCTTTACATATTCCTCAAGCTTCGGTATATCTTCTCCACATCCCACCCCGGTGCTCAGTACAAATTCATTGTTCCTCACAAAATTTTCAACGGGGGTCTCGATCACGGATATCCATTGTACGGGTTTATCTGTGGTCTTAGTTAAAACCTTTGCCTCTTTAAAGATAGGTAACTGCAGCACATCTTCCACTGTTACTCCCATTCGCCTCACTCCTGCCCTATTGATTCTTAATTAAGTGATTGATGGTGTGTTGGTCGATGTTGTTTCCGCTGACAACCAGCACGACATGGCTACCCGTCGAAGTCTTTTCGTTAAGCAGCCAGCCGATCCCTGCTGCTGCAGCGCCTTCCACCGCCATTTTATGGTGGGTCAGCATGAATAAGATCCCGTTACCGATCGATTCTTCAGAAACCAATTTTGCTTCGTCTAAAAAAGTCTGTGTTAATGGAAAGGTGTACTCATTATTAGGACCAAGACCGCCAAGCAGACTATCTGCAAGCGTGTCTTCTTCTTTAAGGGTGACCGGCTCGCCCTTTAACAAACTCTCATACATAACCGCTGATTTTTCCATCGATACCCCGGTGATTTGAATAGCAGAGTCAATAGCCTTTAAAGAAGCACCAATACCTGATAGTAACCCTCCCCCTGATAAAGGGATAATCGCCTGATCCACCTCCGGACACTGCTCCATAATTTCAAGTCCAATGGTTCCTTGACCTGCGATTACTTCCTGATCATCAAAAGGTTTGATCACGGTCATACCGGCCTCTCTCTGAAGTTCATAGCAGCGGGCTTCAGCATCATCCTGACTTTCTCCAACCACCTCTACTTGAGCTCCCAGGCGCTTCAAACGATCTACTTTAGCAGCGGGGACACGATTGGATATACAGACGATACATGGAATGTTAGATTGTCCGGCCACATAAGAGACAGCAATTCCATGGTTTCCCGTAGAAAAAGTAGCGACTCCTTTTTCTTTTTCCTCCTGTGTTAGAGAGAGGATTTTGTTCGCAGCTCCCCTCAGCTTAAATGATCCGGTGGGATGAAGGTGCTCAAGCTTTAAATAGATATGTGCGCCTACATGATGGGAGAGGTGCTCAGAATAAATTAAAGGCGTTGGACCATTAATTACCTCTCTTATACGTTTCTTTGCTTTCCAGACCTCTCTAAACGGCAATAATGGATGCTCCACCAGCCCGTCCCCCTTTTTCTTAATATATGAGACTGCGATTCTGATTTTTCTGATATTTTTTGTTGGTAATTCTTATTATAGTTGATAGTAAGCCTCTCATAAAAGAGTCTGTCAGGAAAAAACAATAATCCACATTTTTCTTTGAATAAATCCCCGAGTTACATGTTAAAGATAAGCTCCCGTTTGTGGAAGACTCAGTTTCGAGATAACTCGGGTCCATTGCCAAAAAAAGGGTGGGGGCGGCTACGGAAACAACTCGCTTTCCTGCGGGGGAACTGGCTAGCCTCCTCAGTCGTTACCACTCCTTGTGGGGTCTCGCCTAGCTCCTTCTCCCGCGGGAGTCTCCTCGTTTCCTCCGCCGCCCCACGATATCTAGTGAACGGACCCTGCTATAAGAGAAAGAAGCCATGCTGCATTTGCCTCAAATGCTTATATAACTGGGTTTCTACAATTAAACACACGTAAAGACCAGTGGGAATTATAGATGGTCCTTGTTCATTGGAAGGCGTTTATGCAAAAACTTTTGAGCTCTCAATAATCGCAAAGGGGCGGAAGGGAACGGCGAAGACTCCTGCGGGATGAACATGATCGGTGAGATCCCGGAAGGCTAAGCCTGAGGAAGCTCACCACATGCCCGCGGAAAGCGAGCCGTTCCCTGGAGTCCCTTTCTCTACAAAATATCTCGAAATCGAGTCTTCCACAATCCGGCCCTATTTTTGAATAAGCTTCTTGTAAAATACTACGCCTGCAAAAAAAATAACCTGGAGAAAACCAGGGGGGTTCTCTCCAGGTTGAGAAGCTTAGAAAGTTTTCTATGCTTCTTTACTACTTTTATGATTAACCGGGATTATTTACGGTTTTAAAAAGATATACCCTACGCAGTAGCCCATTTCCCTACCGTCTGAAGCATATTTTCTCCAGGGAAATGCTTTTTGAATATTCGATAGTAAAAAGCTTCCTGCTTTGAGCGGATCTCTACCGTCGTGTTCTCCTGAATACGGGTCAATTCCTCATCCGTGATGCTATCTTCAGCATGCGCATCCAGTAGATCCAACGCTCCGCTTCCTTCAGAGAATTCTGCTTTCTTTCTCCAAAGCACTTCTTCAGGGAGCACGCCATCAAATGATTTTCTGAGAAGCCATTTCTCCATTCGGTCTTTCTTATGAATCTTGAGACCCGCTGGAATTTTCAAGGCATTCTCTACAACTTCCATATCAAGAAATGGAACTCGAAGTTCAAGCGAATGCGCCATGCTCATTCTGTCCGCACGCTGCAGATTTACATGATGAAGGGTATTTAAGATGCGGATGATTTCTTTATTGAGCGAAGCTGTATCCTGAAATCTCTCCATGTAGGCGTAACCTGCGAACAGCTCATCAGCTCCTTCACCTGAAAGGATCACTTTCACGTGTTCAGATGCTAATTTCGATACGAAATAGTTCGGAATCGCACTTCTGACTAAGGATGGTTCATAAGACTCTAAATGGTAGATTACATCCTCTACAGCCGCTACCAGTTCTTCCTGAGTATAAATATATTCATAATGGTCCGTTCCAATTGCTTCGGCTACTTTTCGCGCATTGATCACATCAGCACTGCCTTCCGCTCCCACACAAAAAGATTTAAGCGGAGATAACCCTTTATGGTATCGTTTAGCGATCGCGGCTATTAAACTGCTGTCCAGTCCACCGCTCAGCAGAACGCCAACCTCTACGTCGGCGAGCAAACGTTTCTCAACAGCTTTCTCCATCGTTTCACGGATCGATTGGTTTACCTGATCCAACGACTCTTCATTAAACGTGTTTTCTGGAGCTTGCACATACCTATAACAAACAAAACCTTCTTCAGGAGTAAAGTAATGACCATGCGGGAACTCTTTAGGTTGAAGAACAAAGCGTTCAATAGCCTTCAGTTCAGAAGAAAATACATAACGTCCGTCCTGATCTAAACCGTAATATAGAGGTTTTATCCCTAGAGGGTCACGGGCTACAATAAAGGTATCATTACGTTCATCCGCAATGAAAAAGGCAAACATTCCATCAAGCTGATCAATAGCTTGTGCGCCTTCTGATTCAACCAGCTTTAAAGCCACTTCACTGTCTGACTGGGTTAGAAAGCGGGTCTTTTTTTCCAATGCTGATTTTATCGATTCATAATTGTAAATTTCTCCATTGCAGACGATCCACTGATCCTTTTCTGCGTTGTGAATGGGTTGAATACCATCATCCAGCCCTATAATCGATAGGCGGCGGTGTCCTAGATGGACGCGGTTGGTTACCACCGATTTCCCTTCATCCGGACCACGGTGATGAAGTAAATCTAATACTTCATCCATTTGGCTCTTTTCTATTTCTCCCATTGACACGAATATCCCACACATTGGACGGATCCTCCTCAATTAATATCTTTCTTGTTATTAGTCTTAGAACAGGCTACGCCCATTTGCAATTTTATTCAACCTTCAAATACCTCCAAAATCCTGTAAAAAAGCCCACTTACTATGACCTGGAGTACTGTAGCAAAGGACACTGGGAATGGTTGCTTTTTGAAATATAATAAAGCCTCCAGCTTCATAGAAGCCAGAGGCGGACGATTATTTCTTCTTACTTAACGATTCTTCAATTACTTGCCTAAGCGTTTTAGTGTCACGCACAGACTCTATGCTTGCTTGCAAAATCCGTTCCTGGGGTAGCACTGACCAATCAAGATCGAAATTTGCTTCTAAGGCCAGACAGCGAATAAACTCACGGAGTGCGCGGCCATTCCCTTCTCGAAAAGGATGGAGTACATTTAACTCTGCCATATAATAGGCGAGAAAACCTGCTAACCGTTCCCGGTCCATATGTTCCCAGGCTTCTTTCGCTAATGCTTCAAACAGCGGACCGGCCGCTTCTTTAATAAAGCGGGCTTGAGCAAAAGAAAAACCATCCTTAGTTATATTTTCAGTCCGTATTTCTCCGGCAAATGGATATAGATCGCTAAATAGATACGTATGAATCTTTTGCAAATGACGTAAATCAAAGTCACCCTTTACCGGAGATTCCTGGAGTTCAGCCAAACGCTGGGTGGAAAGGATGGTTTCCATACTCTGCAATTGGTTGTCATCCATAATATCATAATGGTTAATCAGAACCGTAGAATTCCGGTAGTAATAGCGGGAAGACCCGCTTCCGTATCTGGAGTTAGGCATGACGTGAAAGTTCCAAAGCCCTCTTAATAAATTCCTTATGGGTTATGGCGCCGGTTAAACATTTTTTCACAAGTGTCTCTTGCTTTTGGCTTAAGCGCAGTCCTTCGACAGCCAGTGATGCTTTAGCTGGACGCATCAAAATCTCCGCCTCTTCCTCTGTACGCGTACTCATCAACAAACCCTCCGCCCCATAATCATTCTACTATATATTATACTACAATTTTGAGAATAAATACAGGTGAAACGAACGACAAAATCCTATTGTGACGCCTTTTTTACGAGGTTTTCTTCTTTGATCCAGCATTGGACTTTCGTTTTGTTGTCTTTTTCTTGGTCCCTTTTGTTTTCTCTAATGACTTCTCTAAAGCTTCCATCAAATCAGTTACATTATCAGGCTTCGGTTTATCTGCAGCCGTGGTAATTTCTTCATTGTTCCTTTTTGCTTCAATTAAATCAAGCAGAGCCGTACGGTATTCATCCTTGTACTTCTCTGGATCAAACTCTGCCGTAAGCTGATCGATTAAAGTCACTGCTGTACTTACTTCTTTTTTGCTCAGTTCCGTTTCTTCCGGAACGTTAGGAACATCTTTGGATTGCCGGACTTCGTCCGGAAAATGGATGGTCTCCATAACCAGCGTATTTTGATAAACGCGGACGATCGCAAGCTGTTCTTTAGAACGAATTATAATTTTTGCTACGCCGATTTTGCCCGTGTCTGTTAAAGCTTTTCGCAACAATCCATACGCTTTACTTCCACCTTCGTTAGGTGACATATAGTAGCTTCTTTCAAAATAAATAGGATCAATTTCTTCAAGTTTCACAAAGTCCAGAATCTCAACGGATTTATCTTCCTGTTCCTTTTTTAACGTCTCCAGATCTTCAGCATCTAAGACCACGAATTTGTTTTTAGCGTATTCATATGCTTTTACAATCTCCTGGCTTTCTACTTCTCGTTCACAAACTGGGCACCTCTTTTTATATTCAATCGGCGATTTACATTCTTCATGAAGCTGCCGGAGCTTAATGTCTTTATTCTCGGTTGCGGCATGAAGCTTAATAGGGATATTGACCAGCCCAAAACTAATGGTACCTTTCCACATTGTATGCATAGAGCCCACTCCTTTTTCCATAGCTTTCTCGAATGTAGGAAAAATATGTTTAAAAGCGTGGCGTTAACTCAAACTATCTGAAACAATAAGGAGGTTTAAAGATGGTCAAACCCATGCTGCTGACGCTGACGGAAGCTCTTCCCACAGGTAAGGAGTGGATGTATGAAGTAAAATATGATGGATTTCGTGTACTTTTACATGGGGATGAGGGTAAAATTACACTTAAAAGCCGAAATGGCAAGGATTTAACCTCTCAGTTCCCAGAAATAAGCCAAGTGAAAGTTGCAAGCGGAACTTCACCTTTTACGCTGGATGGAGAACTTGTAATCTTAAACACACCTTATCAAGCTTGCTTCTCTGCCCTTCAGCAAAGAGGAAGGTTACGAAATGCGGATAAAATACAGCGCTCATCCCAGGAGAGACCAGCCACCTTTATGGCTTTTGACTATCTTAATGAGGAGAAGGCTTCCTACAATGAAAGGAAGAGAATTCTAGAAAAAACCATTCAAATCCTCCGTCATCCCAGAATTCAAGCAGTCCAACAATTTCCTACGCTTAATGAGATTGAAAGCCTAGTTCACCTTCACCGCGGAGAAGGAATTATAGCTAAAAGAAAGACGAGCCGTTACGAAGCTGGTGTAAGGTCTAAACATTGGCTTAAAGCAAAGCAATGGAGAGCTGTCTCCGGATTTCTCACTAGTTATGATCAATCGAACGGATACTATCAGCTTAATCTGGAAGAAGAACATAACGGCATTTACCCGCTGGGAAGTTTTAAACACGGCATGACGGATGAGGAAGACCTTACTTTACGGAATTTCTTTAAAGAGAATGGAAGTAGAAAAAATCAGGTGTGGGAGATTGAACCCAGTGTATGTGTCGATATAAATTGTTTGAATGCTGAAAGAGGAGAATTGAGAGAACCCATGTTTCACCGTTTTCGGTTTGATCTGTCCCCATCCGACTGTACCTTACAAAAGCTGAAGTGGGACTTATCTCTCTTCCCTGAAGAGGTAGAAGCTACGAATCTCAGGAAAGAATTATGGAGCGGCTTATCCAAAGTGGACTATTTGGTTTATATGAGAATGGTATCGCCCTATCTTCTTCCCTTCCTTCAAGATAAGAAAATGACATTAATCCGATACCCGGATGGAATTAACGAGGAATCCTTTTATCAAAAGCACTTCCCTGATCATGCTCCGGACTATTTGAGTTCCTTTGAAGAAGCAGGGGAACGGTATATTTTATGTCAAAACTTATCCTCCCTGATGTGGATCGCCAATCAGGGGGCTCTTGAGCTGCACCTTCCGTTTCAAAAGGCAGGTGCTTCCTTCCCTGATGAAATTATCATTGACCTGGATCCTCCAGACCGAAACCATTTTCACTTGGCCGTTGCAGCAGCCAGCCTGTTAAAACCGCTTATGGATAAGCTGCAAATAAAGAGTTTCATAAAAACTTCCGGCAATAAAGGAATGCAAGTCCATATCCCTATTCCCGAAGGGTCTTTGTCTTATGAAGAAACCAGAAAGTTGACCGAAACTTTTGCACAGCTGCTTGTGAAACAAGAGCCTGATCTTTTTACAATTGAACGCCTTAAAAAGAAACGGGGAGATCGTCTCTATATAGACTTTTTGCAACATGCAGAAGGTAAAACCATTATAGCCCCCTACTCTGCTCGATCGACAAAAGAAGCAACAGTGGCTGCCCCTGTATACTGGGAGGAAGTAAACGAGGAACTTGACCCTCGGCTGTTTACAATTACCAACATAGTGGATCGCCTTGAGCGAGTAGGATGTCCTTTCTTTGATTATAAAAAAGCAAGGAATGAACAGCCCATTGATCATCTGAAAGAATTAATCAACGGTAAATAATCTCTATATTTCTGTCGATTATTGCCCGGGAAATGAAAAGATCCCCGGGAATATTTCCGGGGATCTATCAGTCTGCTATTCAGATACTAAGTTAAAATTTTCTCTTAATTTAAACTTTTGAAGTTTACCGCTGGCATTTCTCGGAAGCTCATCTACAAACTCATAACGTCTGGGTCGCTTATACCTGGCCAGCCGATTACTGGAGGTACAGAACTCATCAAGGGTTTGTTCATTAAGGTTTCCATCTTGTTTTACAATAAAAGCTACCACTCGTTCTCCCCATATTTCGTCCGGTTCTCCAATGACGGCTGCATCGAGTACTTGAGGGTGCTCAAACAAAGTATCCTCTACCTCTCTCGAATATATATTTTCCCCGCCCGAGATAATCATGTCCTTCACCCGGTCACTAACCCAGAGGTAACCTTCTTCATCCATTGAGCCAATATCTCCTGTATGATACCACCCTTTGTATAAAGCTTCTTCCGTCGCTTCCGGTCGGTTGTGATACTCCTCCATCATACTGGGTCCCCGCACAATAATCTCCCCCAGTTCACCAGGTTTGCAGATCGCTTCAGGTTCAGCCGGGCCATGTTCATTGGTTCGGACCACGCGAATTTCATGATTTAAGAGCGCCCGTCCAGCGGATCCGGCTTTCGTAACCTGCTCGTCTTCCATTAAAGCGGTAATCGCCGGCCCCATCTCCGTCATGCCATAAGCCTGCAGCAGCTGTACTCCAATCGCTTCATGCAAACGTAAGGTTAAGGCAGGTGCCATTGGTGCTCCTCCATACAGCCCTTTTCTGAGTGTCTGGAAATCCTCTTGAGAGAATTCCTCCTGAAGTATCATGTTCCACATGGTAGGGGCAGCAAATAGAGTAGTAATTTGCTCCTGTTTAATGGTTTCAATAACGGAAGGAGCATCAAAATGATGGAGCAGCACATTGGTACTTCCAATCATGACTCGTGGGAAGAAAGCACAATGCAGTTCGGCACAGTGGAAGATGGGAGCTGTCGTTAATCCCCGATCTTCTGGATTCAACTGCAGGCAGGCGCTCATAATTAATGATTGATCAATCATATCTCTGTGTGAGTGCACGACTCCTTTTGGAAGACCGGTCGTACCAGAGGTGTACATAATTGCATAGGGATCTGTTTCATCTAAATCGCAAGAGGGCCTGACAATAGGAGCATCTTTCAGTTGATCATAGTAATGGACAGCATAAGCAAGGTCGTGTTCATCAATGGACCAAAACTCTACATCGCTAAGTTCAGAGACCACCGGTGCCACCTGATCAGCAACCGCCTTTTCAAAAAGCACCACTTTAGGATCAGCGTCTTTTAGAATAAATTCGATTTCTTTAGATGTAAGCCTGAAGTTGATCGGGTTGAAGACGGCTCCGAGCTTTGTACAGGCGAAAAGGGCTGTAGCAAATTCAGCAGTATTGAACAGGATGGTGGAGACTTTATCCCCTTTTCCGACCCCAGAGGTCTTAAGTGCATTAGCCAGTCGATTTACTTCAACATCCCATTCCTGAAACGTCCATCTTGTACCTAAACGCAAATCCACTAAGCCCTCTTTGTTCGGATATTTCGCTGCCGTCTGTTCAAACATGCTTCGTAATGTTGCTCCCACTTTGATCGACTCCTTTTATATGATTTTATTAACACAGATTTCCTGGGCACCCTTATGCTCACCCCTACTTTGCCGGCATCCTCACTGCTCCGTCGAGACGGATCACCTCCCCGTTCAACATGACATTTTCAAATATAGCGAGCACTAACTGGCTGAATTCTTCGGGCATACCGAGTCGCTTAGGGAAAGGTGTCATCTTTCCTAAAGAGTCTCGGGCCGACTCTGGAAGCTGACTGAACATGGGAGTTTCAAACAATCCTGGAGCGATCGTCATCACCCGTATTCCATGTTGAGCAAGTTCTCTTGAAACAGGCAGCGTCATCCCTATAACCCCACTCTTAGAAGCGCTGTAGGCGGACTGTCCTACTTGGCCGTCGTAAGCTGCAATAGATGCGGTATTCACAATGACACCGCGCTCACCTTTTTCATTCGGCAGGTTGTTCTGCATCTGGTCAGCGGCCAGCCGAATCATATTAAATGTGCCTATGAGATTTACTTGAATTACCTTTGAAAAGGACTCCAAGCTATGAACGCCCTGTTTCCCAATCATCTTTTCTCCAGCAGCTATTCCCGCACAATTGACAAGGGCATTTACTTTGCCGAAAGTGGTACAAGCTTGATCGATGATTTCTTTCGCTTGCTGGGAAGAAGTCACATCTGTTTTTTTAAAAAGAGCAGCCGCTCCTAACGATTGAGCAAGCGTATTTCCTCTTTCTGTGTCCTGGTCCGCAATAACAGCCTGCCCGCCGTTCTCTACTATACTTCGAACTACAGCTTCTCCTAGACCGGAGGCTCCGCCCGTGACAATCGCTACTACTTCTTTACCTTTCATTCCTGTTTCTCCAACCGTTCAATAATGGTGCCGTTGGCCATTCCCAGTCCTTCGCATATCGCAAGCAATCCATATCGCCCCCCGATACGCTCCAGCTCATGAATTAAAGTAGTCATGAGCTTAGCTCCTGTAGCCCCTAAAGGGTGACCAAGAGCAATAGCTCCTCCATTTACATTCAACCGGGCATGTTCCACCTTTGTTTCCTTCATCCAGAACAAAGGAACGGATGCAAAAGCTTCATTGACTTCAAACAAGTCTATATCATCAAGACTAAGCCCTGATTTTTGAAGAACTTTAAAAGTAGCAGGAGCTGGCCCCGTCAACATAAGAGTTGGATCCGATCCCACTACGGAGCGGGCAACAATTCTAAATCTTGGCTGTAGACCGAGCTCTTCGGCCTTTTCACGCGACATTAATAAGAGGGCAGCAGCTCCATCACTGATTTGACTTGAATTTCCAGCTGTAATAAGTCCATCCTCTTTAAAAGCAGGCTTCAATTGAGAAAGAGAAGCGGTAGAGGTACCTAGTCTTGGCCCCTGATCTACGCTTACTTTTACGGACTCTCCATGCTCATTCGATCCCTCCACGGACATCGTTTCTCTATTAAAGCGTCCTTCTTTAATTGCATGCAGGGCTCTTTCATGACTGGAAGCAGCATAAGCATCCAGTTCCTCCTTTGATATTTCCCACTTTTCTGCAATTCGTTCAGCAGACAAACCTTGATTGATCATGTCATACTTCTCTGTAAGCTGTTCACTGTACTTGCTACCCTGCATGTTGGAAAACATAGGTACACGTGACATACTCTCTACTCCCCCGGCAATAACTACATCCATATCTCCGCATGCAATGGCCTGGGAAGCAAAATGGACGGCCTGCTGACTCGACCCGCACTGGCGATCTACGGTTACTCCAGGCACCTCCAATGGAAAGCCTGCCGTCAGCGCGGCAATCCTTGCGATATCCCCCGCCTGCTCACCTACCTGCGATACACAGCCGGCAATGACATCCTCTACTTCTTTAGGGTCCAACTGACTACGTTCGATTAGTTCCTGAAGCACTAAAGCAAAGAGTTCATCAGGTCTTTGACCGCTTAATAATCCATTTCTTTTTCCAACCGGGGTACGAACCGCTTCGATTATAACTACTTCTTTCATACATCCTGCCTCCTAAACGAGTCCCATTTTTTTAGCAATGATCGACTTCATTACTTCATTCGTGCCTGCATAAATAGCAGTGACTGGTGCATCACGGAACCTTCTTGCTATCTCATACTCTTCCATATATCCATAGCCTCCGTGCAGATGCATACATTCAAGTGCCACTTTTTTCACAAGTTCGGTCGTCCACCACTTAGCCATGGAAACCTGCTTCACCACATCTTCTTCCTCTATATGAGCTTCTATCGTTCGATCGAGAAAGGTACGGCCTATTTCGACTTCTGTCTGCAGTTCAGCCAGCTTGAATTGAGTATTTTGAAAGGAAGCGATCGACTGTCCGAATGCCTTCCGTTCTTTTACATAATTGATTGTTATTTCAAGCATTCGCTCACAAGCAGCAATGGCTCCGATTCCAACAATTAGACGTTCCTGCTGAAGCTGATTCATTAAATAATAGAAGCCTTCCCCTTCTTTTCCTAACAGGTTGGTGACCGGTACTTTAGCATCCTCAAAAATAAGTTCGGATGTATCCTGGCTGTGCAGCCCCACTTTTTCGAGCTGCTTTCCCCTTGTAAATCCCGGTGTTTCTTTCTCTACCACAATCAGACTGATTCCTTTATGTGCTGGAGAAGCTTTCGGGTCCGTCTTGCAAACCACCAGGACTAAATCTGCATAAGTACCATTGGTAATAAACGTCTTTTCGCCATTTAATATATAGTGGTCCCCTGCCTTCTGAGCCGATGTCTTTACCGCTGCCAAGTCTGAACCAGCGCCTGGCTCGGTCATAGCAATGGCTGTCACACATTCTCCTGTTGTACATTTCGGAAGCCACCTTTTCTTTTGGTCCTCTGTCCCATAGGCAGATAAATAGGGAACCACGATGTCGTTATGCAGCCCAATACCAATTAACCCTGTCCCCACTTTTTCCAGTTCTTCATTGATAATAACGGAGTAGCCAAAGTCAGCACCGAAACCGCCATATTCTTCTGCGAGCCACGGACATAGATATCCTTGTTCACCAAGTTTTTTCCAAAAAGATCGTGGAATAGCTTTTTGTTTTTCCCACTCCTTAAAGTAAAGATAAGCTTCTTTATAGAGAAATTGGCGCAGCGACTTTCGCAAAATATCATGCTCTTCTTTTATGTAACCTGCTTTCATCATAACCTCCTGCTCATTTACTTCTTTGAGTAAATAATTTTCTAATAGATTGATTCTCGCTGCTTATGTTCAATTCCTCCATTATTGGGAAAACGGTTACAAAAAGACGTATAATTGAATAATGTGACATGTTTTTACACTATGGTCCCAGACCGTGAAAACGTTAGGTAGAGGAATCGCGCGCATTCGTCCGCAGCAAACTGTTTTGATACTCATCCACGGAGCATAAAAAAACAGCTTGCAGAAAACCTCTGGGTTTCTCTGCAAGCTGAATGATCTATCTGTATGAACTTGATTCCTTATGAATTTAATATTTTCTCAATTGCCTGAGCTACTCCATCTTCAGCATTTGTTCCTGTGACGAACTCCGCTTCTTGTTTAACTTCATCCTGTGCGTTCCCCATCGCGACACCAACACCTGATTCACGGATCATCGCTATGTCATTCATGCTGTCTCCGACTGCCATAACGTTTTCCATTTTCAGATCAAGCCATTCACAAACTTTCAGTAAAGCCGCAGCTTTCGTAACACCTGTGGGGTTCACTTCAATATTCGTTGGACTGGAATTTGTAATCTCAAGGTCCTGGTTGCCATTCAATTCCTGCAGAATAGCTTCTCTAATCTCATCATCTTCGATATCAAAGCCGAACTTGAGCCAGTTATACTCTTCAATTTCGCTATCAAATGGCTCCTGAGAGTTAAAAATCCCCTGAACCGTAGATGACCAGAAATATAATCCATGTTTTTCTTTAAGTTCCCACAAACGACTGACATGGTGAGGCTCAAGCAGTGTCTGGTCCACCAGTTCAAAGTCCTGATTATAAATCTCCCCGCCATTGATCGTTACAATATAAGATGACCTGCCGAGCTGCTCCGCTATATCACGGCAACGCGACAGCGACCTTCCTGTACTTAAAAGGACATGAATTCCCTGATCCTTTGCTTTTTGGACGGCTTTAATATTCGCGTCTGATACCGTCCCCTGCGGATTTACAAGGGTCCCATCTACGTCTAGTGCAATTAATTTAATATCTGTCATTGTATTCACGTCCTCTCTTCTACTTTCTCTATTCTAATACAAGGACAGACTTTCATACAACGAAATGACTAAACCGTGTCGGCTGGTTGTTTCAATTGATTAATTTTTACGCTCTTTTTTGCTTACCAGCCTATTTTTTCAAGTGGTACAAACGTAGGAATCAAGGAGTCATTGTAAACTTCACGAATGTGCTGCGCTACGTCTTCTTCCTGATAAAGATCCACAATCGTTTGATATACTTCTTTGTCCGTTTCATCTGCACGTGCTGCAATAATGTTGATATAAGGCTGTGCTGTATCATCTTCAATAAAGATGGCATCGTCTACAGGAACAAACCCGGCTTCGACGGCTACTCCGTTGTTAATGATAGAGGCAGCAACATCCGGAAGTACGCGAGGAGTCTGGGCAGCAACGATCGGTTCAAATTTTAAATTCTTAGGGTTTTCCTGAACCTTGTCCAGGTTCCCATTTCCATCAAAATCCTCAGACAGTCCAATCAGTCCTGCTTTTTCAAGAAGTAATAAAGCCCGACCCATATTGGTGGCCTCTTTTGGTATAGCAATGGTGCTTCCTTCTTGGATGTTTTCTACATCCTCATATTTTTCAGAGTATATTCCCATGGGAGCGATTAATGTGGTCCCAATTGGCGCCAGGTCCAGATCATGTTCTTTTATAAAGGAGTCAAAATAAGAGACTGTTTGAAACGCGTTTAAATCAATATCTCCATCAGCCAGTGCCATATTAGGACGTACATAATCCGAAAACTCGACTAACTCAATCTCAATATTCTCTTTGGCTGCTTTTTCTTTTATTTTTTCCCAGATCGGCACGCCAGACCCGTTCAGTCCAACTTTAACCACCTTTTTCTCTTCTGATCCTTCACTTGATTCTGCTCCGCTGCTTTCACTGGAACACCCCGCTAATACGGTTCCAATGGCAGCTACTAAACTTAATAAAATAAATAATTTTTTCATGATGAGACCTCCTATTGTCTGCGAATTTTTTTAGATACAAAATTTCCTACTGTTTGAGTGATCTGCACAATGACGACGAGAAGAAGTACGGTCGCAATCATGATATCCGTCTCAAAACGCTGATAACCATAAGAAATAGCCAAGTCACCAAGACCACCGCCGCCTACAAATCCGGCCATTGCCGAAGCACCTACAAGGCCAATCGTGGCAATGGTCAGGTTTAATACAATGGAACTCAACGCTTCCGGTAAATATACGCGCGCGATAATCTGCCAGGGTGACGCTCCCATCGCCTCCGCTGCTTCAATAACTCCTGACTTCACTTCAAGCAGACTGCTCTCTACCAGCCGCGCAATATAGGGCGCTGAAAATATGACAAGCGGCACAACTGCTGCGGCTGTACCAATAGATGAGCCTACAATAAATCTTGTAATTGGCAGGATAGCTACCAGTAAGATGATAAATGGAATCGACCTGAAGAAGTTAACTACTGAACTAAGCGCATTGAATATAGGTTTACTTTCAAGCAGTCCCCCGTCTCTTGTAACTACTAATGCAATGCCGAGAGGAAGACCGATTAATGTAGCTGCAAGCAGAGAGATCCCGACCATTAAGAGGGTCTGATTGGTAGCTTCCAGAATTCTCGGCCAAAAATCCATTAAGTTAACCTGCATGTGCTTCCACCTCCTGAACCGTTACGGAACGCTGAATTGAGTCGATCGCTCTCACAATTTCTTTATCTTCTCCCTGAAGTTCCACCACTAAATGTCCAAACGGAATGCCCTGAAGCTCTGTAATCTGTCCGAAAAGCACATTCACTTCCACCTCATAGGACTTCGATATTTGGGAAAGTACAGGCTGGCCCGCGCTTTCATCTACAAAGGTCACCCGGTAAATATGACGGCTTGCTCCCCGCTTTTCAATCCCCTCCAGGATGGATGCAGGAATTTCATTTTCCATCACCGTTCTTACAAAGTTTTTTGTAGTGGGATGTTCCGGCTGGGAAAACAAGTCAAATATGGATCCTTGTTCAATCACACGTCCGTGTTCCATGACTGCGATACGGTCGCACACTTCACGGACCACATTCATTTCGTGCGTAATCATAAGAATCGTGATGTTATATTCGTCTCGTACTCTGCGCAAAAGTTTAAGAATAGACTTGGTGGTTTCAGGATCAAGGGCAGATGTCGCTTCATCACATAGCAATATATCCGGTGAGGTGGCTAGAGCCCTTGCAATTCCCACCCTCTGCTTCTGTCCGCCGGATAGCTGGTCCGGGTACTGCCTGGCTTTATCTGACAAGCCTACGAACTCCAGAATTTCTTCTACACGTGCATCAATATCTTTTTTCGACACCCCTGATATCGCCAATGGAAATGCCACGTTATGACGTACCGTTTTAGACTCCAGCAAATTAAAGTGCTGAAAAATCATGCCAATTCGTTTCCGGACTTTTCGCAACTCAGGTTTAGATAGTTGGGTTAAATCTTTACCATCTACCAGGAGCCGGCCTTCCGAAGGATATTCCAGTAAATTAACTAAACGAACAAGCGTGCTTTTTCCTGCTCCGCTATAACCAATAACCTCGAAGATTTCTCCTTTATTCACTGTTAAATCAACTTGATCCACAGCTCGCAACTCATTTCCATTGTGTTCATAGATCTTTGAAACCCCTTCAAAATCAATCATGAACGGTCCCCCCTTTGTTTTTGGATTCTTCCAATTATCAGCTTTCTTATGTACTTCTGAGCGTTAAACATAAAAAGAGCCCCTCTTCTTAAAAGATAAGAAGAGGGGCTCTGGCCATACGTAATTTATGAGAACCGTCTCTTCTCATCTTTCACGTGCAAAAAGCACCTGCTGGAGTTGGCACAGTTTCTGATGACGCATCAGTCCCGCTGCCGAGGTTTCGTAGGGCCAGTCCCTCCACCTCTCTAGATAAGAAGATATTTATTCGTTTTTAAATTGGATGGTGATTATCTTATTATAGCTCATCAGCTTTGTCAATTTAATCTGCTAAACTTTTCGAAAAATTCCCCACTAAATCTCCTGCTAGTTATCATTAAATCTATTTATATACGATTATCTTCATACCTGAACGGGTATGCTGAAACCGAGAGCTTAAAAAGGAGGTTCAAACATGTTTCATTACACAGTAGAAACAGAAAAAGGAATCGAAGAGGCAGTAGAAAGTTTAGAAGCCAGCCTTAAAGAAGCCCAGTTCGGAGTATTATGGAATTTTGATATTAAAGACAAACTTAATGAAAAAGGATTAGAATTTGAGAAAGAATTTAAAGTATTGGAAGTATGTAACCCTAAGGAAGCTCAACGCATTCTTAATGAAAATACCCTTGCTGGTTATTTCTTACCGTGTAAAATGGTCGTTTACTCTGAAGGAGGCACGACGAAGATAGGTATGCCTAGACCAACTGCCCTCATTCAATTGGTAGAAGATGAACAAATCCAGAGACTCGCGGAAGACATTGAGAAACGATTAATCCACTGCATGGATCAAAGCGTATAACGTATAAGAGGAGGGATAATCATTGAATTATCCCTCCTCTTTATTTAGTGCTGTTAAATCTGGTTGTGATTTTCATAAGAAGCTTATTAAAGGATCGGACCGGATACTTGAAGAATCGAATTCGAGATATCTTGGGTCCGTTACGATATGAGCAGCGGGCTGGTGGGGAAATAACTCGTCTTGTTCCATCACCCAGACACTCGAGACATAAGCCGCTCATCAACGGATGGAAAAACCGCCATCCTTTTGATGGTCGGCTTATGCTGGTCGTGTCTTTCAGGGTGATTCCACATTTGAACACTTTCCTATGGGGGAACGGTGAGCTTCCTCGCTCGTTTTCACTCCATGTGGGATCTCACCTAGTTCCTTCTCCCATGGGAGTCTCGCCATTTCCCCACCAACCCTGCCGCGAGAGAATAACGGACCCTTCCAGAAGAGAGAATGCTCTCCTTCGAAATAGGTCCTAAATACTTCTATGACAAGCTTTTCCACAACGTTCTAGCATAATAATACACGCCTTATCCCATGCTTTTTTCTCACCAAGCAAACAGGGGGTTAAGTGGTTTCGAGTTTCTGATTCGGCTAGGTCCGTAGGGGGACGATGAAGACTCCTCGGTTAAAAGCGGAAGCACCTTGGGCAGCGGCGTATGGACTGGACTGAGCTGGCGGAGATAAAGAAAACACGAAGAGCGGAGCGATTCGATGTTGCCTTATCGTACAGAAGTGAGGGAAGTCTCACTAGACGCTAGGTGCTGGAGCTGGATAGCCTCTCCTTGTCGTTTATGCCTTGATGTAAGCTTAGGATTAATAAAAGTGTAAGAACGGGATGAACATGATCGGTAAGATCCCGGAAGGCGAAGCCTGAGGAAGCTTACCCCGGAAGAAGTTCGACTAAGAACGCCACGTCGTGTGGCAACGTCGAACGACCCTGCGTCGTGCAGGGCCGGAAAGCGAAATCGTCCCCCGCAGGACCTAATTCTCACTAGATATCTCGAAACTGAGTCTTACGCAAACGGGAGGTTATGTTATAAAATCGCTCTTAGTTTCCTATCGGTGGAAGGTTTGGGACCTTCTTTCCTTTGATCGAACAATGAAATTCCCCGTGATTCGTAATAGCACCATAAAATATGTCTTTGATAGAAGTGATACCACAAGCTCTCAATTGGTTCTCCATCCATTCCTCATCTTTATCCAAACGTTTCAAAATATCTTTTTGCAACTCACCGTCTAAAATAAGCGGGATATCATAACCCGCACCCCTATTTAAAAGCTGAAAATCCTCTCTCGTAATTTTTTCTTTTT
This sequence comes from Halobacillus sp. K22, assembly GCF_052246795.1. Classification (NCBI taxonomy): domain Bacteria; kingdom Bacillati; phylum Bacillota; class Bacilli; order Caryophanales; family Bacillaceae; genus Halobacillus; species Halobacillus sp. K22. The sequence continues at coordinate 37,540 of NZ_JBQQCN010000017.1, read as the reverse complement.
CCGGTTTTAATTTTACAGAGATCATCCCGCTCGCTTCAATTAGGGCAAGCTCAACATCGTCAATATGGTAAACATCCTTTTCCCGAAGCATCTGAAGGATATTATCAATAGAATAGTTTATACTCTTAATATTCTTTTCGACTATTTGTCCATTGTAAACAACCACCGTCGGTTCAAGAGTCATAAGCTTTCCAAGTCTGCGGTTTCTTAGTTTACTCCAAACAATCACTTTCTGCAGCAAAGCAATTGCTATCATAGCTACTACCGTATGAATATGATTGATGTTCGGATCTGCAATGTCAGCTCCCACCACTGACCCGAGTACAAGAACCACTAAGAAATCAAATACGGGAAGTTCACCGATTGAACGTTTCCCCATAAATAACCCTATAGCAAGTAAGAATGGGAGAATGGTTATAATTCTCCCTAAAACCTTTAATATATCCCACAATAAATCCAATTGATTCACCACCTATACGTAGGTTTGCTTACGACATAACGTTTTATCCATTTTTCATTTTATTAACCTGTTGACATTATACCTTATGGGGTATATTATAAGTCATGTACTGTTAACACACAGCAAACGAAATCTTCATAAAGGGAGGGGAATCGTAATGGAGTACAACGAAGCCATGAAAAATAGAGTAAAACGTCTAGAAGGACAGTTAAGAGGCGTCCTAAGAATGATGGAAGAAAATAAAGATTGCAAAGACGTCATCACTCAGCTGTCTGCTTCTAGAAGTGCACTTGAGCGTACCATCGGTTTAGTCGTCAGCTCCAACCTTGTGGAGTGCATTCAGGAATCAAGTGATAGCCAAAACACAGAAGATTCCATTAACGAGGCTGTTCAGCTTCTAGTTAAAAGCCGATAATTTTTTACCAATTCAAATACCCATACACGTATATGTATAAAATAAATTAGGAGGATTAAGATGTCTGAGACAAAATCAACGAATATCATCTTGTTCAGCGGAGATTATGACAAAGCGATGGCCGCTTACATTATTGCTAATGGGGCAGCCGCTTATGATCACAATGTGACCATTTTCCACACATTCTGGGGGTTAAACGCTCTGCGTAAAGATGAACAAGTATCTGTTAAGAAGAATTTCATGGAGAAAATGTTTGGAAAAATGATGCCTAGAGGTGCCGATAAAATGGGCATATCTAAAATGAACTATGCTGGCTTCGGCCCGAAAATGATTAAAGATGTAATGAAAAAACACAATGCTATGCCGTTGCCTGACTTGATTGAAATGGCGCAGGAACAAGATGTTAACCTTGTCGCTTGTACGATGACCATGGATCTTTTAGGGCTTCAAAAAGAAGAACTGCTTGATGAAATTGAATATGCGGGCGTTGCTGCTTATATTGGCGATGCTGAAGACGGTAACGTAAACCTGTTCATTTAATAGGAGGTCAACTTTTATGAAAACAATAACTGCGCAAGAACTGGAAGCGAAATTGAACAAAAATGAATCACTGAATCTAATTGACGTTCGTGAGGATGAAGAAGTAGCCGCCGGAAAGATTCCTGGTGCTGCACATATTCCTCTCGGCTCATTAGAAGCTCGTACAGACGAATTGGATCAATCCAAGAGCTATGTAATGATTTGCCGGTCCGGGGGCCGCAGCGGGCGTGCTGCACAGTTCCTTGAGCAAAATGGCTTCGATGTCACTAATATGGACGGCGGTATGCTGGATTGGAACGGACCTACTGAATAATTTTCTAAATGATATACCCTTTGGGGTTATAGGAGGATGAAATGATGGATATTAAAGCAGATCACTTGTTAGATGCTAAAGGACTTGCGTGTCCGATGCCTATTGTAAAAACGAAAAAAATGATAAAAGACTTAAATTCTGGAGAGGTAGTAGAAGTTCAGGCTACAGATAAAGGTTCCAAGGCCGATCTTCAAGCCTGGGCCAAGAGTGCCGGTCATCAATACCTGGGGACCATTGAAGAAGACTCCGTCTTAAAACACTTTATTCGTAAAGCCAGTGACGAATCAGGTGAGAAGTTACACCCGGCCACAGTTGACAACGAGGCATTGGCACAGAACCTGCAAGATGATAATGCCCTCATTTTGGATGTGCGTGAATCAGCAGAATATGCATTCGAGCATATTCCACAGGCCGTATCTATTCCACTGGGTGAATTAGATGAGCGAATCAATGAAGTTGACCAGACGAAAGATGTTTATGTGGTATGCCGAACAGGCAGCCGCAGTGACCTGGCTTGCCAAAAGCTTACGGAAAAAGGTTTTGAACGTGTTTACAATGTTGTACCAGGAATGAGCGAGTGGTCCGGCCAAACGACGTCACTCCGTTCATAAAATTTTTTAAACAAAAATATACCTTAGGGGGTAATTTGAAATGGCAATAAAAGAAATCTCAGTTAAGGATTTAGCTGAAAAAGTACTTCAAAAAGAAGAACTGTTTTTACTGGATGTCCGTACGGAAGACGCTTTTCAAGATTGGAAAATCGAAAGCGAGAGCTTCAATTATTTGAATATTCCTTACTTCGACCTGCTTGATGGCGTGGAAGAAATTGAAGATCAGCTTCCAAAAGATAAGGATATCGTAGTCGCTTGTGCCAAAGGCGGATCTTCCCAAATGGTCACAGAAATGCTGGACGACGCTGGGTTTACAAATGTGTATTCCTTAGAAGGCGGCATGAAAGCTTGGAGCGAACACTTAATGCCTGTTAAAGTCAGCGATTTAACGGACGGTGGTGAACTTTACCAATTTGTACGCATTGGTAAAGGGTGCTTATCTTACATGGTCGTATCAAACGGAGAAGCAGCTATTATCGACTCCACCCGTAAAACCGATGTATATGTGAATTTCGCTGACCAAATGGGTGTGAACATTAAACATGTATTTGATACCCACCTACACGCTGACCATATTTCTGGAGGCAGAACAATTGCTCAGCAAACAGGCGCTTCTTACTGGCTTCCTCCAAAGGATGCAGAAGAAGTAACCTTTGATTACCAGCCTTTAGAGGATGGAGAAAAAGTGACCATTGGAAACACCACCATCGATATTCACGCTCTTTATTCACCAGGGCACACCATTGGTTCTACTTCTTTTGTAGTAGATGATCAATACTTGATGACTGGAGATATTCTGTTCATCGATAGTATCGGACGTCCTGACCTTGCAGGAAAAGCAGATGATTGGGTCATGGATCTTAGAGAAACCCTGTATGAGCGCTACAAAGAGCTATCAGATGAACTAATTGTACTTCCTGCCCACTTCATGATTATGGATGAATTAAACGAGGATGGAACGGTAGCTGAAAAGCTAGGTGTACTTTTTGAGAAAAACCACGGTCTTAACATCGATGACAAAGATGAATTTAGAAAAATGGTAACTGAAAATCTTCCGCCGCAGCCTAATGCTTATCAGGAAATCCGTGAAACAAACATGGGTAAAATTGATCCGGAAGAAGAAGAGCAGCGCGAAATGGAAATTGGACCAAACCGTTGTGCAGTCCGTTAAATAATTCTATGGTAAACAAAAATTTTCAAACAAAAATATTTATTGGAGGTCATTCCCTATGAACGTAACAAAAGTATTAGATGCAAAAGGATTAGCTTGCCCGATGCCAATTGTTAAAACAAAGAAAGCGATGAAAGAAGTAGAAAGCGGAGAAACACTTGAAATCCACGCAACCGATCAAGGTGCGAAAAGTGACTTAACAGCGTGGGCTAAATCAAGCGGCCACGAACTTCTTCAACACGATGAAGAAGACGGTGTATTTAAGTTCTGGATACAAAAAGGGTAAAGAATTTTTCATAAAAAAGGGAACCAGCTGTGGTTCCCTTTTTTAAGGAGGTTGACCAAAATGGAATTTGGATTAATTATTACTATATTTCTTATCGGATTTGCAGGCTCATATGTATCAGGAATGCTCGGCATAGGTGGTTCTATTATCAAGTACCCGATGCTACTTTATATACCCCCACTCGTAGGGTTTACAGCCTTCACCTCCCATGAAGTTTCCGGGATCAGTGCGGTACAGGTTTTCTTTGCCACGATCGGGGGCGTATGGGCTTATCGGAAAGGCGGATACCTGAATAAATCTCTTATCCTCTATATGGGTGTAAGTATCTTAATTGGAAGTTTTATAGGTGGGTATGGTTCTAGATTCATGCCAGAGAGTGGCATAAACCTGGTTTACGGTGTGCTCGCCCTAATAGCTACGATTATGATGTTTATACCTAAAAAGGGCTTAGATGATCAGGCGCTTGAAGAAGTAGATTTTAACCGGGTACTGGCGTCCTCTCTTGCGTTAATCGTTGGGGTAGGTGCCGGAATTGTAGGAGCTGCTGGTGCGTTCCTGCTCGTTCCAATTATGCTTGTAGTATTAAAGATACCAACCAGGATGACGATTGCTTCTTCCCTCGCAATCACTTTGATTTCTTCCATTGGGGCGACGGTAGGTAAAATCACAACCGGCCAAGTTGAATACTTCCCAGCGGCTGTTATGGTCGTAGCAAGTTTACTGGCAGCCCCTCTCGGTGCCATGGCAGGGAAAAAGATGAATACAAGAGTTCTTCAGACCATTCTTGCTGTGCTTATATTAGGCACTACGATAAAAGTATGGATGGATTTCTTTTAAGACATTCAAACAGCTGACCTAAAAAGGTCAGCTGTTTTTATTAACTTAACCTCCAAGTATTATAGATGATTACTCTTAAGAGACTTATTCAACAAAAAGGCCGGATAGTTGAAGACTCTAATTCGAGATATATTTGGTCCGTTGCTAATATGGAGAGGGGCTGGCTACGGAAACAACTCGCTTTCCTACGGGGGAACTGGCAAGCCTCCTCGGTCGCTTCACTCCCTGTGGGGTCTCGCCTAGCTCCTTCTCCCGTGGGAGTCTCGTCATTTCCTTCGCCAGCCCAACTATATTAGGGCTAACGGACTCTTTGGAAAGAGAGTATCCTATCCTCCTTATACCGCCTGAAATGCTTATATAACAGGCTCTCCCGCATAGTTCCAGCCTGGAAAAGGATATACGTCCATGTAGATTATTTCTTCTCAAGCGGGTGAAGGATGAAGCCGTTTCGAGTTTCTCATTCGGCCAGGTCCGGAGGGGGACGATGCAGACTCCTGCGGGAGGAACATGATCGGTGAGACCCCGCAGAGCTTGCTCGAGGAGGCTCAGCACATGCCCGCGGAAAGCGAAATCGTCCTCCGCAGGACCTTCCGCGCTCAACAAATATCTCGAAATCAAGTCTTCAAGTAACGGGAGCTTATGTTTAACAAGCAACTGGGAGTTTAAAGATATAGGATTTAAAAAAGCTGCCGATCTGGATGAGATCGGCAGCTTTTTGTTACTCTTCTTTATTGTTTTTATTCAAGGTGGGATCTGTATTGACCATCTCGGTTTCATCAAGATAACGCAACAGATCTCCGTAAATAACGGAATCGGAGACACTCAACTCTTCTTGTGCAGTTTGAAAGCCTTCCTCACAAGCCTGAGCTTCAACTTCTTCCCCTGTTTCTCTGTCATAACATACGCCTTGAATACCAACATATTCTTCATTGGCGAAATCCCCATCACGGGTAATCATCATTTCTCTGCGATCCTCATTTAGCAAGTCCTGTCCGAATTGAACAGGGTTTTCATCTTCAATTCCAAGCAGGTTGGTAAGAGTAGGACGCAGGTCAATCTGTCCTCCTACCGTATGGTTGGTTTCGGAAGGAATATCTTTACCGTAAATCAGCATAGGTACACGCTGCAATTGGAATTGTTCGTAATCATTAATCTCTTTTCCAAGGTATTCTCCCATGGCTTTTTGGTGGTTTTCGGATATTCCAAAGTGGTCACCATAGATTAAGAGAATCGTATCATCATAGAGTTCTGATTGCTTAAATTCTTCTACAAACTGTTCCAGTGCCTCGTCCTGGTAGCGGATGGTCTGGAAATAACGATTCAGTGTAGTACTGGAAGTCTCCCCTTGCTCAATGGTTGCTAACTCTTCAGGTAAGGTGAAAGGATAGTGGTGAGTGAGCGTAATCATCTTGGAGTAGAACGGCTCTTCCATCTCTTTCATCTTTTCCAGGGAATCCTCAAAGAAATATTCATCCAAGTAGCCCCAGCCATGAGATTTCTCAGGGGTTACTTCATAATCTTCTTTCGAAAAGAACTCATTGTATCCTAGAGAATCATACATAACGTTACGGTTCCAGAACGTCTTATCATTCGCATGCATCACGTTCGTGAAGTATCCATTTTCACTTAACAGCTCAGGCATAGCCTCGTATTCATTACCTGAGTGCGTAAAGAATACAGCACCACGGTTTAACGGATACATCGAATTGGCTAAAAGGAACTCTGAATCAGAGGTACGTCCCTGCTTCACTTGATGATAGAAGTTATCAAAATACATACCTTCTTCTTTTAATTCGTTGAAATAAGGAGTAACTTCTTCTCCGTGCAGCGTGTTATCCACGACGAAGGTTTGCGTACTTTCAAGCGAGATCGCTATGACGTTTTTACCTTCTGCTACACCTTCAAGACGATCGCTGTCTTCCGTCTTCTGTTCATTCAGGTAGTTAATGACTGGTACAAGTTCATTACTATCCGCTAACGTTTTCTTCATTTCCGTCTTACCTTGCAGAACGGCATCATAGACATGATAGTTTAACAGGCCGATATATTTCACCAGCATTGTGCGGTCAAATGTACGCTCAAGAAGATCTGTACGCTCTTCTTCAGCCCACTGCAAGTTAATCACAAACAATGGAATCGCAATAACCGCAAGTAGAAAACCTTCGCGTCTTTTCGCTGTAAATTGACTTAAACGCGCAGGCTTCAAATAAAACAAGAAGAATGCAGCGATTAAAACATCAACAAATAAAAAGATGTCTGAGGCTTCAAGAATTGTTTGAATACTGCCTCCCATTCCAGCCAGGTTCGCTACCTGATTTAACATAGGAATGGTAATAAAGTCGTTATATTCCCTATAAAAAAGAATGTTCACATACAATAGTAAAGATCCAAGAATATAGGAAACTAACATTCCCCGGCGTCCTGCCAACAGCACTCCAATTCCAAAGATTAGAAAAATACTGCTCAGAGGATTGAATGCAAGAATATTAGCTTCATTGGGATTTTCTACATTTAAAGAGAAGATATTGCTTTGGATATATGACATTTTCAGCCAGAACAAACCTATGACAAGGGCATAGACAGTTAATTTCAACAATGTACTTTTGTTTAGATATTTTTTTATTGTAAACATTGTAAAACCTCCGTTAAATTTACATTAACCTATTTTACCTTATTTGAACCAATTTTTGTACCATAAAATAATAGTTTAAATTGGCTGAAACATTTGTAACCTTATCTATAAAGCTTTGTAATTTAAAAATGCATCTGGAGACCTATGCATGATTTTACCAATCTTCCAGTCTATCCGAATTTACATTCCCCACATTTCGTTTACTTAAACTTAAGATTTTTTACACTATCTCTATGTATAAATCTTACTGTTTGACTTCCACAGATATACAAATTACGTTTGGACTGAACGCTAATTAATCTAGGAGGTTATGTACATGAGTAAAGTTGAACAATTCGTCAATTCCTTCTCTCCTCACCGCGGAGCATTAAACGATTTGATCGAACTAATCGATGAAGGAAACTATGCATTCAAACCTACCCCTACATCTATGGAAACAGACAAACTGGTCAATCATACTTTAAAAACCACTTATACCTTTGCACGGCTTGCGGCTAAACAATCTCCTGAAGACCTTTTTCCTGAAGGAGATGAGACTCCCTTAACCGAACGTGCCAGAGTTTATACGGACGAAACTATGTCATCTATTAAACAATTAGATGACGGAGACCTGGATAATCTCATAGATGTTAAGGAAATGTTCGGCTCAGAAATTCCGGCAGGTAAACTTTTAGAAATGGCTAAAGATCACGAGATTCACCATAAGGGACAGCTATTTGTATATGTAAGAGCCATGGGTCATACGGATTTACCTAGTTTTGTTAAAAAATAGTATCCGGTTAAATCCACCACCACGTACAATAAAGCGTGAAAAAAACAAGATGACAGGACAGGAAACCAAGTTTCCTGTCCTGTCATCTTGTTTACTGTAAAAATCAAAACGGAGATTTAGTAGAGGTGGTTTAATTTATGAACCACGCTTAACCGGATGACTCAGCTCCTTTTTGCATCTTCTCATATTCTTTCCGATAAATATTTTTCAAATGAATGCGGTGTGCTAACCGGATGGTTGGACGGATGAGCATTTGCAGACTTCCAAGTACAAATAAACTCACCCCCCACGTTTTGGCGGCTTCAAAATAAAAACAGACACTTCCGACGAGAAACCAGAGTCCGAGTAAAAAATCATTCACAGTGTATAGTACTTCATAGCTTTTTTTGAAAAATAAATCGTGTTTCCCCATTTTTATATCCACGTATTGATCTTTACTATGCTTTTGTGCGTCAGCTTTTTCATTAGTTGGATTACTCATCCTTATCCTCCTTCCGTAACCCTCTATACCTTTCATTCCCGATAATTCGACAAACAAAATCATTTTTTTCAGCTGTATGGCATAGAGAAACCTTCTAGTTAAATGTACAATAAACCTAAATGATTTTTACGGAGGTGCCTTTTCTTTGGGCTTATTTTTAAGAGTGTTGTGTTTGTCTTTTCTATTTTTCACAGCCGGGTGCGGGCTTTTTAATAGTGGCGAAGAACCTAAGGTAGCGAATGAGCACACGGCATCCGCAGTGGATCCTAATTCCAAGAATTCCATAGATCTTTCCAAAGAAATCAGTATAACGGCTATTGGAGATGTACTGATTCATGAACGGATCTATGATGCCGCCGAAACTTCTGAAGGATATAACTTCACGCCGATGATTGAACAGACTAAACCTTATCTGGATTCCTCTACCATCACAATTGCTAACCAGGAAACGATGATTGGCGGAGAGGAATTAGGATTTTCCGGGTATCCAGCCTTTAACTCTCCTGTAGAGATAGGCAACAACCTTAAAGAACTTGGAGTAGATGTGGTTACGCTCGCTAATAACCATACGTTGGACAGAGGTACAAAAGGCATTAATAACGCCATCGATCATTGGGAGAAAATCGATATGAAATACACAGGAGCCTATCAAAGCAAAGAAGACAGCGAGGAAATTCTTGTGTATGACACAAAAGAAGGAATTAGTGTGGCCATATTAAGTTACACCTACGGAACTAATGGTGTGAATGCGCCGGACGGGAAAGGGTATGTTGTGAACCGAATCCAGCTTGATAAAATGGCCCAGGATATAGAAAAAGCGAAAAAACAGTCGGATGCTATCCTTTTAAGTCTTCATTTTGGGGACCAGTATGAACCCTACCCCAATCAGTTTCAAAAAGATGTTGTCCAATTCGCCGCGGACCGCGGTGTAACTGCTGTGATCGGACACCACCCTCATGTACTTCAGCCGTTAGACTGGGTTGAAGGTAAAGACGGCCATAAAATGCTGACCGCTTATTCCCTGGGAAATTTTTTCTCAGGTCAGGAATCATTTGAGAAACGAGTCGGAGGAATCCTCACCTTTAATTTAAAAATGGATAACAGTGACAAGGTAGAAGTAGTAAAACCAAGGTTTAAAGTGACTTACGTTACGTCCGCAGGAGAAAAGGAATATGAAGTGATCCCTATGGATGAAGCATCAAACTTAAAAGAAGAGTATGAAGCTAAGAAGAAACACCTCACTCAGTGGATGCCTGAATTGGAATTCATGGAATAGAAAAAAGCGGAAAGCACTGGCAGCTTTCCGCTTTTTTCTATTTTAATCATCCTCTGTCTGCAGTTCAACAATAATGCTGCTTAAAACGATCGTTAAGATGATGGAGGTGATTGTAAAAGCGAATGAAAAGGTCATGTGTCCTTCCTCCTCTCTTACCAAGTTTGGAAGCGTCCTGATCCTGGTGGGGCATGCTGGATAAGCTCGGCCAGCGGGATCGTATAAGCAAGAGCGATCAACAGAAAGGCAATGCCGATCCATATTTTCCAATTTTCCAAAAATCGTGGTGTCATACTAGAATCGCTTTCGGCTATTGGAAACTCCTCATAAGTTTGTTCGCTGGCTTTCGGAGCAAGCCACCATAATTGGATAACAATGAACACGAGTAAAGCGGCGGACAAGAACAAGATGGAACCGCCGACAGCCATCGTCACATGATTGGTTAATAAGCCATCAAACCAGGCGAGCGCGTCATCGTGAGCATACCCAGTGTATGCTGTCCGCCTTGGCGCCCCAAGCAGTCCAAGCAAATGCTGAGCTGTGCTCATAAGCAGCATACCAACTGACCAGGTAGCAATTTGTAGGAAGGCTAACTTCTGCAGGGATTTTGTAAATCGCCGGCCCGTTAAATTTGGGATAAGCCAGAAGGTTAAACCAAAAAAAGTCATTGCGACCGGAGTTCCTACGGTTATGTGAAAGTGTCCCACTACCCACAGCGTGTTATGAATAACTTCGTTCATTTGGAAACTTGCATTAATGATCCCTCCGGCGCCTCCAGGGATAAAAAAGGCCATGGCTATAAAGATTGACGTAAAACGTACGTCTCTCCAAGGAAGCTTGCGAATCCACCCAAATAGCCCTCTGCCTCCAAGCTCTCTGCCTCTTATTTCAAACGTAGCAAACATGGAGAATGCTGTGATTAAAGATGGGATAATAACCATAAATGTCAAAACCGTCTGCAAAAACTTCCAAAAACTAGAGATTCCAGGCTCCGTTAATTGATGATGAAAACCAACCGGAATAGAAAATAAAATAAACAATACGAAGGATAGACGGCCCAAAGAATCGCTGAATACTTTTCCTCCAATAATCTTTGGTACGATGACATACCATGCCATATAAGCCGGAAGCAGCCAGAAGTACACGAGTGGATGACCGAAATACCAGAATAAGGAACGACTTAACTCGACATTAATCCCGCTCGTCCAGCCAAAAGCCCATGGAATGAATTGAAACAGAACTGTGGCTACAACTCCAAGACAGGCAATCACCCAGAGGATAATTGTTGCAATCGCCATGAAAGCAAATAGCGGACTGAGTTCCCCTTTATGATTCCTTCTCCAGACGGCATAATGCCCGACCAGACTGAACCCCTGAATCCATGTGCCAATTACAAACAAAGCAAGACCAACGTAAAACAACCCATGAGCCTGAAGAGGGGCGTAAAATGTATAAAGAACGGACGCCTGGCCGGCTACAACCATCACAACAACTAAAATGGTCCCTAAGGCCGTCACCACGAACCCAATCCAGTTCCACAATCTCACCTTAGGACCAAATGCCCCAAGGGTGCGGCTCATGCCCGCCTGAAAAAAAGCAAAAATAAAGAAAGTCGTAAATACAATAGCCAGTAATAGTCCGTGAGCTGTAAGAATCTGATAGTAATCCAGCCATCCCGGCAGATTAAGGGCATCATTTCTTATAAATACCTGCAGGAGCCCGCACAGTGTACCTATAAGGAAGGCTGAATAAGCAAACCCTAAATTGAATAATGCTACTTTACGATCTTTAGCTGCAATTTGTCCGGTATTCATTGTTCCACCACCTCAATTTCTGTGCTCATAAAATGGTGGCCTGAGCCACAATATTCGTTACAAATCACCAGATAGGATCCTGGTTCTTTAAAGGTGTGTGTTCGATGGTTAATCTGACCAGGAACGGCCATCATATTTACGTTAGTCCCGACAATTGAGAAACTATGAACAACGTCTTCACTCGTTAAAGTGAACATAATTTCTTTCCCTGCAGGCACTTGAAGCTTTCCTGGTTCATAACCAAAAGTAAGGGCGATCATAGCGACTTCATAATTTCCGTCTTCTTTTTTATGAAGGCCGGGCTGGTCAAATGGAGCTGTTTCACGTACTTTTTCAGGATCAATCGTCATGTGTCCGCCTGATGGTGCATGCCCCTGAGCAAAAGCACTTACCCCTACCACGGATAGAAAAATAAGAAGTGCAATAACTCCAAATCCAAGCCATATTTTTTCATATTTGTGTAAATGCATGTTCTCTCCCCCCTACAAACGAACGATATATAACAAATAAATACAAACCCACATCACGACAATGATGGCTCCAACCGCCATCACACTGATTAAAGTGCCTTTCAAGTTTGGTTGAGATGGGCCACTTCTTTTCATGGGCCAGGCCTCCTTATGTATTTGATCTATTTCTATTGTATTGGGAGAGAGGTCCATAATAGAATTGGGGAATCCCCTCATTTTGGGGTGGTGAAAACCCCCAATCCAAAAAAAAGAAACCTTTTCATCAGGTTTCCAGTGGTATAAATAATTCAATGGTCGTACCCTTATTCAGCTCGGAAGTTATTTCAAGTTCTCCTCCTGCCGCACGTGCCCTTTCCTCCATGCTGAAGAGCCCTACCCCTTTATGCGCACGGTCATTTATAAAACCTTCGCCTTGATCGGCAATGGTTGCAAAAATCCCGCCGTCCACTTCTTTCAACTCAATGGAAGCTTCATCTACACAGGCATATTTTTGAATATTGGTCAGCGCTTCCTGAATGATTCGGTAAACCGTCGTTTCGATTTGCGGCGATAAACGACAGGAAATGGAGGAGGAAAAGTGTACTTTCAATCCATAGGAATCGTGAAGACGATTGAGAAAGGAGCGAACCGCCGGCATCAACCCAAGCTCATCCAAAGCTGATGGCCGGAGTTCCCAGGACATGTCCCGCACGTTTTGAATTAAGTCTCGTATTTCATTTGTCATTTGGTCTAAAAGGGAATAATCCACTTCCTGCTGGACACGGTGCATACTGATAAGTAGGCTGTAAAGCTCTTGCCCGATTCCATCGTGAAGCTCTCTGGAAACCTGCTTTCTTTCTTCTTCCTGCACGTGGATCAAACGTGTCATCATGTGCTGAAGTTCCTGCTGCACTCTTTTCCTCTCGGTAATCTCATTTCTAATAGCCAGGTATTGGTAAGGTTTCCCTTTGTCATTTAAGAAGGGTACAATGGTCGTATCCACCCAGTAGAACGTTCCATCCTTGGCCTTATTTTTAATTTCTCCCTTCCACACATAACCGGTTCCAATCGTACGCCACAGATCTTTAAAAAACTCTTTAGAATGATAACCAGAGTTCAGAAGCCGGTGATCGTTGCCAATCAGTTCCTCCACTCCATATTTAGATATCTCACAAAATTTTTTATTCACATAACGAATTCTTCCACGTTGATCCGTAACAGCAACAATTGAAGACTCGTCCAGCGCATATTTAATATCTACAAGTTCTTTCAAAGGTTCGTAGGCTTCACTATCTAGCAGACTTCTCTCACTAAGGTTATGAATGGTCATCAGATAATTTCTCCTATTCCCATCCATCCACTCATGTACGACTAAAAAGACGGGAAACGGATTGCCAGTCATGGGTTTTGCGTAATACTGCAGCAATACTCCCTTTTCACAATGAATGAGCTCATCTCTAGAAAAATGAAGAAACAGGTCTTCCACACACACCTCGGTTGAAGAAATTTGGAACAGCAGTTTCGCTTTTTCATTAAAACTTTGTACTACTCCGTTTTCACGTAACACAAGAAATCCTTCTTCCTTAGAAGCGAGTAGAGTCGGGGGAACGGGGCTGTGTTTTGTCATGATAAACCTCCTTGCTTCAAATAATTACATATGCGAGCGGCATAAGGGCGCCATTGCTGCTCTAATGGTAATTCATGCTCGTCTCGATAGCCGATCAGCAGTACTGCGTCAAATATATGCCCCGTTTGAAGAGGGATGGCTGCAAAGGATTGAAGCTTTTCCGCTAACACTATGGGATATTTCGACAAAACTAAAGGAAGATCCTTCCTCGAACGGCAGAGAAAAGTTCTTCCTGTTTGCATGACGCTTCCCGCCACGCCCGAACCATAGGAAATGATCATGCGTTTATGTTTATCATTCAAAGGATGATTAACATATTTCCATTGAATCTGCTTTGAATGATAATTAAACTCTGCAATAGCGATTACAGAGGCGTCTACTTCCTTTTCAAGTTCGTTGCATATTTCTTCTAATGGGGTGCCCACTTTTTCCTCTCTCCTTTGCTAGAATGAATAACCCAGCAGACCCTTCTTCCAGGCATATTCCACTAATTCAGGACGCGTTTTCAGCTGCAGTTTTTCCATTACTCGTGCCTTGTGGGCTTCGACCGTTTTCACAGAGATCACAAGTTGAGCGGCAATATCTTTATTCGCAAACCCTTTAGCGACCAAAGCCAGTACCTCTCTCTCACGATCACTGAGCAGTCGGTAAGAATCTGTCTTAGAGCCGTTTTTCAGTTTGTCCATATAATCCTCCATCAATCGTTTCGTCGCTGATGGATACAAATAGGCATCTCCCCCGGCCACTTGTCTAATGGCTTTTACTAATTCCTCATGCGGAGCATTTTTCAAAATACACCCGGAAGCCCCTAATTCGATAGCCCTGAACAAGTATTCTTCATCATCATGCATCGTTAAAATTAAAATTTGAGTTTCAGGGAATTGTTTTTTTATTTCTGAAGTAGCTGATAATCCATCTTTTCCATGCGGCATGGAAAGATCCATTAAAACGACACATGGATTTTTTTCCTCTACCTGCTGATAAGCCTCGTTCCCTTCTGAAGCTTCTCCGATTACATTAAAATCATCGACAGCGTCTAAGAGCATCATAAGCCCTGAGCGTACGACGGCGTGATCGTCAACAATGACAATCGAAATCATGTTATCTACTCCTCTTTTATTCAGCCTTTATACCAGAGCCATTCCACAACATTTCTATGACGTTCCAATTTCATTTCCATCGTGGTATCTTTCTTTATGACTTCAAGCAAATCCTCTTGTTCAGGCGGAAATTCATCCACAAAAGACTGATAGCGGAAAATAATCCCATTCTGGTCAACTTCAATGAATACTTCATCTGTATCTGCGTACTCCACAATCATTCGGATAGTAAGCTGAAGAGCGCGAAACGCCAGCAAATCATTCGTAGAAAACACCTCTGTCAGTTTATAAGAGGTGGGGAATTCAATCTTAATGCCATAACGTCTTTCAACCTCTTTTATATATCGTTTAAAGGCTACCGCCAGTCCATATTCATGAAAAGATAAAGGGTAAATCTCATTTGAGCGGCTTCTCATTTCCTCAATCAAATGTGATAGAAGGACATGAGCTTCTTTACAAGAATCTTTAGTCGAATCAATACGGTGTAAAGCGCTCGTTAATAAATGGGCGTATCGCTCATGCAAATCATAGGACATTTCAAAAAGCAGTGATTCGTACATATGAGAGACTACATGTAACGGGGAACGAGTCGTATCATTCATCACTTTACCTCTCCCTTCTTTATTCCTCATACCTTCTATACTACACCCTCCGTTTGAATGTTCCTATTAGGGCATTCCCTTATTTTTAATGCTCTGTCAAAAGGTGTTATTGAATTTCACTGTTTAACTAAAGGGCCGGATAGTTTAAGACTCGATTTTGAGATATATTGGGTCCGTTACTTAAAAAGTATAGGGTTGGTGGGGAAATAACTCGCTTTCCTATGGGGGAACGGTGAGCTTCCTCGCTCGTTTCACTCCCTGCGGGATCTCACCTAGTTTCTTCTCCCATGGGAGTCTCGCCATTTCCCCACCAACCCAATCACAGGAGAATTACGGACCCTTTACATCGTTCTGGCATGAAAATACACTCCTCATCCCATGCTTTTTTTCTCACCAGGCAAACCGTGTATTAAGTGGTTTCGAGTTGCTGATTCGGCCAGGGCCGGAGGGGGACGATGTAGACTTCTCGGTTAAAAGCGGAAGCACCTTGGGCAGCGGCGTATGGACTGGACTGAGCTGACGGAGATAAAGAAAACACGAAGAGCGCAGCGATTCGATGTTGCCTTATCGTACAGAAGCGAGGGAAGTCTCACTAGACGCTAGGTGCTGGAGCTGGATAGCACCCCTTGTCGTTTATGTCCTGATGTAAGCTTAGGGATTAATAAAAGTGTAAGAACGGGATGAACTTGATCGGTAAGATCCCACCGAGGAAGCTTACCACAGAGGAGGAGGTTCGACTAAGAACGCCGCGTCGTGTGGCAACGTCGAACAACCCTGTATCGTGCAGGGCCGCAAAGCGAAATCGTCCCCCGCAAGACCTTCCGCTCAACACACACCTCGAAATCAAGTCTTCAAGTAATGGGAGCTTATCTGAAATAATCAAATCAGAGGTTTAATAAGGGAGGACACAAAAAATCCTGCATGACAGGCATGCAGGATGGATTATTCAAAGGCGATTCTAATGTGACAGGGTTAACATTACTGCTTTGAGTATTGAATGCTTTCTTGCAGATTCAATTCTTCCACTAGACTGGACAATTCATCCAGCAACGCTTGGTTAATGGCTTTGATATGCTTTTTCTTACTGTCGATATCGTTTCGGTATTTATTGAACATCTCGAGCCAGTCTTTTAGATCATTTATTTCACCCAGCTGCCTTTGGAAAGACTTAAAGTATTTCGCTTCTTCCTTATAGTCAGATGCATAAATTTTATGGAGTGCGTTATGAATGTACCTAGTTTTTTTCGAAATAATCCTGACGGAGTGCAGGGCATCCAGCGTTTCTTCATCGGCAAGACCCTGTTGTGAAGAAACTTCTAAATATTTCTCCACGGCTTCAGCAAATCCGTTTTCGAATTCCTGAATCCTCTCGTCTACTTGGAGTGGCAGGACGTAATTTCGAAGCTCCTTATCTTTAAAATGCTCCCACTGCTCCGCAAAAGTATCGTCGATGATTTCAGGCAGTTTATTTTTAAGTTTCTTTTGGTGCTTCAGCCTTTTCTTACCAACCTGATCGCTGATCTGACGATAAACTTCTTCATGCTGTTCCTTGGAAGATTGCTCCGCACGGTCTTCAAACTCCGTAATAAATACATCACGTTCTCTCACTTTCCCTAAACGTTTATGGGCATCATTTAAACGATCCATTAATGGATGACTGTTGACGTGGATAAACTCCAGAATGGCACGGATTTTCCGTCCATGGACACGAGCCTGATGGACACTTTCCTCATCTTCCTGCTCAAGCGAAAGCCTGCAATACTCCAAGTAGGAGTCAACTAATCCCTGCAGGTATTCCTGCCAGCTGCCTACCACTTGCTCATTTCCATCTTTCAGACAATCTTCACAAACCAATTTTTTCTTAACGGATACCAGCGAATCGGCTGACCCGCAAATTTCACACACTTGAACCTGATCTTGCAGAACTGCATAATCATGGTCGAACGTAACGTCAATTTTCTTCCCTTGATTCCAATCCATTTCATTCCGATAATCGGCAGGGATAAGCAAGCGGCCATAACTGTCCAATGTCTTAACGGCTTCGCCTTCCTCTCCCGTTACAGAAAGCTTTAGTCCTTTTTTATGACTCAAAGGTTCAAGCATAAGGTTTTGCTCCGATAATTCCAGCCGGTCTCTGATTTCCTTCGGGATCACCAGCCTCCCCATTTTATCGATCTGTCTTGTGAAAGCTCCACTCATAGCATAACGCCCACCTTTTGAAAGCTTTTATACATGTCAATTCCCATAGTTCAGGTCTACCTAACTAATTTCTAAACATTTTTACAATATCTTTATAAACCATACCTCTACATATATTCCCGCAGTCCGCACATCCTATGAGTGGAGGTGTCGTCTATGCAGCCCTATTTATGTCCAAACTGTAAAACCAATCGATCCAGGTTCAATATCATCGCACAAAAAGCAATATCCGTAAAAATTGACCCGGGATCTGGAGAAGTAATCAGTGAATATACGTCTGAAAATCTGGATCCTTTCCACACAGCCTATCAGGGTCCAGACAAAAAAATTCAATGTGGAGCATGTGGTTTGATCGAAGATGAAAAAACGTTTGCCGCTTTTGCTAATTCAAAGCCTCTCTAAGCCCTCTCATCGTCGTTTAAAAGGCCAGTGGAACCATTTTGGCGAATCAATATACAATCTCTTTATAATGATTAAAAAATAGCTTAGAAGAGCTGCAAGAGCCAAAAGCAGAGGAGTAAAATAAATCCCTGCACCTAAAATGATATAACCTGCTGCTCTAAAAATATCTGATACTTGAAAGTTTTCTTTGTGCAGAAAACGCATGCGATTCGTGAGCTGAGTACTCATGTCATACAGAGACCAGCTCATTACGCCTGCCAGTTGGACGAATACCACTGAGAAGGAACTGCCAAGTATAATGCTGATTATACTGAAAGATAGAAGGAGAGGGACTAATCCTGCTATCCCCCAGCTGATATAAGCCGAGGTCCACCCCTTTTCATCAATCGGCAGACTATAGAATATAGGATTCTCTGTGAAATGCGAGCTGAAAATTCCTGCGGCAACTTCTATATACACAAATAACACTACAGGCACACTTACATACATGACCCACTCCGCTCGTAATGATGGGGCGATGATTACTATTACACCGATTAAGAGCGTTTTCCATACATACCCTGATGATTCTTTCAAATGGCTTCTCCACAACATATGATATAAGGATTTCACCTTAGTAATCGGCCGGACTGCCCTCCGTTCTTTAAGGTAATTACCTACCAGCCCATACCGTTTAGGAGGTTTGATTGTTATATTCGTCATCTGACTCACAACCGTGATATTCCATACCTTGGCATCGTTGCGCTGCACTACTTTCATCCAGTCAATGCCTTGCATGCACGCTGGAATAAAGTAAAACTGCGCGAGCATCAATAAAAAAGTCAGAATTATGGCTGGCGAAGATTGGGCTAAGTTTAAATGATGGATCCATATGCCTGAAGCCCCTAGCAAAACGATCACACCAGCCAACAGTCCTGTCTTAACTCTCTTTCTAGCAGAATACAATTTCCACTGGATCGGCGTTAAAAGGGCTATGAAGACGGAATAGATAAAAGCAGCAGCGAGCAATAAGTATAAAGACAAGGGAGTTAACCCACCTAAAAATGCTGCCAAGGCGAACGCAACCAGCAAGTGAAGCGCAAATTTCTCAGCTGCTAATAATAAAAGAATTTTACTTCTGGAGTGGGGGAGCAGACTTAGCTTGAGCTCTGCTGAAGTGAATGAAAGCCCTGGATCTATAAATGACCGCCCAAGCGTACGAATTACCAGAATGGACGGAAGCAGCCATAACCACTCCATTAGAGAGTTTTCCCAGGTATTCATCAGGGGAATGAACCTTTTCATCCAATCCTGAAGCAGTAACAGAAATACAACAACCATTATTCCTACATAAAAGGCTAACGTTTTGTCGAACGCTAGCTGAAAGGCACGCTGATAAATATCTTTCTTCTTTTTCCAGCGTTTTTTCCGAATCCAATAAAATACACGTGTAGTAAAACTCATTCAGGATTCCCACTTCGATCTAACGTATGAAATTCATTAACTTCACCTTCACTAGAGACCCTGCCATCTGTAAGCATCACATAGACATCGGCCAGCTCTTTTACTTTTTCCAGCTGATGTGTCGTCAGCAGAATACTGCAGCCTTCGTCCCGGCGTTCTTTTAACAGCTTCTCAAAATAGGCTCCCGCATAGACATCAAGACCCATAAAAGGTTCATCTATTAACAGTAATGAAACTTCCGGCAGTAAAGCACATATCGTTTGAACTTTCTGCCTCATCCCTTTAGACAATGATTCCGGATATTCATTCAATTTGTCGTGTAGTTCAAAACCTTTAGTATAGGCAGCTACTTTTTCTTCAAAACGTTTCTCTGGAATTCGATAGCTCTTTTGGTATAACTGGAAATGTTGATATACGGTCAGCTCACTAAGTAGTAGAGGTTCTTCAGGTATGTAGCTTAGCTGTCTTTTATAATCGGCATAATGCTGATCCTGATCTAAATTATGTATAGAAATTCTGCCCTTTGACTTTTCCCGTGAGCCTAATATGGTTTTAATTAGCGTAGATTTGCCAGCTCCATTATGTCCGACTAGAGCCAATATTTGTCCTTGATGGATAGAAAAAGATACATCTTCAAGGATCGTGTTATCTCTGATCGTCACTTTACAATCTTCCACCACTAGATTCCCTTCCATCCTCTCACCTCTCTTTGTTACCTTTTCGTACGGAACAATTACCGAGAACATTTCAATTTCAATTAAAAATACCCCCTGCCACAGCGTGGCAGAGGGTATGGGCTAATCATTCATTCGGGAAAGAAAGTCTCCCAGCAGATCATCATCTTCTTCATCTTCTGTTGTTTCCTCGTCCTGTGAGTGGATCTCCCCTTGCAAAGTATCAAGATTCAGACCATCCAGTTCATCATCTATACTCTTCCATTCTGTTTCCGAATCAGCAAGTGATTCCTCTTCAGCATGGGCTTGAGTATAATCTCCTGACGAAGCTTCAGAAGCCGCTGTTTCTTCTTGCAAATAAAGGGCTTCATCTATATCAAATGCATTGCTGTTGAGCGAAGCCAACAGAGTGGTAGCACGCACGGGATCCATCATCAGCTGGTACAGGATACTCCCTATAAGAGCCTCCGAATGTTCGTGCTTAATCCAGTTTCTCTGCTCTTTATTTAAAGCCTTAGGCAGCGGGATGGTAACCGTTTCCTTATTCTTAGCGTAAGTTTGGCTCACTCCATCCAGGACGAATTGTGCAATCCTGCTTGAAAAATTTCGCCTTTCTGTCTCCTTCAACTCTGAGAGCTGTCTCAACAAATGATCAGGAGTATCCGAGGGGATCCTAAACGTAATCGATTGTCCCCTCTCTATCTTTTTCTTTGATTGACTCATAACATCACCTTATTTAGATGAGCCGGTTTTTTGTTCTACTTTTTTACCTTGTTCTTGGTTTTTACCATGGGTTTTTTTCTCGTTTTTACGGATGAAATCAGAAATTAATTTGTAATAGGCATTTGCCATCATCCAAATGCTTTCTTCTTCATCTTCAAAGAATTCAATATTGAAACCATCAAGCTTGTTGTTTAGGGACTTGATGTAATCCTTCAGAACTGCGGAGCCTCCGCCCACAAAGTAACAGATCTCTGATTGGGAGTTTCTCTGCCACACATTTCTTAGGAAACGATACTGCTTCTTAGCAAGTTCAAGAAGAATACGATCCGTAATATCGTGTACGTTGGTACGGCTTCCTTTAACCATGATGTGATGACGGTCATTTTTTCTGGTAATGATATCCACAACATCCCGGCGGCTGTCCAATTCAACTCCATGCTTTCTAAGGATCTCTTCACGGATCATTTCTAATGATTCAGCTACGCCCAGGTTGAAGCCCTGCGCTTTATCGTCGTCAACGTTACGATTTTTAATAACGGCGATATCTGTAGAAAGACCACCAATATCCTGGATTAGAATTTGTTTGTCGATCAATTCTTTGTTAATGATATTCAAATCATTATCCATTACTAGGTTAACGTAAGCTGCAAAACCTTCCGGATATACTTTAACCTCATCAAACTTAAGATTTACTTTCATTCCCTGATATTTTGGAGTGACCAGGAATTCGATTTGGTGAACAGACCCAAGAAGAGAAGAACGGTAACCTACATCCTTACCTTCTTTCACTTCACGAAGCGGCAATCCTGTTCCTAATGTGTAGTTAGCTTCTACAACATTATTTTTCGCTGATTGAGCATTCTTTTCTCTCACAGCATCTAAAGCAAGTGACGCAAAAAGCATAATTAGCGTCTGGTCTTCCTCAGATTTATAGCTGCCTGGATCCAGTTCTGTAGAGTTAGTAGTTTTCGTAGCCAGATTCCCCACACGATAGATTGCATTATTCTCTCTTAAGGCTGGAGAATGCACTCGAATATGTAGATTATCGAGTGGATCTTTTTCATCCAAGTCCTCTATACCGATAACAGGACGATCCTCTAAGTCTCTAGCGACCACGTTAGGAATATATAAGGATGAATCTAGTTTTCCAAAGTTTGCTTTAACCGCATCATTACCAACATCCACAGCTGCAATTCTTGAGTTTGTCATTAATCAGCTCTCCTTTTAATTACTATAATTTACCTTGCCCTTCTATTAATCTATTAGACTCTGCCGGAATAGTCAATGTGCCTTTCGGAGTATTCAATCATGTGTACATGTGTGCTTTTAGTGTACACATGTTTACGTTTAACGTTTGCATGTATTCAAACTTGTGTACATGCTGTTATACCAGTATGTGTACGCTTTTGTAATCTTGCAATCATTTACGTGTGCACTTGTCTTACAAATTGTGTACTTGAAAACATTTATGTGTACATTAGCAGATGTGCAGTAATTAGACATAATATTACACAAAAACACGGACTTAGTTTTGAGTGCGAATTCAAAATGTCGGGCTAAGCTGGAGAAGGTGAAGAAATCATAAAAAAATACCTGTCAGAAAAATGATTTCTAACAGGTATTTCTATAAAAGATGGAGGATTTTTTTAATTTATAGCGGTAGTGTAGGTAGAAAAAAGTTCTTCTAATTTATCTGTAAGAGAGAGCATTAATAATCCATTACCTTCAGCAGCTTTGGAGTAACCGAGAGGTAGAGTCCGTTTGATTAACTGCGAAAATATTTCCGGCTCGGACATGGATCGTTGGAATTGAGCTTCTACAAGAGGAATAATGAGGGCTAAACCACCGGCCACATGAGGTGTAGCCATGGAAGTGCCAGAGAGACGAGCGTATTTTCCTCCTATATAGGTAGAGAGAACATCAACTCCCGGGGCTACCAGATCAATCTCATCATTGGTGTTAGTAAAGTCAGTGATTGCCCTCTGATTATCAATAGCGCCGACTTGTATAACTTCATTGTAGCAACCGGGATAGGCATATTCATAAGTATTCTCACGTCCATCTCCCTCATTACCTGCGGCGCATACGACAGAAATATCCTGATTAACAGCTTTTTGGACAACCTGATGCATTTCTTTAGCATCATCAGGGCCGCCAAGGGACATAGAAATGACTCTAACACGTTCACCTTGAGGTCCTTCCCAGTTAATTGCGTATTCAATAGCATTTATAATCCAATCGTACTGTCCACTCCCCTCTCCAGACAGTACTTTAAGAATTAATAAATCAGCCTGAGGTGCCACACCTATTACACCCTTTTGGTTATCTATGGCTGCGATTGTCCCGGCTACATGAGTGCCGTGGCCGTTATTGTCATCGTAATTCGTCTCATCACCTTCATAGTCATCTGTAAAGTTATAACCACCTAGAATGCGATTCTCCAGATCCGGGTGGTCCTTTTGACAGCCGGTGTCGATGACAGCTATGACGCTCCCTTTTCCCTGACTGGTTCTTTCCCATAAACTCTCTGCCTCTACCAGCTTCACACCTTTAGGAAACTCTTCTGCTTCCTGCAGGATCTGTTCGGTACGGTATGGAATTAACTTCATTTCACTCATTTAACTTCCTCCCCTACTTGAGTTATACAAGAGCAAATTTATAGAATGCTGAATCATGATGATAGGTAAAGCTTTCCACTATTATATCATTTTTTGGAAGTATCTGAATATATTGACATCATATAGTCTAATAGTAGGCATGGTTAAAAAAGCAGGTGGCTGTTAGGACAGCCATCCTGCTTTCTTCAGTGTCTCTTCCGCTAGCAAGGGGAACGCGAGCAGAGAAAACACCTTTATGAACTGAGGAGTAGGTCTGTGATCAATATGAGTTAATAGATGATGGTCATGAGCTAAAACCATCTCCTAGGAGTCGTTTTATCTTTACAATGGACCTTTGAGGTTACGCAGGGGGAAGAGAGACTAAATAAAGTAAACTCGGATATTATGGCACTCAGAAAATGAAAACATACAATGAATTTTTTAGACTTACGGATAACACAGCAAAACTATAACCACTATATTACAAACTATCTAAATTAAGTCTATAAAAATTTCTATGCATTATAATATTAAAATTTCCATAAAAGGGTACTTATATATAGATCACGCGAAGCGGAGGGAAAAATATGTACAAAAAACAATGCCCACGCTGTAACCGTCCCTCATATAGCAGTAGCGAAGGCACCTGGATGTGCCCCATATGTCAGGAAGACTTAACTTCTTTTGCAGTCCTCCCCATTCATAGCACAAAATCAAAATCCGCAGTCGTTAGTATATATTACCAGACCATGAACGGGGCTCCATTCCGGGAAATTTAACCTTTAGATTAGAGTTCGTACTCCAGTGAATCAATTCAGTCGAATAGTTACAAAAAGGGGTTGCACCATTGGGTGCAACCCCTTTTTGCTATAGTTATAGAATCTATGGCAGGAAACGGCGTGGATCCACTGAATTGGAACGGCTTGGGTTCCACGAACCGATATGAATCTCAAAGTGTAGATGCTGTCCTGTGGAGTTCCCTGTGCTTCCCATATTACCCAGGAAATCGCCTTGCGATACAGACTCACCTGCTGACACGGCAGGAGAGGATCTCAGGTGTGCATATACAGTCGTGTACGTCTTGCCATCGATACGGTGAGTAATAAATACATTATTCCCGTAGCTGGATGAATAACCGGCACGTATGACCGTTCCATCAGCTGACGCCCTTATAGGTACAGTTCCGCTTTTCGCTAGATCAATACCCGAGTGCAGGCGATTTTCGTTATGAATCGGATGGAACCTCATTCCGTATTCAGAGGTTGTGCCGGCGGATGCAGGCCAGGCGAACTTGGAACTGCTGCCTGAAGAGCTGGAGGTTGCTTTTTTGTCTTCTTCAGCTTCCTCTTCTGCTTTTTGCTCCTCTTCTTCGGCTTTTCGTTCAGCTTCTTCTGCTTCTTCAGCTGCTTGCTCATCGGCACGATCCTCGGCAGCTTTTCTCGCGGCTTCCTCAGCTTCTTTTCTTGCTTTTTCAGCTGCGGCTTTTCTTGCTGCCTCTTTACGTGCTTTTTCTTCCGCCGCTTTTTGTTCGGCTTC
The DNA here is from genome assembly GCF_052246795.1 of Halobacillus sp. K22. Classification (NCBI taxonomy): domain Bacteria; kingdom Bacillati; phylum Bacillota; class Bacilli; order Caryophanales; family Bacillaceae; genus Halobacillus; species Halobacillus sp. K22. Next base: position 12,583 of record NZ_JBQQCN010000017.1, on the reverse strand, counting down.
TTCGGCTGCCTTCTCGGCACGTTCGATTTCTTTCTTAATTGCTTCTTCCTGTGCGGCAAGTGTTTCGTTCTCTTCTTCTAAGTCCATCACATGATTATGAAGTTCTTCTTCTTCCAGTTCAAGCGACTTCATCAGCTCATTTTTATCTTCCATCTGGCTGTCGAGGTCACTTTTTAAGGATTCCAGTTCGGATAGTTTTTCTTCAAGAGAGGTTAATTCCTTTTCTACCTCTGCTTTTTTGCTTTCTACAGCTTCTTTATCAGCTTTATGCTGTTCAAGAATTTCTCTGTCCTGTTCAGCAATGGTATTTAAGCTCATGATTCTCTCGAGGAAGTTACCGAAGCTTTCTGCTCCCATAAGTACATCTAAGTAATCAATGGCTCCTCCATTCTGATACATGGACTTCACTCGGTCTTTTAGAAGCTCGTCCCTTTCAGCGATCCGCTTCTCCAGTTCAGCAATATCTTCTTTCAGCTGTTCAATATTTTCTCTGGTTTGTTCTACTTCTTCTTCTTTTTTATTAATATTCTCAGTCGTCTCCATCATTTGCTTATCCAGACGTTCAATTTCCTGATTCACTTGCTCCTGATTTTCTTTGATCTCGTCGATTTTTTTCTGCTTTTGTTGTTTCTCAGTTTCATTGTTTGATTGACTGTTTTTGTTTTCTTCTAATTGGTCCTGGTTTTCTTCGATTTGTTCTTTATTTTTTTCTATTTGGTCTTCATAAGATTCTGCGAAAACTGGACTTGCGCAGGACGATAAACCGGCAAGTACAAGCGTGACGGTCAGGAGTGCAACTGTAAACTTAAACTTCAATCCCTCTTCCTCCCCAAACACATATATATTTTTTTTATTAGACTTTCAGGTATTTTCTAATAGACGTAAAGCTTCCCCACAGTCCGATAATGACACCCATTAAAATAAGGAGGATGGATACTTCCCACACAAACGGGTAAACAGGAAGTAATTCGACAAATAAAGTCGGATATCGGGCCGTAACCTCCTGAAAAAGGTACCTGTATCCAAAGACTACAACAGCAATTGGAATAGCCGCTCCTAACATACCAATTAAGATGCCCTCTACGAGAAATGGCCAGCGGATAAACCAGTTGGTTGCTCCTACCATTTTCATAATTCCGATTTCTTTTTTACGTGCCACAATGGTAATACGGATGGTATTTGCAATGAGGAACATAGCCGTGAACAGCAGACCGGCAATGATAGCGATTCCGATATTACGAGCTATATCCATGACATTAAAAAGCCGTTGAACGGTTTCTTTGGCATATTCCACCTTCTCAACGTTTTCGAAATTTTTAATAGACTGAGCTACTTGAATGGTATCTTCAGGTTTTTCTGTTTTTACAATGTACACATCATTTAAGGGATTCTCATCTTTAAGGGATTCGAATACTTCTCCCTCTTCTCCAAGACTGTCGATTAACTTCTCCAGTCCTTCTTCCTTGGATTGAAAGGTAACGGTGTCTACTTCGGGGATGTTTTGTAATTTATCCTTCAGTTCATTTTGACCAGGCTCTTCAAGTGTTAAGTCCATGAAGACACGTACTTCTACGTTTTCTTCGATTTGAGAGCCGATATGGTTCAAATTAAGGAGTAATGCAGCGAAGACTCCAACCAGCAGCAGAGTAACCGTTACAGCTGATATAGAAGCTAAGGACATCCAGCGGTTTCTCGTAATATTCTTTACGCCTTCTTTACCATGTCGTCCAAATGTCTTAAGTTTCATCTTTGATGCCACCTCTTACTTCCGAATTGCCGATTCTCTCTCTATCTTTAAATCGGATAGCTTCCAGGACACCGAAAGATAAACCAGTGCAATGATGCTTATCGAACAATTTATATCACTTCCTGCTATCCAAACTTGTTGTATATCTTTGATGTCAGAAGTATGTAGTTTATATTTCGCTTCTTTTACCTCTCTAATTATAACAAACAAGTTCGATAAAAAAAGACAAATTATTATTACATTTGTGTTTCATGCTTTTACACGAACGTGACAAAATCAGGGGATATATGGTGATGTATCCAACTTTTTGTCGAACGACATATGTATATACACAAAGGATTCATAATATCTCAAAAGTATCTATAATTGCTCTCTTTTTTATAGAAATGTCCCGGTTATGAAAGGCCAATTTCGCTGGTTTCGGATGGAAGATAAAGAGGATGGTAAATGGCTCCCTTTTTACCACCCTTGCGTCGCGTCGTACAGGGTCACGGAAGGAGGAAAACTTCCGCAGGATCTTAACCGCAATACAATATCTAAATAACGACTTCAACCATCTCTACCAAGCGTTGAATACACTTCTTTTTAATATTAGGTAAAGTTTATTATTGATTTTTCATAAGAGGCTTATTACGCAATAGGCCGTTTACTGTAAGACTCAGTTTCGAGATAAGTTGGGGCCGTTACGATATGAGGAGCGGGCTGGTGGGGAAATAACTCGCTTTCCTATGGGGGAACGGGGAGACTCCTCGCTCGTATCACTCCCTGCGGGATCTCACCTAGTTCCTTCTCCCATGGGAGTCTCGCCATTTCCCCACCATCCCAACTTTATTAGGGAGAACGGACCCCTCGGGAAGAGAGTATATTTCCTTCCTTATCCTGACTGAAATGCTTATATAACAGGCTACCCTGAAAAAGGATATATACGCCCATGTTGTTATTTCTTCCAAGCGGATGAAAGATAAAACTGTTTCGAGTTTCTCATTCGGCCAGGTCCGGACGGGAACGGGGAGACTCCTGTGGGATAAACATGATCGGTGAGACCCCGCAGAGCTTGCTCGAGGAGGCTCAGCACAGAAGAGGAGGTTCGACTAAGAACGCCACGTCGTGTGGCAACGTCGAACGACCCCGCGTCGTGCAGGGCCGGAAAGCGAGTCGTTCCCCGCAGGACCTAACTCTCTCACTAGATATCTCGAAACTGAGTCTTCCACAAACGGGAGCTTGTCCTTAAAATCAACACGGAAGTTTAACTGAGCTTTTAAAAGAACAAAAAAGACAACTCCTTTGGAATTGTCTTCAGGGAATGTATGAAGTTAATGATTACTCTTTCAATTGCTTTAGAACTTCAAGTTCACGTTTCAACCGGGTATTCTCATGTCGAATTGCTTCCACATTTTCCGATTGGCCTTCCACCGGCAAAAGGTTGATCTCATACCAGGCTTTACTCTGAACATCGTTTACTTCACTCGTTTGTTTGATGAGAGCTGTCGGATACATCGTCCTTACCACATCAATTTCTTTCTGAGATAGCCGCAGCTCTCTAAAATAAACACCTTCACTAAAGGATTCTGACAAAAACTTTTTAAAGTCATGGACTGCCATGGGCTTCGCTCCTTTATATATTGGTCTTTAAAAAACGAGTTTTCCCACCATTCACCGGCTTAAGATTGTTGATATACAGATTCTTTTACAACGACATTAGCTACTACTTCCATCGGATCCACGAGCGGTACAGGAAGGTGATAAGGTCTCAGTACCAGACCAATCTCCGTACACCCGGATATGATTAATTGGGCGCCGTTATCCAGAAGTTCCTGAGAAGCGTCTTTCAGAAGCTGGAGCGGCTCTCCATCCGTATTCCCACTCTTTATGCCATTTTCACCATAAATGGACTTCATGACCTTTTCATTTTGCGTCATGGGCGTTGGATATACAATATCCAGGTGATCAAGATACTTTTCAAAAAGACCGGTTTCTAATGTGCCCGTCGTAGCAAGAACTCCAATTTTAGAAATATCCGGATAGAAATTGCGAATAAACTTTTTCAACTCTAAAAAGGCATTCAGTAATGGATACGAAACCTCTTTTTGTACTTCTTCTATGAAATAATGGGCGGTCATACACGGAATACAGGCTACCTCAACGTCCAGCTTTTCTAAATTCTTAGCTGCGTGGATCATTTCGGGTACCGGGTTCTCGCCTCTTCCGGAAATGGCTTCTGTGCGGTCAGGGATCTTTGCATTGCTGTCGATAATGACGCGGAAATGTTCCTGATCCTTTCTGGCACTGGTTGCTCGGATGATTTTCAGATAACATTCAGCCGTGGCCTCAGGCCCCATGCCTCCAAGTATACCGATTAGTTTGTCGTTCATGAAATGCCTCCTTGCGTAAGACCCGAACCTTCCTTTGATGACTATAAGATTCCTGCCACTCTGTTTTTCAGCGGCTTGAATAATTCTTCTTCATCTATTTCTGGTCTCGCTTTGTTTAGTTGCTCAAGCGCGATTTTTGCTCCTGGGTCCATGCCCTGACATCCAGCTAAGAGTACGACATCGTCTGTTCCTACTTCTGATAAAGCGTGGCGGACAGCGTCGTCCAATTCTTTATATAAATGCACCTGGATACCTGCATCATTCATCATTTCCTGGAAGACCCGCAGTTCCTCGTTGGTGACCTGGTCTTTTTCTGTGACATGGGACTCGCTGAGTGTCGCGATTACTTCCTTAATTCCGAGCTTTGGAGCCCATTCCACAATCGCTTTTGCATTCTCACGGTTTACCGTTACACCACGGCTGCCGCGGATCGCATAAACGAGCTTCAATTGGTTATACTCCATCTGCTGCAATGTGCTTAAGGTAACGTTAATATTGCCGTAGTTAGCAAAATGGTCATCTAAAATTTTAAAGTCATCTTCAAATACCATTTCAAAACGGCGTTCCACGCCTCCAAAGGACTTCAGCCCTTTTTGAATCGTTGGAATCGGTACCTCACTCAGTAATCCTGCTGCAATAGCCACCATTGAGTTATAAACGGAATGATAACCCGGAGTGGATAATTCAATATCAAATTCCTGAGGCTCAATTGATGCCTCTCCTATATATATCGGCTTTCTGATTTCAACTGTAAATTTCGCACGCCCGGTGGATAGGTCAAGGTTCTTACAAATAAGATCCCCATCACCCGTTTCCACACTAAGCGTGAGCAATTGTGCTTTCGTTTCATCTACAAGAGAAGCCGAATATGGATCATCCAGGTTCAGGATGGCCCATTTATCAGCGTCAGCTTCTCTGATAAGACTTGCTTTAGCATTAAAGTACTCTTCAAAGGAGCCGTGCAGATCGATATGCTCGCGGCTGATGTTATTCAGCGTTACAATATCGAAATCCACGCTCCCTACCCTTTTTAAATCGAGGGCAGAAGAAGAAACTTCCATCGTTACGTGAGAGACGTCCTGGTCCCTCATTTGAGCAAAATAGTGATGGAGGTCCAGCGATTCCGGTGTCGTCAGTTTCGTCGGCTCGGAATAATCGCCAAATTTTACAACCACTGTGCCTATAAGACCTGTCTTGACTCCATGCTCTTCCAGGATCGCATCAGTCATAAAGGATGTAGACGTTTTCCCATTGGTTGCGGTAATGCCGATCGTCTTCATCGATTGGGACGGGTGATGATAGAATGCGTCGCTTAGCGCCGCAAGCGCCTGTCGGCTGTCCTCTACGCGAAATTGAGGGATGTCATCCCATCCTTCTTGATAATCCTCGACCACAATGGCTGCCGCTCCATTAGATATAGCTTCTAATATATACGCATGCCCATCCGTTTTAAACCCTTTAATACATACAAAAATGTCTCCCTGCTTCACTTTTCTGGAGTTATAAGCCAGTCCATGAATATCCAGCTCCTGCTCATTCCAAGCATCTAAAACTTGAATGGATTTCAGCAATTCATATAGTTTAGCCATTCTAATCTACCTTCCCTGCAATGTTTTAACCTTATCCGATTATTGCGATCCTTTACTTCTATATATGGTTAAGCTTTGACATTTCCGTGTAATTCAACTGGTTTTACGCACTTTTCCGGCTACTAGACCTGCCATTTTCTTTCCGAATGCAAAAGCAGGTTTTGGATCTTTTGCATCCCAAATCGCATGGGCCTTTGGACGAAAATAGGACGCGAGTACCTTTTGGATTGATAGTTGTCCTGTTTTAACGTATTCACGTACAGCAAGTAAATCCTCGTAAGCATACCAGAAGACCAGGTTCATGTCTTTCTCTACAGCTTTTGGCTCCACCGGGTTACCTGTAAGCTCCCTGTATGTAATATAAGGGATGTTGATCCCCGTCTTATATAACAGGCTGTTTAAATTCGTAATGCGTACATTGATTTCAATTAAATAGTATTGTCCGGTTTGTTCATCTTTTTTAAATTCAATTTCTGCGAAACCTTTATATTGGATACCTTCAAGGAATTTCTTCCCGAGCTCGTAAAGCTCTGGGACATATTTCTGCTGAGTATAAACCGAAGCCCCGTAGTTCACAGGGAATTGACGAAGTTTTTGGCAAGTGACCCAGTGTGTAACCTCTGAATCCTGATTCAAGTAGGCGTCGAAGGTGTACATATGGTCATCAAAACCTGGAATAATCCGCTGCACAATCACTTCAATATTTTCTTCTTTAGCCATATTGACCTTTTCCAGAAGCTCTTCTTCTGTAAAGACTTTAAACAGCTTCCTTCTGAACTTGGACACAAAAGCAGGAGAGTCCACCGGTTTAACGAGACACGGAAATTGGATCTTTTCCTCTACTTTTTGTAAAAAGTTCTCTTCATCAATATGAACCGTTTCCGGTACCGCCACCCCGTGCTCAGAGGCCAGCGTATGCAACGTACCTTTGTCCATTATTTTAGTATATAATCCTTGTTCTTTTTGGGGAATAAGGAAATGTTCCCGTAATTCCGGTAAATGCTCGTCAACAAATTCTACGTATGGGTCTGCTGTAGGAATAAGAACAGGCATCCCGCTCTGCTGTTTGGCATAATCAATCAAAAAGGAAAGAAGTCCTTCTGGATCTTTTTTATAATGAGGAGCGATTAACGCTTCCGAGACATACTTGGACTCGAGTCCATAAGCCCCTTCCCACGAATAATCGACTGCCGCTACATGAACATCGTGAATGCCTAAGCAGCGGATTGTACTCAATCCTATATAATAATTCGCACCTAAAACAACCGCTTTATTTTCCATGAATAATCCCCTTTTTTCAAACGTGACATATCATTTATTTCATTAAACTCATTCATAGTTGAGCAAAGCTACTCGCCGAATATCTAAACATATCTATTCTACCATATTATCCAGGCTAACAAAACGAGCAGCCCTTGATTATGGAAGAAGGTCCACTGTTTTCCGGCGATCGCGTTGGAAATATATGTATGACCTGGTCTGGTAATATTTGTAAGTAGAACGTTACTGCTCTCTCATGTAAAAAGCGGCCTTTCCCATTTGGGAGGCCGCTTTTCGTTAAGCATTTATTTATAGGAATGACTGAAATCAATTTCTGACGGGACTTCTTCAGCTTGAGCCGGCTCTTTTTGGATGTTCTTAAAGCGGTTAGCCACTTTATCCACGGCATATAAGACTAAAAACGTAAGAAGGACAGTAAGTGACAGCATATAAAGAGATGTAAGCATAAGCTAATATCCCCTTTCAAATTGTATTTATCAGGATTTATCATCAAATCCTTGTATATAATACCAGAAATCAGGGTCTTGTAAACCTATATTCACAAATTCTTGCACATACATCTTTTTCCTAGAGTATTATCCCTCTTACTTTCATTTTTTTCCTTGATAAACTCCTCTGCTATACTGAAGGTAAGCCTGTGTTAAGTGGGCGTTAACCGCCCCCCCCCCCGATATTACATACATTAATTAAGGAGCGATCCTGATGAGAGAGCCAGTAGGCAAGTGCCAAAACTGTAAAACGTTAATTTATTGTTCAGGTGGATTTTTGGAAGGAGTGGTGAACAAGGACCAGACTCTTTTCTGTTTTTCGTGTGCGAACCTGACTTCCACAGAAAAACCAACGGTCTCTTTAAGTTCTTATCATCCAGAGTGGCCTGCATTATTCAAACGGGAAGAAGAGATGATTCGAGAAGTTCTGGGTGATCATGCTCTTGGAATTGAACACATTGGAAGTACCGCCATCCCCGGGTTACAAGCTAAGCCTATTATTGACATTATGACCGGGATTGAATCTCTGGACTCTTACGATCAATATATACCGAACTTATCAACCATTGGTTATACATACGTCCCTAAGCTAGAACTCGAGGACCGCCGCTTTTTCAAAAAGGAAAAGAAGACTCAGACCTTCCATTTACACCTATGCGAATTTGGAGGCAAGGAATGGGAGGAGAAACTTCTGTTCCGTGATTACTTGCGGCAGCACCCTGAAGAGTTGGAGGAGTATAATTCCCTGAAAAATATACTTGCCGATCGCTACTCTAATGACCGGCCAGCCTACACAGAAAGCAAGGGCCCTTTTATTACATCCATCATTCAAAAAGCTAAGAGAAAATAAAACACCCGGCTCCTGTAAAAAAACCCGGGTGCTGATCGTTATTTATTTCCTAATTCAATAAAATAGTTGAAGACCGTTTCTATCCCTTTTGTGAAGTTCTCTAAATGAAAATGTTCGTTTGGAGCATGAAGGTTTTCAGAAGGAAGCCCGAATCCCATCAGGACAACAGGAGCTTGTAAGACGCTTGCAAACACTTCCACAATAGGGATCGAACCGCCCTCTTTAGGGAAAAGTGGACGAACACCGTAAACTTGCTCGTAAGCATCGGCTGCCATTTGAATATAGGCATCTTTTGAATCAATGGAGACCGGATCTGCCTGAATTAATTGATTCGTTTCTATTCTGGCTCCGGAAGGCTTGTGAGTTTCAAGATGACGCTGAATAGCCTCATATACAGCCTGTGGGTCTTGACTTCCCACCAGGCGGCAGCTGATTTTTGCACTGGCCTGATTTGGCACAATGGTCTTTAAGCCTTCTCCTTGAAAGCCGCCGGTGATTCCGTTGATCTCAAGCGTGGGACGTATTCCCACCCGCTCCTGGAAAGTGAACCCTTCTTCGCCATAAAAAGCGTCCAGTCCAAGCTCTTTTTTTGTTTTTTCACTATTAAATGGAACTTGCGCAACTTCTTCTCTTAACTCCTCAGTAGCTTCAGGAACTCCTTTATAAAAATCTTCTACCGCTATCTTCCCATTATTGTCATGAAGACTGTCCATAAGGGAAACAAGAGCGTGAATAGAATTAGGCACTGCGCCTCCATAGGAGCCGGAGTGTAAATCAGTATTTGCTGTATTCACTTTTACCTCCATAGCAAGAGCACCACGGAGCGATGTGCAAATCGCCGGCTGTCCTTTTTCAATAAAAGTCGTATCACTGATCACAACTGCATCCGCTGCCAGCTTTTCTTCGTGATTTCGAATAAAAGGAGACAAGTTAGGGCTCGCAATCTCTTCTTCTCCCTCGATACAAAATTTCACATTAACCGGCAGTGTGCCGTTCTCTTTCACTAGAAGCTCAAGCGCTTTAATATGAATGAATAATTGGCCCTTATCATCCGTTGCTCCACGGGCATAGATCTTCCCATCCCGAACAACTGGCTCAAATGGGGGAGTTTCCCACAGCTCCAGTGGATCTTCCGGCTGGACATCGTAGTGACCGTAAATAAGGACGGTAGGCTTGTTTTCTGCATGCAGCCAGTCTCCATATACAATGGGATGCCCTTTCGTCTGAATGACCTCTACATTGTCCATACCGGCCTTCTCTAAAGCTTCAGCTACCCAATCTGCCCCTCTGTTTACATCCTCTTTTCGATCAGGTAAGGAAGATATACTGGGAATCTTCAAGAAATCTTTTAACTCTTCTACAAACGAATCTTTATGTAATTCCACTTGCTCTTTCACGATAGAGTTCCTCCTTCTTGTATTCACTTTTAGTATAACGAAAAACTCACCTTAAAAAAGGTGAGTTTGATGAATTAGTAATTTAATTAAATTATAGCAAGGAAATGATAAAGCCAATAACAACGATCAAACCAATAATCATTAGAATCGTACGTAACACGCGACCACCTCTTCACTTTTGGATTATATACAGTACCATTCCTTATTTTGGACAAGTTGAAACGATACATTCTGCTTATTTTTATTATAGTAAAAAAAGACTGACCTTGAGAGGTCAGTCTTTTACATCTAATACTTATAGCACCTGACGATCCCAGTGGCGGTGAGCTGCAACGGCTTCCGTAAATTTGCTTACGAACTCAATTCCGTTTTCTTCTGCCACAACGCCGGATTCATCCAACAACTCATTATCTTTCAATAGTTGGATCCCTTCATGCGTAGCACCGACCGGCTTGAAGTGCGTGAAGGCTTCGTTTAGGTAATAAGATACTTTCTTCCTGAATGCCTTATCCTGCTCGCCGCCTCCTGCAACGTAAACCGCATCAACCAGCACAGGGTCCACTGTGGTGAAAGTGTGATCAACGGTAAGCTCAGTGCCATCTGTGCCCTTCAGAGTACCCTGATGGCTGCTGATAACAACTGGCGAAATACCTTTATCGGCCAATCCTTCTAGGACGTTCGTCACCTCTGTGCCGGCAAAGTTGTCAGCTACAATGACACCGACTACGCGAGTGTCCGGTTTGAATACGGTATTTTGCTGACTCAGAGCTGGAGAGGATTTGGTTACATCGGATCCGCCATGTTCTGGTGGAGTGAGACCGATGTTTTTGGCAACTCCTTGAACAAGATCAAGGCTGACATTAGAGAACATTTCAATCACTTGCTTTCTTACTGAATCACTTTCAAGTTTACCCAGCTCGAAACTGAAGGCTTGAATCAAATGATTTTTCTCAGGTTCGCTCATACTGTTCCAGAATAGCGTAGCTTGAGAGAAATGGTCTTTAAAGCTGACACTTCGTGCGCGTATTTTACGCCCTTCTACTTTCTCCTGATAGTGCTCATAACCGCCTTCTTCCGGCGCTGCAGGCTCCGGCGTATTCTGAGCAAGGGAGTTTTTGTGATAGCTGACCTGCCCCGTATTAATCGTCTGACGTCCATATCCATCTCTCTGGTTGTTAAAGAATGGGCAGACTGGACGGTTAATCGGAAGCTCATGGAAGTTTGGCCCTCCAAGGCGGATTAACTGAGTATCCGTATAGGAGAATAAACGACCTTGAAGCAGTGGATCGTTTGTGAAATCAATGCCCGGTACGACATGACCGGGATGGAAAGCCACTTGCTCTGTCTCAGCAAAGACGTTATCCACATTACGGTTTAATGTTAATTTACCAACGATTTCAACCGGTACATCTTCTTCTGGCCAAATCTTAGTCGGATCCAGTACATCAAATTCGAACTTATCCTCATCTTCTTCTGGGATAATTTGCAGTCCAAGCTCGTATTCCGGATAATCTCCATTTTCTATGGAGCTGTAAAGATCTCCGCGGTGGAAGTCTGCGTCCTTACCAGAAATCTTTTGGGCTTCATCCCATACTAAGGAGTGAGTACCCAGCACCGGTTTCCAATGGAATTTAACGAAATGGGTTTTACCTTCCGCGTTTACCAACCGGAACGTATGTACTCCGAATCCTTCCATCATACGGAAGCTTCTAGGAATGGCACGGTCAGACATCGCCCACATCACCATATGAGCTGATTCCTGGTTATTCGCTACGAAATCCCAGAAAGTATCATGAGCTGATGCCGCCTGAGGCATTTCATTATGAGGTTCAGGTTTCAGTGCATGAACTAAATCAGGGAATTTAATAGCATCCTGAATGAAAAACACAGGTATATTGTTACCAACCAGATCATAGTTTCCTTCTTCAGTATAGAATTTAGTAGCGAAACCGCGAGCATCGCGTACCGTTTCAGAAGAACCGCGATTACCAGCTACTGTAGAAAATCTGGTGAATACAGGGGTTTTCTTAGAGGTATCCGTTAGGAAATCTGCTTTTGTATATTTTTCAAGAGATTTATAAAGTTCAAATTCACCATGGGCAGCGAATCCTCTTGCGTGCACCACACGTTCAGGAATACGCTCATGGTCAAAGTGCGTCATCTTTTCACGGAAGTGGAAATCTTCCATCAATGTCGGACCACGTTCTCCAGCTTTCAGGGAAAACTCGTCCTCTGACATTTTCAGACCCTGGTTTGTGGTAAGGTGCTTACCTGAATCGTCTCTGCGATAGTGCTCCAACTGCTCGTCTTTACTTTGCTTATCTACCTTTTTCTTATCGCTCATTAAGGTTCCTCCTTAAAATGATTATAAAAAAACACTTCTTATAAACTCCATTTAACTAGTACCCCATCATTCATCTGTTAAAACTTTCAAACTGAGATATTTTCTTCAAAAGCTTGAATACATGTAATAGCAGCCTTGTTATTAAAACATTATTCCAGTATCGGGCCGGATTGTGGAAGACTCGATATCGAGATATTGGGTTAGAGTGAAGGTCCTGCGGGATGAACATGATCGGTGAGACCCCGGAGGAGGCTCAGCACATGCCCGCGGAAAGCGAAATAGTCCCCTGAAGGACCTTCCTCATAACCCAGTTGTCTCGAAACTGAGTCTTCAAGTAATGGGAGCTTATATGTAACAAATATGATGTTGATATATTAGATCCTTTTTAAATCGAGTAGGAGGAGGTGACTAACCTCCGTCCTCTCACACCACCGTACGTACGGTTCCGTATACGGCGGTTTCATAAAATTCAACGTGCATTCAATGATTTCAAACCCATACGTTGCCAATAGTGA